>JBBSSJ010000151.1:0-11247 GCA_038242095.1 Cytophagales bacterium
CACGATGTCCTGGTTGTGGCGCGACAAGTGGATGGGCGCCTGCCAGTTGAAGCGAAGCTTGGGATCGCCAATTTCGCGCGGCATGGTGAGCCGCTTCATGCTGCCAAAGCCGGGTTTATCTTTATTCAGCCGGAAATACGTACCAAACTGAAAACCCGTGTAGACCGTACTGTTGTCACGCCAGTCGACCTGCACCTGCATACCGTCGCCACCCATGATGGATTTCCAGGCGGGTAGCGGGCTATCCTCGCGGGGCCGCGAAGTACCCGTCCAGACGCCGTTGTCCTGCAAACCACCGTAAACATTGTAGGGCTTGTCCATATCCACGGCAATGGCGTAAAACTGACCCAGCGGCTCCGAATTGAGGTGTGACCAATGTTTACCGCTATCGTAGGTGATGTTTACACCGCCGTCGTTACCGTTGATCATATGGTCTTCGTTGTTGGGGTTGATCCAGAGCGCATGGTGGTCGGAGTGGACGTTGTCCTGATCGAGACTCTTCCAGGTTTTGCCCGCATCGTCCGACATCAAAATCGGTACCCCGAAAGTCAAGAGTCGACTGGAATTACTGGGGGCCACAAAGATCTGCCCGAAGTAGTAGCCGTAGGAATACACCAGATCGAGCGGTTCGTCGTGCGTTTTCTTCCATGTTTTGCCGCCGTCCTCGGTACGGTAAATTTCCGCGCCCTTGACCGCCGCCGACACTACGTCTTCCATCGCGCCACCCATGAAATCATAAATGTCCTTCACTTTCAGCTTGCCGTCGGCCATTTCCAGCTTGATTTGCTTCGCGGAGTTTTTAGCCGGAAAATTTCCCTTATCCAAAAACTCATTGATGATCAAATCTGAGACTTCCATGAAGTCCTTTTCGCCCATCGTCTTCAACTTGGCGACCGTTAGTCCCTCGTCTTCCTTCTTATCTTCGGGCTTGCGCTTGTCCTGATTATCCACAAAAGCGTACATGATTTTGGAATCTTTAGGATAAATCGCCAGGCCAATGCGGCCCACGCCTTCGCCTTGCGGCAGTCCGCTTTCAGGCGTGCTGATGAGTTCCCAGGTACTGCCGCCGTCGGTTGACTGGTACATGCCCGAGGTTTTACCGCTTTCTACGAAGTTCCAGGCACTGCGCTCCTTATGCCACATCGAAGCAAAAAGGACGTTGGGATTCATCGGGTCGATATCCAGATCGATCGCGCCGGTTTTATCGTCGATATACAACGTTTTGGTCCAGGTCTTGCCGCCGTCAGTAGTTTTGAAAACGCCGCGCTCGGCGTTGGGACTGTACAAATGGCCCACCGCCGCCACCCACACGGTGTTGGGGTCAGTGGGATGCAAGATCACCTGCCCGATGTGGTGCGTTTCCTCCAATCCGAGGTGCTGCCAGGTTTTGCCGCCATCGGTCGATTTATAGATTCCGTTGCCCGCGTAGGTGGAGCGGCTGGCGTTGTTCTCGCCTGTCCCGACCCAAATCGTTTGGCCGTTGGTCTTCCAGTCGACGGCAATGTCGCCGATCGTCATCGTGGCTTGCTGGTCGAAGAGTGGCGTAAAACTCATGCCGTTGTTTTTGGTTTTCCACAAGCCACCCGAGGCGTAGGCCACAAAAAATTGCGTCGGGTTGGCGTCGTTAACGTCCATATCAACCACGCGGCCGCTCATGTCGGTGGGACCGATGGCGCGAAACTTGACGTTGCTAACCAACGAGTTCGATCCCAGCTTTTGGCGCTGCGCGAAGCCAACCTGCCGGGTAGCTGCGTTGGTGGGCATGATTGCAGCAGCCGTTGGCGTAGCCTCCTTTTTCTTATTCTTCTTCTGAGCATCAGCGGGCAGCGTGGCGCACAGCGCAACAACCAGCAGGCAGGATAGTATTTTTTGCATTGGGCTTCGGGTAGTTTTTAAAAATTGTTTTGACAAAAATAAGAACATCATATCAAAAGCAGGTCGTTTCAAAGCATTTATCCGTTTGCTTTTCTGGGCGGCGTAGGTTTTGTTTGTCAGATGCAAACCCCTACCATCGCGCTCACCGTCGCCGAAATTATCCCGGAAACCGACGACACCAGTACTTTCGTGCTGATACCCACCGACGGACAGCCGCTGGCCTACGCCCCCGGTCAATTCCTGACGTTCCTGCTCGAAATCAACGGTCGCGAAATTCGGCGGTCGTATTCCATGAGCTCGGCCCCCGGCGTGGATGCGTGGCCCGCCGTGACGGTGCGGCGGCTGATCAACGGCTCGGTGTCGCGCTACTGGCACGATCAAGTGTCAGTGGGCGCGGTACTGCACGCGCTGCCTCCCGCCGGAAGGTTTACGCCGACAGTCAACGACGGGCCGCCGCGCGATGTGGTGCTCGTTGGCGCCGGAAGCGGTATCACGCCGCTATTCTCCATGCTCAAATTTATCCTGACCTATGAGCCCCAAAGCCGGGTGACGCTGTTGTACGCCAGCCGTCGCGAGCGTAGCATCATTTTTCGGGAAGCATTAAAAGACTGGCAAAATCGCTTTCCCGACCGCCTCAATTTGATCCACGTGCTGAGCCAGCCGACCGACGACTGGACGGAAATGCGGGGCCGGATCAATAATTATAGATTGGAACGATTGGTAAAAGAAAATCTGCGTTTCGCCCATGAGCAAGCGGTATTTTTTCTGTGCGGTCCCTTCGCGATGATGCGCACAGCCGACATCACGCTGCGGTTCATGGGTTTTGCGCCGCACCAAATCCGCAAGGAGAATTTCGTCATCGACCCCGCGCCGCCCCCGCTGGTGCATTCCGAAGACCGGGTGATTCAACTTAATTTAGGGAATAAAGAATATCAACTGGAAGTACCCGCCTACACTACTATCCTGCAAGCCGGGCTTACGCACGGTCTCCCGATTCCGTACAGTTGCCGGGGGAGTAGTTGTGGTACCTGCGCCGCCCTATGCCGTGCGGGTAAAGTGCGGATGAGCATCAACGACGTACTCACCGCGCGCGATTTGACGCAAGGCTGGATACTCACCTGCACCGCCTATCCGATGAGCGATGAGGTAGCGATTGATTTTGTGTGAGATGGACTTTGGATATTAGACTTTGGACCAATCCAGCGTCCAAAGTCCAACCGCATCGGCGGACCGATCTAACGTCCTCCTAACGCTTCTTTCCAACGTCCATACGCATCCTGGTACGCCGCCGCCCGGCGCGCATCGGGCTCGATGGTGTGCGTGGCGGTGAGGCCGACGAAGGTTTCCGCGCGGTTTTTGTAGTAGCCAAGTCCCATACCCGCGCCGCGCGCTGCGCCCTGCGCACCGTCGGTGTTGAATAGCTCCACTGTGGCCCCCGACACACTGGCGAAAGTCTCACGGAAAATCGGGCTGAGGAACATATTGGCTTCGCCGGCGCGGATGTTTTTCAGTGATACGCCCAGCGTTTCCATAATCTGCATCCCGTAAAAAAGCGAGAAAACGATACCTTCCTGCGCTGCCCGCAGCATGTGACTCAGACCGTGGCGGCTGAATTGCAGGCCAGCGAAGGTCGCGCCGGGATCGTCGTTGCAGAGCATCCGCTCGGCGCCGTTGCCGAAAGGCAGACAACGCAAGCCGCTGGCGCCGATGGGGGCCTGGGCAGCGAGCGTATTCATGGCGGCATAGGACATGGTGCCCTGCAACATCGTATTGCGCAGCCAACTATTCAGAATTCCCGTGCCGTTGACGCACAGCAGCACGCCGTAGCGCGGTGCATCGGGCGTATGGTTGACGTGCAGAAAGGTATTCACGCGCGATTCGGCGTCGTAGTCGGGCCGGTCGCTGACGCCGTAGACGACGCCCGAAGTCCCCGCCGTGGCGGCTACTTCACCCGGCTCCAACACGTTGAGCGAGAATGCGTTGTTCGGCTGATCGCCCGCGCGGTAGGTGACGGGCGTTCCGGCGGCCAGGCCGAGCGCGGCCGCCGCGTCGTGGGTCAGGCGTCCCTGGTCGCCAAAAGTGGGCAACACGGTGGGAATCAGGTTTTGGGCAAAGCCAAAATAATCCAGCAGGAAATCGGCGGGTTTATCTTCCATAAAATCCCAAAAAATTCCTTCCGACAAGCCCGAAGGTGTGGTGACGATGTCGCCCGTCATGCGGGCAGCGAGGTAGTCGCCGGGCAGCATGAATTTGTGTACTTTGACGTAAATCTCCGGCTCGTTCTGCCGCACCCAAGCCAGTTTGGAAGCCGTGAAATTGCCGGGCGAGTTAAGCAAATGGGGCAGCACTTTATCCGGTCCCAGCGCGTCTAGCGCGGCGTTACCAATCTCGACGGCGCGGCTATCGCACCAGATGATCGACGGGCGGAGCACGTTCATCTCGCGGTCGACCACGACCAGACCGTGCATTTGGTACGAGATGCCGATGGCTTTGACGTCGGCGGGCGCAATGCCCGATACCCGCATGGCGGCGCGGGTCGCCAGGCAGGCATTGTCCCACCACTGTTCTGGTTGCTGCTCGGCGAAGCCGGGTTGGGGCGCGTCGAGGGGCATTTCGGTTTCAGGGAAAAAGGCCGAAGCCACGACCTGCCCCGTGTCGGCGGCAAGTAAGCAGGCTTTTACGGACGAGCTACCGACGTCAATTCCAAGAAAGTACATAAGGGGTGTGTTTGAGGATATAGCAAGCGACGAAGATACGAAGGCGCGGCGACACAAAGCAAATAGACGATTTATGCCGTACTTTGTCATTCAACTTCCCGCGCTCATGCTTCGCTACTTTCTGTTTTTTACGCTGTTACCCTTCTGGGGATGCAGCTCCACCGACTCCACTGCCACGGCCCGCGACAATGAGGCTTTTGTCGGCAATAAATCCAGTCGCGCCGACACCACATCGCCCCAACGCGTCACGATGCCGCCGCTGCCCGCCACGCTCAGCTTCGCGGGCGAAACCGTGCCGCTCGACCGCGACGATATACGCGAGGCGCTGGAAAACGAGCTGACCGTCAATACCTTTCGACATGCCAGTACGATCGGGATTCTGCGGCGAATCGAGCGTTGGCGGCCACTAATCGAGAAAACGCTAACAGAGAACGCGATACCTACCGACTTTATCTACCTCGCCGTGGCCGAAAGCGAATTCGACAACAACGCCCAGTCGCCCGCCGGGGCCGTGGGCATGTGGCAGTTCATGCCTCCCACCGCCCGCGATTATGGTCTGCATATCGACAACGACGCCGACATGCGCCGCGACCCGCTACTAGCAACCGAGGCCGCCAGCCGCTACCTCAAATGGGCGCATGTGCGCCTAAAAGACTGGACGCTGGTAGCAACTTCCTACAACCGCGGATTGACGGGTACGCAAAATGCTTTGCGCGACCAGCAAGCCAACAATTTTTGGGACTTGTACCTCAATCCTGAAACCGCCCGCTACCTCTACCGGATTCTGGCGTTCAAAGTGATTTTGGAAAATCCGGAGGCTTACGGCTTCTTTCTGCCCACCGCCGGGCAGTATCAGCCCTACCAATTCACCACCGAAAAGGTCTACGCCGACCTCAACCTCGTTACCTACGCCAAGGCGCGCGGTACGACCTACCGGACGTTGCGGCAGCTCAATCCGTGGTTCAATAATTCGTCGACTTATTTGCTGAGAATTCCGACTAACAGTTCGTACGAAATTCGGGTGCCCGAGAAGGCGGGGAAGTAAAAGGTACTTGATTTTCTATAGAATTACTTTTTCTACCGAAACACCTCCGCCAACTCTACGCTTAACTCTGGAAAAATACGCGACCGGGCGATTTCCGTAGCAGGTTGCAGGCCGATGTAACGTTCTTCCTCATTCAGGACGTAAATCTGCACCGATTCGTCCAGCGGATGCACGAGCCAATATTCCCGCACGCCCGCTTCCTCGTAAAGCTCAAACTTATCCTTCATCTCGCGCTTGGTATTGCCCGGCGACAAAATCTCGACAACCAGGTCGGGCGCACCGTTGCAGCTTCTGTCATCTTCAAGTTTAATGAGATCACAAACCACGCATAGATCAGGCTGGACAACAGTGAATACCTCCTGATCAGCTTTGTTCGAAATCTCACGGTTGTAAAGCCGCACACCTAAAGGAGCCGCAAAATGTTGACAACTAGTATGACGAAAATGGATAAAGAAGAAGCCTTGTATCACAGTGGATACCCGCTGATGCTGGATATTCGGACCAGGTGAAATCGGGAATATTTTGCCGCGCAATAATTCCACCCTTTCCTGAAATTGCCACGTAAGGTAGTCGGCGTAGGAATAGGTGCCGTTTAGATCGAGTTGAGAGATATCTGTAATTGCGGCCACGAGCACAAGTATTAGCTTTTCTCCAAAAGTACGCTTTAAACCCTTACCGGCTGAACACTTGGATTTTCGTCCCTAAACATCCGCAAAGCATCACCTGCCTTTTTTTAAATCTTGAACTGCAGCGTCAGATAAAAATTCCGCTTGTCGGCAGGCAGGATACCGGGACCGGGGTAGCCGTCGGCGCGGCGGGTGAAGTAGCGGGTGTCGGCCAGGTTGTTTACGCCCGTTGAGATCATAAACCGGCGCCAATTATAACTCAAACTCAAATCCATAACCGAAAAAGCCGGGATTGCGCCGTCTACGGCGGTGGGCGTTTGCTCGGTGTTGGTAGCGTCGGAGTACTGCTTGGTTTGAAAGGCGAATTGGTAGGTCAGGTTGAAGCGCGGACTGCCCGCGCTCAGGCCGGTGCGCAGCAGCACGGGCGGCACGTTCTCGACCAGTTTGTTGGCGATGGCTGTATTTTTGGTATTTACGTAGCGGGCATCGATCAGCGACAGGCTGGTGTATAGGTTCAGCTTGTACTTCGATTTTCCGTGCGTGAGCGCGTTGATGATGTCTCCGTCCAGCAACAATTCCAGCCCCAGGTTGCGACTGTCCGACACATTGGTCCGCAGGCGGTAGGTCATGTAGCTGCTGTCGGTCGTAAAAATGGAGCCGATTCGGTCGTTGTATTTCAAGTAAAACAGACTTACATCGGCGTACAGCCAGTTTTTGAAAGTGCCGCGCAGTCCTAAATCCAGGTTGAAACCGGTTTCGTCCTTTAACTTTGGATCGACGCGGGCGTTGGTGTTGATGAGCCGAATGTCGTTAAAGTTGATCGAGCGGTAGTTCTGGGAAATATTGGCGTAAAACTCCGCGCCTTTCTTGAATTTCCAGCTCGTGCCGATGCCCAGCAGGAAGAAGGAGCGCGGATTGGCGCGGGTTTCAAAGATTTTTTCGTTCGGGATAAACTTATTTTGCTTGAAATAATACCCTTCAGCTTTGGTATTGATGTATTCAAAACGGGCACCCGGCGTGACGCTCCAGTTCTTGCCCAAGCGAAAAATATTCTCGGCAAAAAACGCCAGGTTGCTGCCAGGAAAGCGGAAGCTGGACTTGTTGGGTTCGGCGTCGAGAAATTCGAAATCGGGTCCTTCGCCGTCGTTGCCGTCGCCCTGCTTGCGCACGGTCAGGCCTTTGTACAGCCGGGTGCCGATCAGAAAAGTGTTATCCGCCGAACCCAGCAGCCGGTACCGATGAATCAACCGCAACTCGCTGCCAAAATTGTGATAGCGGTCGGCCATGTAATCGCGGTTAAACCCGAAATCGGGCCGATTGATGTATGTGAGCGCCCCGATGGCTTCCCTTCCTCCTTCGAGTAGATAGTTGCGCCAGTTGATTTTGGTGCCCTCCTTGATGATATAGTCAAGATTAAGATCCATCAAATTCCAGTCCACCCGGAACCAATTGCGGGACCTGACCGACACGGAAGGGTCTTCCGCAAACTGGGCGTCGGTGAGACCGCCGGACT
Source organism: Cytophagales bacterium (assembly GCA_038242095.1). GTDB lineage: Bacteria > Bacteroidota > Bacteroidia > Cytophagales > Spirosomataceae > Persicitalea. Next base: position 7,777 of record JBBSSJ010000151.1, read on the forward strand.
GTTGCGCCAGGTACCCCATGCGGGTGTACTCACCGGTCACTTTGAATTTCGGACTGAGGTCGTAAGCCAGATGAACGTAGCCGTTTTGCTGGGTGTAGTGGCTGTTGGGACGCCAGCTATCGCCGCGCTTGTACTGAAAAAAGGTGTAGTAATTGAGCTTGCCGTCGGCTACTGTCCCGCCCAAACTGTTGAATGAATTAAACAGACCAAACGAACCACCCGTCTGCCGCGTGGTGAACTCGATCGGCTTGGTGCGCGGCCCCTGCCGCATGATAAAATTGACCAGTCCGCCAAATTGTGGACCGTACTGCAAACTAGCCGCGCCCCGGATAATCTCGATTTTGTCGAGCGCCTCCGCCGAGGGCGTGTAGTAGCTTTCGGGATAGCCGAGCGCGTCGGCACTGATGTCGTAGCCATTTTGGCGAATGTTGAAATTAGAGGATCGGTTGGGGCTCAGTCCGCGTCCGCCAATTCCCAGTTGCAGGCCGCCGCGGTCGTATTCCCAAATGTTAAGACCGGGCACGCGGGCGTAGATTTGCCGGGTGTTGTTGGTAGCTAAATTGGCGTTCAGATTACGAACGTTGATGAGTTCCGTCTTTTTGCTGGCGTAAATCGCCGTACCCGATACATCGTTCAACTTGCCGGAGATGGTTTCGGTATTTTGCCCAAAAACGACCACTTCCTGGGTCAATACATTGACCGCTTCTTCCAGTTGAATATCCAACTGTAATCCCGCTTCGGTGATGTTCAGCGTATCGGCGAATTTTTTGTAGCCGAGCAAACTCACATCCAGAAAGTACGTTCCCGGCGTGATTTTCCCAAAACGAAAAAAACCGTTGTCGTTACTGATTTCTACCCCACCACCGGGCGACAGCCGCACAATAGCGCCGGGAATAACTTCGTTGCCCTCCCGAACCGTGCCTTCCACGAAGGAAGTTTTTTGGCCAAAGGCCAGAGAAGTCAACGCGCAAAAAAGTAAGGAAAGCGTAATGTTCCGCATCATGGCATCTTATTTTTCAAAGGGTAGCACCCAGTTGTAGGGCCGCCAGCTCAATGGCATGGCCGCAAGATTGACCGTCGAGTCGACAAAGAGACGGGAAGGTTCGCCGTTGAGGGTTACGTACACTTCGGCGTACACTTTTGGTTCCGCCACGCCTTTATTCTTAAATACCGCGGCGAGGTGGTGCGCGTATTTCAAGATCAGGTCAGGCTGAGTGCTCATCATCTTTTCCTGCAACAGATTGAGGTATTGTTTATTTTCGACAACGTACGACTTTTCTCCCGTCCGGTCCTTTACGGTAAAGTAAGCGGCCCCGGCTTTTTCCATGAGCATCACGCGCCACGAAAATCGATAACCCTGCTCGGTCCAGAATAGTTTTCCGGGATACAGCAGGAAACGTAACGGAAAGAGAAGTTGAAAAGCCACGTACAAGGCGGCAAAAAAGTACAGTATCTTTTTATATTTGAACTCGTAAGCCTGCCGAGTCAAATAGGCATTTCCTACACGTAAAAACGATAATAATTTGGTATGAAATTCGCCCGAAAAAAAGATCAGACTGCTTAAAATCATGACGTAGGGAAACATCCCGATGGCCGGGAAAAACAGGGCCGTAGCGCCATGAAAAATCAGCACGAACAGATAGGCGACGGGCCGGGTGCGACGATTTAACAAGAAAAAAACGATAAAAAGATCGTAGCCCGCCCCGAACCACGAGAATAGGTAAGCAACCCACTCTTCGTACATCAAAGGCCCAATGAGCGGTAGGTGGCTTTTGGCGGGAAGCCAGGTTTTCATAGGCTCGGCCCGCAGCAGCCAGTCGGCGTTGAGTTTGGCGAGGCCGGCAAAAATATACACGATCGCCATCTGAAAACGCAGAATTCCGATGGCCCAGCGGGGCGTTTGGGTGCGCCGCGGCACCAGGCCAAAGTAGGCGTCGAGGGCGTAGTCGCGGTTGGCGGGCAGCCAAACCAGCAGCAACGCGACCAGACTGATGAAGTAATAGTGGTTGAGGTAGGTCGTAACGTCGATCAGCTCCACGTAGGTGAAGCCGAAAAAAAAGACGACGATCGCTACCCGATAGAACAGCCCCAAAGCGACAAGCAACGCCGACACGATGAGGGTTCCGAAAAGCAGGTGCATACCCGTTTGGCCCAGCGGCTGCACCCATTCAAAACCCCAATAGGTAAAGTGGAAAGTAGGTTCGACATAGCTGCTTTCAATCCAGCCCCGCGCCCAAAAGCGCAACAAACTGCCAAACATCAACAGCCCGAAGGTAATCCGGAACGTAGCCAGCGGCGCGAGGGAAACCGGACGACTGCCGTTGGGCGACTCAATCGCCATCGTTGTCCTGGTAGGTGATTTGGACGGAAGTAGCCGACGCGACGTCCGTTTTCATCAGCGTCAGGAGGCGTTGTACCTGCCGATAGGCTTCCTCCACCTGGGTTGGATTTTTAGCAAAAGACGCGACCATGGGTTGTGGAATCGCTTCAATCGCTTTGATCGCGACGTCAAACTGGGTCAGTACCTGTTGCGCAAGGGCGTCTTTTTTCAACAATACCAAATAGTCCGCGATGCCGTCGCCCTCAGCGCCCGCGAAGTAGTTTTTTAAGCTCTTTAGATTGGCGACCGCCAGCTCTTGGGTCAATCCTGAATAGTAGCCTTCGGATTTGTCGGCAAAGACGATGCCGTTGGATAACTTGCCGAAGGGCCAGCCAATGCGCGGCCCTTTCATCCGATCCATTTCGTAGGCAAACTGGTTGACCAGAAAGGCGGTGGAACTACCCACGTCCGTTTTGAGCGAGTTGACGAACGATGCTTTGTATGCACCGTTCCACTGACCAAGGGCGTTGGTCGTCAGCGACTTCATGCGGGCCAGCACGTCCCTGACGTACTTTTTGCGGGCCGTAGCCTGAGCTCCCGAAAATTTCTCGACGGCATTGGGCGCGAACAGCAAATAATCCAAAGCCGGAAAACCCTGGATGCTGTCGTTGACCACGGGTAGCTCGAACTTATAACCACCTGCTGCAATGGCTTTCTCAATTGTAGCAGGGCCGGTCGGGAACGTGTTGAGGTAGTTGTTGTACAGCAAGGCGGAAGCCGGACCGAAGTAGGCAGCCGGGGTCGCTTCGTAACTCAGGTAGGCCGCTTTGTAGGCGGGTCGCGCCGCTTCCAGGGTAGCAGACGAAGGTTTGTCCAAAAACCCGTTGAGTTGCATTTCCAGCGCAACCAAATTCTTGTTCAATTCGGTGTAAGCCGGGATAATGATCCGATCCGCGTAATTGGTCAGCATGGTAGTCTTGAAGACATCGTTGCTGGTGGCCGGAGTATCGGGACCGTCGTTAGGTGTGGTACAGGAATAAAACGCCAAACAGGTTAGCGAAAGGAGAAAGAAGCTACGAATACGGGAATGGATCATCACAAAAATTTCAGGATAATAATTTTATTACAAAAGACTTAGCGAGGTCCGAGTA
>JBBSSJ010000152.1:0-11245 GCA_038242095.1 Cytophagales bacterium
CCGAGAAGGAACTCGACTACACGCAGTACGCCCAGGAACACACTGAAGCTGCCAAGTCCGCCCCTGCAAGGGATAACAAGTCGGATATGCAATGCTCGCTGGATGATCCTGAGGGATGTGAGGCTTGTGGGGCGTAAGGATTTGTGATTTTTGTAGGAGTATGATAAAGCCCTCGCCTAACAGCGAGGGCTTTATTTCAATACATATGCTCTTATTATTGCTCGTTTTGATAGGTACTATCCGATCTGTAATCAGGGCTATGCGTTCGCTTTTCTTTCGTCGCGGATCGCGTTCCAAACGTGAGGAGATGCAACGCCCGATTACAGATCGGGATCAGCGGAATGCTATTCTAATAATATAGCCATCTTTATTACTGTAACAGGTGCCTTTACTTTAAAAGAACCTACGAATGATTGGCTTATGAATATTTTATCTGGAAATGATATTGGTGCTTTGGCAAAAATCAATCATCTAGCAAACATTATTTACATTCTCTTTGGCCTATTGAGTATCCTATGCGGTATCATAGTATATATGTCGGGGACAAAATTGCAAATTCTAAAAGATGCTAAATTAGCAGAAGTTCAGAACGAATCAGATGTTAAAATTGCTCAGGCAAACTCAGTATCTGAGACTGCAAAAGTTGCAGCCGCCCAAGCAGATATGAAGGCGGCTGACGCGATTCTAGGTGCAGAGTTGGCAAGAGAATCAGCCTCGAAAGCAAATGAGCGCACAGAAATGCTACAAAATCAAAATAAACAGCTTGATTTAGAGCAAAGTAAACTGACAAATGAAAACGTAAAACTCAAACTGGAATTAGAAAAAGAAGCTGGGAAGAGACAAATAATACAAGAGCATCTTTCTCCCAGAGAATTTGGCAACCAGGCCACGCTCGGTTTTGCGTTAAGAGCTTTTGCTGGAATGAATGTAGAAATTAAATACGCACCCTCCGATGAGGCAAAATTCGCCGCTGAGCAGTTAGCGGTTGTATTGGATATAGCGAACTGGAAAATCACAAGCCTTTCTCCCGGAAACGTGCACCGCAATGAATATGGTATCATAGTTGGCTCAGCGAGAACCGGAGTTTCTAATCCGCAAGATCATTCCCAACAAGCAGGGGAAGCTTTGCATAAAGAATTTGAGAATTTAGGGTTAATGTCAAGAATTCTGTTCGCAAGCAATCACGACGGGGGTGAGTTTCCAGTTAATTATATTGAAATAATCATAGGATTTAAGCCAAGGGTAGAATTCCAAGAATAAAAAGTGGTGTCGAAAACCGTCCCGGTTCGATGTATGACAACTCCCAGTCCGTCGTAGTGTTCCGCGCGGCGCGTTGTGCGTGGTCTTCCGAAGGGAGACCCCTAGTTCGGCGCAGTGTTCCGCGCGGCAAGTTGTGCGTATGTCCCTAGTTCGTCGTAGTGTTAAGTCGTCGTGCGGGGTCTTCCGAAGAGAGACTTCGCCCTAGTTCGGCGCAATGTTCTGCACCATAATTGATTCCTAGTTCGGCGTAGTTTTCCCCGCCAAGCACGTTATGCGTATGTCTTCCGAAGGGAGACTGCGTACTAATTATAAATAGGCCGTTTGCAACGGCCCACCATCATTTTTCCAAACAGCAGAGTGTAAATAGGAAGCAGCAGAGGCGCAAACCTGGCAGCGGAGGCCGTTATAAACGACCTAATATTTGGAGTTCGTAGTGCCAACACTACGAACAACGGTGAATCAGTCCATCGATGACGACTCTCATTCTCCGGTTTCGTAAGCAGTCCGCAAGTGTTGGTTGTGCCACTAGTCAACTGCCGCAGGCGTCCAATGCTCTTGCTCAGCCAGTAGGTCGACCGCATCATCGAGTTGACGGGCGAAATAATCGGCAAGCAACTGGCGGATTTACAACACCTGCTGCTCACTTAGAGGGCGAGCAAAGGTTTTGACTATTTCGACTTGCAAAGGAGTGAGACTACTCATTTTTCTTTTTTGTTTCAAAAATAGCAATTTTTGGTCAGTGTGGCAACCCTTCACAGTCGTTCGGCTGTTTGCCTAGTGACGACTATTCAAGAGCCCTCCGGGCGTCCCCAAACTAAAAAGACATTATTTCTTCCCCCGCTTCCAACCATCCGCCCATTTCCCGGGACCTCCTAAAAACAACCATGACCTCCATGCGTAGGAATCTCCAAAATAGCCTCATCGTTGGGTTGCTGCTTTTATTGCTGCTGGGCTGCTCAAAGAATGATTTGCTTCCCGGTCAGAGGATCGTAGGGACCTGGCGGTTGTACGAAACCGGATATTCGCCCGGTGCCGGCTATTACGTAGACAAAATACCAAAAAGACCCTTGCAGTATATAACCCTCAGTAATGACGGCAGGCTAAGCAGTGAGGGTAAAAACCTGAGGGGTATATTTGAAGCGCACTATTACCGGGTTGACTCGACCCAGTACGGACTTAAAATTATTTTCATGGAGAAGAAAACAGATACCACAGGCTTTGTCAACAGTCTTCAGATTGAAGGCAATACTATGAGGATATCACCCGCCTGCATTGAGGGCTGTCATATGGCATTTGTTCGTATCTACTGAGCAGAAAATCAAGCACCGTCCAAGCTTAGGCCGCTCCGATACCGCCGCCTTCCCGGATATTCTTTATTTTTGCGCATCACCCTTCCGCGCCGCAAGACCGTTTATGGATGTGTCCATCATCATTATCAATTACAAAACGCCGCGGCTGATTGCCGATTGCCTGGCGTCGATTTACGAACACACGGCGGGTATCAACTTCGAGATCATCATCGTCGACAACGACCCCGCCCATACCGACGGTCCCAGCGTCACGGCGCAATATCCCGAGGTCCGCTGGGTCGACATGCCCTACAACGCAGGATTCGGCCGGGCCAATAACCACGGCATGAACCTCGCCACGGGCCGTTACTTCCTGCTTTTGAACGCCGATACGCTACTGATCGACAACATTATCGGCCGCTGCTGCACCCGCCTCGACCAACGCCGGGATATCATCGCTTGCGGCGCGCTGCAACTATACGCTAACGGCACGGCGATGCCTTTTTACCAAAGCTTTAACGAGTTTCGGCGAACGTTCTTCATTCTGCCACCCGGCGGAGCGCTGGAAAAAGCCATCGAAAAGCGCTTTCCTGAGCCCCGCTACGACGATCCGGATCAGTATGATTGGCTGGTGGGTGCCTTCGTATTCGCGCGCCGCGAGGGCTACGAACGCACGGGCGGTTTCAGCGACGATTTTTTTATGTACGGCGAGGACGTGGAGTGGTCGGGACGGCTCGGCAAGCTGGGGAAGTTATGTATATTCCAGGATTGCCAATTCATTCACCTTGAAAATAAAAACCCCTTTCGGCGCACCAATATTTCGTGGATCAACCGATTCAGTACCCAAATGCAAGTATCCAATCTACTTTGGGTCCGGAAGCAATACGGTATTGGGGCTTATTTGGGGCTGGTGCTGCACTACCTGGTGATGACGCCCGTCGTATTCGGGTGGCGGATGGTGCTGAACGTCAAGGAAACGGGCAATCCTTTTTCACAAATGACTACCCAACTTATCTACTGGCGTAAAACCAGGGTGCTTTTCAAATATTTTTGGCGGACGCTCCTGCTCAAAAAAGGTCTGTACAAAATTGAACCATCCGAAAACATCGATCTTTTGACCGCTGACGCCCGAACATCCGCTCACGCCTGACTCAACACTTAAAACTTCACTCCCTCGTATGGCATCCGTCCCAAAAAAACGTATCCTCTTTTTTACGCCCTTCGCTTCCCGCACAGGCTCAGAGATGATGCTCCTGTACATCCTACAAAATATTGACCGCGATCACTTTGACGTGGGCATCGTGAGTTTCGCTAATGGCGAGCTACTCGCCGAATTTCCGGCCGACATCCCGGTTTTCATCGTACCAAGGGTTTTTAATTATTTCCATAGGGTGCTATTTCATTTGGGTCGGAATCCGACTACGGCAGCGCTTCGCCGATTAGCCCGCGATTTCAAGGCCGATTTATGGTATGTAAACACTACTGTGCTGCACGAGACGATACCAGTCGCCAGGGAGTTTTCTATCAAACTGGTAACGCACTTCCACGAACTTCCGCTCACCTACGCCTACATAAGCGACGAAGAGCTAAAAGATATCATCACGTATTCTCACACCCTAATCGGCTGTTCTGCGGTCACAAGTGAAGCCATTCGGCAAGCAGGAGGTAAAAAAGTAGCACTTCTACACGAGTTTGTCGATCCGGCCCAACTAGTACCTAATGCCGAACGCACCACCCTAATCCGCAAGGAACTGGGCATTGCGTCGGGTGATTTCGTGTGGGTCGGTTCCGGCATGACTTCTGAGCGTAAAGGTTTCGATCTGTTGCCCGATCTGGCCGAAGCGCTGGATAATCCGCGTGTGCACTTATTGTGGGTTGGTGCCCGCATCCCCGATGGCCTGGTTTACTATACCGAGCAACGCATCCTGAACACCAAGGCCAGGACCCGTATTCATTTGGTAGGTAAGCAAAAGGAAGATTACCCCAACTACCTCGACGTTGGTAATGGATTCATGCTCACTTCGCGGCAAGACCCTTTTCCGCTGGTGATGATCGAGGCGGCCGTGCTAGGTAAGCCCATTGTCGCCTTTCCATCAGGGGGCGTTTCGGAGTTTATACAAGAAGGCATGGGTGAAGTAACGGAAGACCTCAGCGTACGGCAAATGGCGGCAGCAATGCGGAGAATTATGTCGGGCGAATTACGTACCAATTCGGAATTGAGTAAAGAAAGAGCCCAAGAGTTTAATGTGGAAGAAGGTTGCCGGAAATGGAATGAATTGATCGACACAATCATTCAGCCGTAACCGCTACCGGGTAGAAAAAGACGGCCCTGACCCTTTTGACCAATAAAAATTCCTATGCGCCGCTTCCTGCTTTTCCTGCCATTGCTTTTTTTATTCCAAACAACCCACGCCCAAAAGCTGACGCTCGACGGATTGCAGAAGCCCGTCGAGGTAATCCGCGATCAGTGGGGCATTTCGCATATCTACGCCCAAAATGAGCACGATCTTTTTTTCGCGCAAGGCTACTTGGCCGCGACCGATCGCCCTTTTCAATTAGAAATGTGGCGGCGGCAAGCTACCGGAACTGTCGCCGAATTATTGGGACCTTCGGAGGTGAAGCGCGATGTGGGTACGCGATTGTTTCGCTACCGGGGCAATATGGAGCAGGAAATGGCGCATTACCATCCGCACGGCAAGGCCATCATCACGGCCTACGTGGCGGGCATCAACGCCCGCATGACCGAGCTTCGGGCCGATACGGCGCACCTGCCCTTTGAGTTCAAACTCCTGAAAACACTGCCGGGCTTCTGGACGCCCGAAGTGGTGGTGAGCCGCCATCAGGGGCTGGTCGCCAATGTGGTCGACGAACTCAACTACGCCCGGCAGGTGCAGACGATGGGTGAAGAAAAAACCCGCGCCCTCAATTGGTTTCACCCCACCCGTAATCCTGATACCGAACCCAAACTAACGCTCGAAAAAGGCGTGGCGGGCGAGGATTTGATGCAGGATATTCTTGAACTCTACACGGCCCACCGTAGTCCGGTCCGCTTCACCGCGCCTGATAAACAGACGGGCCTTGCCACACCGGACGATTTTAATTTTCAGGATTGGTACGCCGAGGCCAAGCAGTACGTCGGCTCCAACAACTGGGCTATCGACGGTAGCCTGGCCCAAAACGGCTTCCCGATGCTGGCCAACGATCCGCACCGCGTTCAGGCTGCACCCTCGCTCCGCTACTGGATTCACCTCAATGCGCCCGGCTGGAACGTCATCGGGGCGGGCGAGCCTACCCTGCCCGGCGTGTCGATTGGTCACAACGACTACGGCGCGTGGGGCCTCACCGTGTTTGAGACCGACAACGAAGACCTCTACGTTTACGAAACCAATCCCGCCAACCGCAACCAATACCGGTACCGCGGCCGCTGGGAAGACATGCGCCAGGAAAAAGATTCGGTACAGGTAAAAGGCGGTCCGGCGCAAGTTGTCACGCTGAAATTTACTAGGCACGGGCCGGTGGTGTTCGAAGATACGGCGCGCGGCAAGGCCTACGCCGTGCGGGCGGGTTGGCTGGAAGTCGGTGCTTCGCCTTACCTGGCTAGTTTGCGAATGAATCAGGCCAAAAACTGGGACGAATTTCGGGAAGCTTGCGCGTACAGCCGCCTGCCCGGCGAGAATATGGTCTGGGCCGATCGCAACGGCCACATCGGCTGGCAGGCGGTCGGACTGGCCCCTATCCGCCCCAACTGGACGGGGCTGGTACCCGTGCCCGGCGATGGCCGCTTCGAGTGGGGCGGCTACCTGCCCATCAAGCAATTGCCTCACAGCGGCGATCCAATTTCGGGCTTCATCGCTACGGCCAACAATAACCTGACGTCGCCCGATTATGCGCCGCGCGATGCCATCGGCTGGCAGTGGGCCGGGCCCTATCGCGCCCAGCGCATCGAGGAAGTACTGGGTTCGGGCATGCGTTTCAACCTTTTTGATTTCGTCCAACTCCAAACCGACTACCTGTCGATCCCGGCCCGGACGCTGGTGCCCATGCTGGCGCGGCTGGCCCTGACCGATGCGGCAGAAAAGAAAGGTCAGGAACGGCTACAGGCCTGGGATTTCCAGCTTGCGCCCACTTCCGTGGCGGCGGCGATTTACGCCGAGTGGGAAAATCAACTACGCCAATCGGTATACACCATAATGGTACCCGCTGCCGCGCAACCTTTCCTGCGGCAACTTTCGACCAAATTACTGTTGGATTACCTCATCACGCCCCCGGTTGAGTTTGGCGCTAATCCCATCGAGCGCCGGGACGAAATCTTGAAAACTACCTTTGACAAGGCCCTCGCCGCGCTTACGCAACGCCTCGGCAAGGACCAAAGCCGCTGGCAGTACGGACAGGCCGCCAACAAACACATTGTCGTGCGGCATCCGCTCAGCGACTTGGTGAGTCCGGCGATGCGGGCCAAAATCGACTTCGGTCCCGCACCGCGCGGGGGCTCGGGCGAGACGGTCAATAGTACGGGCAACAGCCTCGGGCAGCAATACGGGGCGTCGTTCAGAATTTTGGTCGATACCGAGAATTGGGACAAAACGCTGGGTATCAATACCCCCGGCCAGTCGGATAACCCCGACGACCCCCACTACCGCGATCTGTTCGACCGCTGGGCGCGGGACGAGTACTTCCCGATCTATTTTGATAAAGAAAAAATCAAAGCCGTCGCCGACCGCACCTGGACGCTCTCGCCGAAATAACCGCACCATTCATGCATACCGGAAGTGAAGAAATCCAATTCCTCGAAAGCGCATTATTTGCGATTTTCGGCAAAACGCCCAAAATTAAAGAAGTCAGGCTGATGACGGGCGGCACGATCAACAACGCCGTCGAGGTCGTGACCAGCCAAGGATCTTTTTTTGTAAAATGGAACGACATCGAAACCAACGACATGTTCCGCACCGAAGTACTGGGCCTGGACTTGCTCCGGCGGACCGATTGCGTCAGGCTGCCACAGGTTGTCGGGCAAGATTTCCGGGACGAGAAGGCGTACATCATTCTGGAATTTATCCGATCTGCGCCGCGCCAAAAAGACTACTGGGCCCACTTCGGGCAAGCCCTGGCGCAACTGCATTCACACACCGACAAAGAATTTGGGCTGGATTTTGACAACTACATCGGTTCGCAGCCGCAGCGCAACGCCCGGCACGCAAACGGCACCGATTTTTTTATTGAAAAAAGATTGAAATTGCAAGCTGGAAAAGCGCTTTACAATAACCTCATTACGCCGCAACTCCACGCCAAATTCGCGCGGCTGTACGAGGTACTTCCCGAATTGCTCCCCCGCGAGCGGCCCGCTTTGGTCCACGGTGATTTATGGTCGGGCAATTTCATTACCGATGACCAGGGACAGGCTGCTCTCGTAGACCCGGCACCGCACTACGGGCAGCGCGAGGCCGAATTGGCTTACACGCATCTATTCGGTGGTTTTGCGCCGGAATTCTACGCGGCCTACGACGAGGCCTTCCCGCTGGAACCGGGCTTTCAGGAACGCATCTCCATCTATAACCTGTATCCGCTGCTGTTTCACGTCAATATTTTTGGCAGTAGCTACGTGAGCGCGGTGGAGAAGGTATTAAATCGGTTTTGAGAAAATTTTCTTACCTAAAACCTAACACCTATTTCACTTCCTCAATCCCATACGCCTGAATCAACGGAGAATTCTCAGGACTCAGCGTAAACGAAACTTTCAGCTTCGCCTTTTCTCCAACTAAAATATACGCGCCGCGCAGTTGATTCTCGGGCATCAGTGGACCAACGGATTTGATCTTTCCCGCTTTCTTGAAAAGCATTTGGCTTTCTTGCCGCAGGGTAGCGAGCGAATAATCATCAAAGAAATTCTCGGCGAAAAGCCCGCTGGCTTCGGCGTTCTGCCAGTCAGGCAGCAGTTTGGTAAGTTGCGCTTGCCGTTCTTGCAGGATAGACGAAGCGGGCAACTGCCGCGGCTGCAATCCGGCCCGGATAATCAGCGTATCCAGCACGTGGGTGTTGATGCCTGACGTCGAAGCATAGGTAAGATTCGCCATCGACACCACCGCCACGCCGTATTCTGGCAGGAAACGCCAGTTGCTGCCAAAGCCCGGCAACCCGCCCGAATGTCCCACAAATTCGCGGCCGTCGCAGTCGCGCATCCAGCCCAGTCCGTAGCCGTAGGCCGTCACTTGCGCGCAGGGCCGACCGCTGGCGTAGGTCAATTTGGGATAAAAGCCGCTGATATTCCACGGCTGTTGCATCTCGCGCAGCGAACTACGGCGCAGCGGTCCGTCGTCGGCACCGCCGCGAGCGGGCCAGGCTGACTGGTGCAGGGCCACGTATTTGGTAAAATCTTCGAGCGAGGTAATAAGTCCGCCCATCGCGCCGTAAACGCCATCGTGTAGCAGCGGCACTTCGTTCCAGTGGCCGTCACGCCAGCGGTAGCCATGGGCCAGTTGGGCGGCAGGTACTTCATCGTACTCCCACACGGTATGCGTCATGCCAAGCGATTGCAGAATATGCTCTGTGATGTATCGCTGGTACGTTTGACCCGACACTTTTTCAATGGTGGCGCCCAGCAGCGCGAAGGCCAGGTTGCTGTATTCATAGGCCACGCCCGGTGTATTGGAAAACGCAATTGGTTTTTGTAAAAAAGCCAGGAACTCTGCGTTTGAAATATCCAATTGACGATCACCCCAGGGATTATCTTCGGGAAAGCCCGCCGCGTGGGTCAGCAGATGACGGAGCGTAATCGGCGGCGCGTCGGTGGTGAGCAGCGGAGATTTTTTCAGTTCGGGAATGTAGCGGTCGGCCGGGTCGTCGAGACTGAGCTTGCCCGCGTCGCGGAGTTGCAGAATTGCCATCGCCGTGAAGCTCTTGGTCATGGACGCAATCCGAAACAGTGACTGGGACGTGGCGGCGATTTTCTTGTCCACATCGGTATAGCCCAGGCTTAGCGTATGGATCATCTTGCCATCTACTACCAGACCATAAACAAAGCCCGGAAAATGGTTTTTCTCGCTGTGCGCCTTATAAACTTCATCCAGAACCGGAATGACGGATTCAATTTTTTTCAGGCGATCTGCATCGGCAAATACGGGCGGTTGGTAAGTCTGGGCGCGGACGGGCGCGATGGAGAAATGCGTCAGCAAGAGGGTTACGAAAAAAAATGGGAAGGAAAGCTGTTTCACGGTCTCGTTAAGGTTAGCGTTTCGGTTTGTCAAGATAGGCAGACTTCCCGAAATCTAAAAAAGCCAACCGCTGATAGCCTTCTCAGGCTGAGCGTAGTCGAAGTCCGACAACCAACCCGTACCTTTACTACTTATGGAACCATCTTCCCCCAACGCTTTCGAGCAATTCAAATTCAACCGCCAACTCCTCGACGCCATCGCCGACGAAGGCTACACTGAACCGACACCCATTCAGGCGCAGGCCATTCCGTTGGCTATGGCGGGCCACGACGTGCTGGGCATCGCCCAAACGGGTACCGGTAAAACGGCGGCCTTCGTGCTGCCACTCTTGATGAAAATCAAATATGCGCAGGGCAAAGACCCGCGTGCGCTCATCCTGGCCCCTACCCGCGAACTGGTGATGCAAATCGCCAAAGCCGCCACCGAACTCGCCAGTCATACGGACCTGCGCATCGTGGCGCTCTACGGCGGCGTGGGACCCAAGTCGCAAACCGAGGCTGTGAGGGCGGGCGTGGATATTCTGGTTAGCACGCCACAGCGGTTTCTGGATATTTATGCCAAGGGTGAAATTGTCCTGAAACACATCACGACGATGGTGCTGGACGAGGCTGACAAAATGCTTGACATGGGATTTATGCCCCAAATCCGGCGGATTCTGGAGGTGATTCCGCGCAAGCGCCAGAACCTGCTCTTCTCGGCTACATTCCAGGAGAAGGTGGAGAAATTCTCGTACGAATTTTTGGAATTTCCGATGCGGGTCGAGGTGACGCCCCAGGCTACGACCGCCGAAATGGTAACGCAGTACCTGTACGAAGTACCCAATTTTATTACCAAAATACACCTGCTGGAATTGCTGCTGGCCGACGTCGAAACTTTCAACCGCGTACTTATTTTCACGCGCAGCAAGGCCACCGCCGACAACGTGTACAAATTTCTGCTCCGCAAAGTGGTGCAGGAAGGAAATATCCGCGTGATCCACGCCAACAAGGGCCAGAACACGCGCATCAACGCGATGGAGTCTTTTAAGGAAGGCGAAATCAGGGTACTGGTCGCGACGGATGTGGCCTCACGGGGCATCGACGTGACGGAGGTGAGCCATGTTATCAATTTCGACGTGCCAATCATCTACGAAGACTACGTCCACCGCATCGGGCGAACGGGCCGCGCCAACCATCAGGGTGAGGCGATTACCTTCCTGACGCCACCCGACGAGCACCACATCAAAGAGATCGAGGCGCTGATTCGTACGCCGATTTCCCGGAAGAAACTGCCCAAAAATCTGGACGTAGTTGACACACCGTTCATAGAGAATCAGGACCAATTACGGCAGATCGACGAGCAGCGAAAACGTGCCGATCCGACTTTCCAGGGTGCTTTTCACGAGAAGAAAGCCCCACCCCGCAAGCCTGCCCCACCCCGACGCGACGTCCGCAAAAAGGGTGGCTCGACGCGCAAGCCGCGCCGCCGCTAGGCCATGGCGATCAGACA
>JBBSSJ010000153.1:0-11240 GCA_038242095.1 Cytophagales bacterium
GATTTGTTGATTTGTTGATTTGTTGATTAAAGTAAGTCCTTCCTGCTTTGATCTACTTTCTAAGAATTCATTTTATTATTTAATATTGTCCTTCACACGTCGCTGATTTTTTGTCTGTTTTCCCTAATTCTCACCTCCTGCGCCCGGCAGGAATCGACGCGTTTTCAAATCACGTCGCTTAAAGCGCTGGATTTGGAGGAAACCCTTACCCGGCAAGATGGGCTGATACTGACTTATACTTTGACTTTCTTCGACGCCGCCGGGCAAGCCGTGGGCGTCAGCAATGGTAGTTGGGGCATCGTGGAAGCGAAGACCGGGCAGGTGTTTCCGGCCCAGGACTTTCAACCCATCGAAATTCCTATTCCCAAAAACGGCAAGATCGTGGCCTCGCTCGTGTTGATCGAAGTGGACGACTACGCTCAAGCGCAAAAGACGCTGGCAACGATTAAAAAGTACCACGATTTTATCAAGATCCCCGCCGCGCTGGCCGAGCTGGCTGACGTCGCGCTGACGCCCTTGAAGTACCTTTCGCTGGGCCTCACGGTGGTTGGCGTGGGCTTTCAACTGACCGACCGCCTCGACGCCGACGACATTCTGGGCCAAAGCAGCACCGGGCTTACCTACCAACAAGCCAGGCTCAGTCCGGTGGTACGGATACCGCTTATTTTTGAAAACAAGCATTTGGGTACGGGTTTTCATTACAAACTGGCCTATGATCTGACGACTAATAAGGTAGCCGTACGACCGCGCCCCTGATTGGGCGATCTGGAAAGGCTTTTATCCCGTCCCGAAAGCCCGTAACTTTGGGGCTGACGCAATAATTGACCCCTAAGCGGGTTTATTATTCGTTTGCCTGGTTCTGTTTCCAATCAGGTGCTTTTCCTTATCGGAAACAAAGGTTTTCAAGAAAAAAATAACGAATCAAAATACTTTGCTCAATACCTCCAATACCACCACCCGCTGTCTGACGCTGGCATTTGTGGCCCTTTTTGTTTCCTGCAAAACTTCCGCCCCATCCGTCAACAACACGCCCGCCATTCCCGAAGAGCCCACGCTGGTCAAAATCGGCGACGCGTCTTTCAGCCCCGACGAATTCTTTCAGTCTTTTACCAAGAATCGGTTCTCGGCCGACTCGGCCCAAGGGCTGAACGCGGCACAATACTTCGAGATTTTTACCAATACCAAACTGAAACTTCTGGCCGCCCGGCAGCAAGGCCGCGATACCACGAGTGACTATCAGGAAGAGATTGCCACCTACCATGAGCAACTCGCCGCCCCTTACCTCACGGATAAGGAGCTGGTGAGCGATATGACGCAGGAGGCTTACGATCGGATGAAACAGGAAGTACACGCGGCGCATATCCTGGTAGGCGTCGAAGCCGAAGCTTCGCCCACCGATACGCTGGCCGCTTACCGCGCGGCGGTGGCCATGCGAGGTCGCTTGCTGGAAGGCTCCAACTTTGGTACCATGGCCGAGAAATTTTCCAAAGATCCCAGTGCGTCCGAAAATCAGGGCGATTTGGGGTACTTTACGGCTTTTCAAATGGTGTACCCTTTTGAAACGGCCGCCTATCTTACCCCCGTTGGACAAATCTCGGAGCCCGTCAGAACACAATTCGGCTACGAGCTCATCAAGGTACTCGACCGTCGTCCCAGCCGGGGCAAGCGGCGCGTGGCGCATATCATGTTGCAGCTGCGCCCCGATTTTTCTGTCGAGAAAAGAACCGCCGCCAAGCAGCGCATCGACCAGGCTTACGCCCGGCTGCAAAAGGGCGAGGATTGGGAAAAGATCGTGCAGGCCTATTCCGATGATTTCCAGTCGCGGCAAAACGGCGGCCTCATCCCGCCCTTCGGCGTGGGTGAAGCCGTCCCCGCCTTTGAAGCCGCCGCCTACGGCCTGGCGCAGGTCGGCGATTATTCTAAACCCATCGAGACACCCTACGGCTGGCACATAATACGCTTAGTCGAAAAGTTGCCGCTGGAATCGTTTGCGGCAATGGAACCGGGCTTGCGCCAGAAGGTCGTGACCGATAGCCGGGGCAAGCTGATTGCGCAGCGTTTTACGGATCGGCTGAAAAAGCAATACACGATCCGCGAAAACCCTGACGCCTGGAGCGAACTGCTCGAATTGGCCGACAGTACCCTTGTGGAAGGCGGCTGGCAGCTACCCGAAACCTTCTCGGCCGACGTCGAGAACCCGGTTTTATTTACCATCGAGAAAGAAGCCGCGACCGCTAAAATGTTTTTGGAATACACCAAAACCCATCTTGTGGCGCGACGTTCGGAAGCCGATCCCAAAATTGTTTTGCGCAGCTATTACAACGATTTCCTGGCGCGGCGACTCCTGGCCTACGAGAGAAACAACCTCGACACCAAATACCCCGAATTCAGCCAGCTTATGAAAGACATCAAAGATGGCGTGCTGCTGTCGCAGGTGATGGAAGAACAGGTGTGGCAGCGCTCGCTCGACGACTCTACCGGCCAACGGCGGCTGTACGAGCAAAACAAAGCGCAATACCGCTACCCCGAACGTGCGCTGGCTACGGTGGTGGAAGCCCGCGATACCGCCACGCTCAATCGTACCTTAGAAACGTTGGCCAAAGACCCGTATCCTTTACGTTCGATGGGTCAGGAACTGCTTTACGAAAATGGCCTGACCCAACCGACGATGGTACAACTCGGCAACTTGTATAACCTGGCGGCTACGCTCAAAAAAAACACTGGTTACGTGGTGGAAGTAGCGGGCTTCCGCACTGTGGATGAAGTCGATACTGTTTCATCGTCCCGAATTGCGCAGGCCGTTCGGTACCTCAACGCCCAGGGAATACCGATCACGCGGATTATGGAAAAAGACTATGGCTCATTTCGGCCCGTGCCCGTGGAGGCGACCGGTCCCGACCGCAACCGTCGGGTGAGTTTTCAGTTTTTCAGCCGCTCGCGGCGCGATCTGGAAAAGGCCCTGAACCGCGATGCGCCCGGTAGTGTTAAGATCAGCGAAGGTTTGTTTGCCCAGGATCACCCCTATTTTAAAGCTGCGCAATGGCAACCCGGCGAGCAGATGATCACTATGCCAAACGGAAAGGCGGTGGCGATTCTGATCGAAAAAATCGAGCCTTCCCGCATCAAAACCTTCGACGAAGCACGGGGCACGGTTATTAACGCCTACCAGAAAATCCTGGAAAAAAAATGGCTAGATTCACTGAAAGCTGAATTTCCCGTAAAGGTTAATAAAGCTGAACTGGAGAAGATGACGCGATGACGGGCTTTGGGCTGACGGCGATCAGCACTCGGCTTTTTAAATTTTGAATTTTTTCAATCCTCGATCTTGTAATTCAATTGAATACCTAACCATGAAAATAAAACCAACATTTCTCCGCAACGTATTTTTATTGGGGTTCGGGCTAATTTCCACTTTTTCGTTTGGCCAAGGCCAGACGGGTATGAGCGTCGATAAGATCATCGCGCGGGTGGATAACTACTACATCCTGCGTTCCGACTTGGAAGAGCTTTACCAAAGCTATATGGCGGAGGGCGCGAAATCGCCGGAGCGTTGCCAACTTTTGGAATCGCTTATTATCAATAAAATGCTGCTTGCCAAGGCCGAAATCGACTCCGTCACGGTTGAGGACGACCGGGTCACCAGTTCACTCGATCAGCGGATGGGCTACATGATTCAGCGCTTTGGGTCGGAGAAGAATTTGATAGAAGCCTACGGTAAAACCATCGATGCCCTCAAAACTGAATTACGTCAGCAGGTCAAGGATCAGGCGATCGTGGAAACGATGCAGCAAAAAATTGCCGGAGATGTCAAGATCACGCCCAGCGATGTGCGTAAATTCTTCAACGCCATTCCCAAGGACAGCCTTCCCTACATTCCGGCTCAGGTGGAGGTGGGCCAAATCGTACGTGTCGCGACCGTCACCCAGGAACAAAAGGATAAGCTTCGGCAGCAACTGCTTGACATCAAGAAAAAAGCGGAAGCGGGTGAGGATTTCGCGATGCTGGCCCAAATTTAGTCTGAAGACCTCGGCTCGGCCAAGAACGGCGGCGACCTGGGTTTTGCCAAGCGCGGTGCCATGGTACCTGCCTTTGAAGGCGCGGCGCTGGCGCTCAAACCCAACGAGATTTCCGACATCGTGGAGAGCCAGTTTGGCTACCACCTCATTCAACTAATCGAAACGCGCGGGGCCGAGTACCACGCCCGCCATGTGCTGCTACGCCCCGACTACAACCGGGGCACGGACATCACCCAGGCGGTGGTTTACCTCGACAGCCTTCGCAATCTGATCAAAAACGATACGCTTACTTTCGCTCAGGCCGCTAAGGCTGACTCGGAGGACAAAATGACATCCGATGCGGGTGGGCTCATTTTGGATCAACAAACTGGTTTGCAGTACATCCCGCTGGATGCCTCGATGGATCCGGCCCTTTATTTTGCCCTCGACAGTATGCAGGTCGGCGACATCAGTACCCCGATCGAGTACCGGACGGAAGATGGCCGCTCGGCCATGCGGGTTTTGTGGTACAAGAGCAAATCAGACCCGCATACTGCCAATTTAAAAGACGACTACGAAAAAATGGCACAGATTGTGCTTTCAAACAAGAAGAACAGTGCGCTCGAATCCTGGTTTAAAAAAGCGGCTGGCGACGTGTTCATCAGCGTAGACGAAGAATTCCAGAACTGCCAGATCTTCGGATTAGCCCCCAAGGATAATCAGTAGGTTAACTTTCAACAATGGAATAATTGGTGCGCCACGCCACGAATGATAGATTAATTTCTTTTATTCACACATTCTCCCACCGTATGCACGGTCCCATCACTCATTAAAAATTGTTTTTTGTGAAATACCAATCGGATGTCGAAGCCGCTGAGGCAATGACCAAGGCTTACCAGGAACTCCGCACCGAAATCGGAAAAGTTATCATCGGCCAAGACGAGGTCGTCAAACTGTTGCTGACCGCCATTTTTTGCCAGGGGCACTGCCTTTTGGTGGGCGTACCCGGCTTGGCCAAAACGCTGCTGATCCAAACTATCGCCTCTTCGATGGACCTGAGCTTCAACCGCATTCAGTTTACGCCCGACTTGATGCCTTCGGATATCGTTGGTTCCGAAACCCTCGATCAGGAGCGCAACTTTAAGTTTTTGCGCGGTCCCGTGTTTGCCAACATTATTCTGGCCGACGAAATCAACCGGACGCCGCCCAAAACGCAGTCGGCGCTATTGGAAGCCATGCAGGAATATTCGGTGACGGTTGCCGGACAGCGCCACGATTTGTCGCGGCCGTTCTTCGTGCTTGCCACCCAAAACCCGATCGAGCAGGAAGGCACCTACCCCCTGCCCGAGGCGCAGCTCGACCGTTTTATGTTCATGATTTCGTTGGATTATCCGTCTTACGCCGAAGAGGTCAACATCGTTAAGAGCACGACGACCGACGTACGCTATGAAGTACAGGAAATTTTGAGCGGGGTTGATATTCAGGAATTCCAGCACTTGGTGCGCCGCGTACCCGTAACCGATAATGTGATCGAATACGCTGTAAAACTGGTGCAGAAAACCCGGCCCGGCACTGCCAATACCTCCGATAACGCCCGTGACTACCTCGAATGGGGGGCAGGTCCGCGCGCTTCGCAGGCGCTGATTTTGGCTGCTAAGTGCAACGCCCTGCTGGCGGGCAAGTACTCGCCCGACATCGAGGATGTGAAGGCTGTCGCGCTGCCCGTCCTTCGCCACCGCATCGTGCGCAACTTCAAGGCCGAAGCCGAAGGCATATCGGTGGATAGTTTGATTGGGCGATTGGTGTAGTTTAGGTGTTTACGGGGCAGCCCGCGCTGTCGTTTTTTTTTGGGCGCTTAACATGATATATAACAAATACACAACCAGCATTTAAGTCAGCGATTTCTATATCATTCATATTTTCCTTATTTTGAGATTTGTGCTCTTCCTATCAGGAAATCGGCACAAATCTTCTCTTTTGTAAACTAATGCTCAGAATTACCTAACAAACAATCACACAACCGCGCGGGCGGTCCCGTCAACTATTCAACATTTAGACAAATAAACCCATAAACACCTTATGTCCATCATCGGAAAAAACTACATTGGCTTCTCGCAATCTGCCGATAATTCAACAACATTTCAATCGTACGTGCCCGTAAATGATACTTATCTGCCGGAGAAATTTTATCCCGCCACGCCGGAAGAAGTGGACCGCACGATGCAATTGGCTGAGAAAGCGTTTGACGAATATGCCGCCCTGCCCGCCAGCCGCCGGGCCGATTTTTTGGTGGCAGTTGCCGAAGAAATCATGGCAATGGGCGGCGAACTGCTCGAACGCGCCCACCAGGAAACTGGCCTGCCGATGGGTCGCCTGCAGAGCGAACGGGGTCGTACGGTCAACCAACTCACCCAGTTTGCCGACCTGATCCGGGAAGGCTCGTGGGTGGAAGCCCGCATCGACACTGCCCTACCCGACCGGAGCCCGGCTCCCAAGCCTGACTTGCGCAAAATGCTAATTCCCATCGGGCCAATCGTAGTATTTGGGTCGAGCAATTTTCCCTTTGCCTACTCTATCGCGGGCGTCGATACTGGCCCGGCGCTGGCGGCAGGTAACCCCGTGATCCTGAAAGCCCACCCCGCCCATCCCGGCGTGAGCGACCTCACGGCGCAGGCGATTGTCAAAGCCGCGAAGCGCACCGACATGCCGGACGGCGTGTTCTCGATGCTGTACGACGACGGTTACGAAGTGGGCACCGCATTGGTGCAGCATCCACACACCAAGGCGGTCGGGTTTACGGGTTCGCTGAAAGGCGGCATGGCGCTCTACAAAATGGCGCAGGAGCGCGACGAGCCGATCCCGGTTTTCGCCGAAATGGGTAGTGTCAATCCCGTGGTCATTTTGCCCGAAGCACTGGCCGAAAAGGCTGATGCGCTCGCCAAAATGCTGGCGGGTTCAGTGACGTTGGGTGCCGGGCAATTTTGTACAAATCCCGGCTTGGTGTTTACAGTCAACTCGCCCGCCGTACATACGTTCGTGCGGGAATACGGCGAGGAAGTAGCGAAAGTAACTTCCATGACGATGCTCACCGAAGGTATCCGCAAGAACTACTACAAGCTGCGCGATGCTGTGATGGCCGAGTCGGGTGTGGAGAAGGTAGCGGCATCTGAGGTAAAGGCAGAAGGCGAAAACCAATCGCAGGCCGCTATTGCTCAGGTAAGCGGCCAGGATTTTATGGCAAATCCCAAGTTGCACGAGGAAGTTTTCGGGCCATTTTCGTTGCTGGTAGTCTGCCAAGATCTTGATGAATTGAACCACGCGCTGAAACATGTACCCGGTCAGCTCACGACCACGCTCATGGCCGCCGACGGCGAAGCTGAAAAGCACCCGAAACTCATGCGCTTACTGGCGCGCCGTGCCGGACGATTTATCATGAACGGCGTACCGACGGGCGTCGAAGTTTGCGCGGCCCAGCACCACGGCGGACCGTTTCCTTCCACGACCGACTCGCGCTTTACCTCCGTTGGCCGCGACGCCATTTTGCGCTTCGTGCGTCCGCTTTCCTTCCAGGATTGGCCGAACAGCCTGCTGCCGGACGAACTCAAAGATGGCAACCCGCTATCAATCTGGCGATTGGTCAATGACAAATGGAGGCAGGATAAAAATTAAATTATTTTTGCAGGAGCGGGGCCGATTGAATCGGCCCCGCTTTTTTTATACAAAGCATTATAAGGATAGAAAGGAAGCGTAATCTTCCGGCGTATCCAGGTCGACGTTTCCTTTGGGGAATTCGACAAATGCAACATCGTCGCGGTGTTTTTTCAGGAAAGACTTTGCGCCGTGATCACCACTGATTTCAATAAGTTCGGCGAGCAGTTCGCGGCCGATGAGCACCGGTACCCCCCAGGATTTTTCGTAGCGGCAGGCTACCGCCTTCTTACCCGATTCTTCGTAGGTCGCCACCATCTGATTTAGCAGGCTGGTCGTGAGGTAGGGCTGATCACAGACCAGCATTAGCACGCCGTCCAGTTTTGGTTCGGTCATGAAGAGCCCGGCGAGTCCGATTTTAATCGAGGACGCCATGCCCTCCTCCCAAAATGCATTGTCGACAATCGTAACGGGCAGGCCCCCCAACTCGGGTACCACTTCGGCTTTATTAGCTCCCACTACCACAATGACCGGTTTAAGCGAAGTAGCCAACGCCGTTTCGATGGTTTTCTGAAGTAGACTTTTTCCTTCTTCCAGTTGAAGCGTCTGCTTGGATTTCCCCATGCGCCGCGAAGCTCCGGCGGCTAGTATAATGATTCCGATAGTCACGTTTGAGTTAATGTGTTTATTTGTTGATGTGTTTATGGGCGGTTCCCCGTTGCGATTGGGCCGATAGCCGATGGGTACCCTACTTCCACCAGCGATAACCCCTTCGCCGGAGCCTGGGCACCGGCGGCGGCGCGGTCTTTGGCGAGGATTATTTTTTCAAAATCTGTTACCGCAATTTTCCCTGTTCCTACCTCCAAAAGCGTGCCGACCAGCCCCCGTACCATTCCGCGCAGAAAACGGTTTGATAGTACTGTGAAAACTAAGGTATCGTCTCGAAATTGCCACTCGGCCCGACTGATTTGGCAAATAAAAGTTTTAACGTCGGTGTGTACTTTGCTGAAACTCTCGAAATCGTCGTATTGCAAGAGCAGCGTGGCGGCGGCATTCATGGCCTGCAGGTCGAGGTCGGGACGAAAAACGTAGGCCGTCTGTGTCAAAAAGGGGTTCTTGTGTGGCGTGATGTGGTATTCGTAGCGGCGGTGGGTTGCGTCAAAGCGGGCGTGAAAATCATCGGGTACAGTAAAAAGAGCGTGAACGGCCAAATCGGGCGGCAGCAGGCTATTGAATTGGTACACCCGCTTTTCGGGATCGGCGATCTTTTTTTCCATTTCAAAATGCGCGAACTGCTGCGCGGCGTGAACGCCCGCATCGGTACGGCTGCTACCCACGATTCCGATGGGCTGCCGCAGAATGGTCGACAGTGCCTCTTCCAGTGTTTGCTGCACCGAGCGTCCGGCGCGTTGTTGCTGCCAGCCGATGAAGCCGGTCCCCAGATAACTTAGCTCGATAAAATACCTCATGGTTTGCTTAATTAAGGCCAATTTTACAAATTCTGCGCCACAAGACGTTTATATTTCGTGCTCTCAGTCCCCAAGCCCAATTCTTTTCATCCCTAAGCCCGATAAGCTTAACTTTGTAGATTGTGGCTCGTAAACACAAATCGACACGAAACATCTCATACAAAGTACCCTACAACCTTAAAGAAACAATCATGTCCTTTGAAAATAGCAAAGAAGATAAATCCCTCAATTTTATCGAAGAAATCGTAACCGAGGACTTGCAGAAAGGCAAAAACGACGGGCGCGTGCTCACGCGCTTTCCGCCCGAGCCCAACGGCTACCTGCACATCGGCCACGCCAAATCCATCTGCCTCAACTTCGGTTTGGCGCAGGAGTTCGGCGGCGGCACTAACCTGCGCTTCGATGATACCAACCCTACCACCGAAGACGTCGAGTACGTCGATTCGATCAAAAACGACGTGCGTTGGCTGGGCTTCGATTGGGTGGAAGAACGCTACGCCTCCGATTATTTCGATCAGCTTTACGAGTTTGCAAAAGCTTTGATCGGCCAGGGGCTGGCCTACGTCGACGACTCGACAGCCGAAGAAATCGCGCGATTGAAAGGTACCCCGACCGAGCCCGGCAAGCCCGGTCCCTACCGCGAACGCAGCGTAGAAGAAAATTTGGATTTGTTTGAGCGGATGCGCAACGGCGAGTTTGCCGAGGGCAGCAAGGTGTTGCGGGCCAAGATTGACCTGGCCTCGCCCAACATGCACCTGCGCGACCCTTTCATGTACCGCATCAAGTTTGCAAAACACCACCGCACGGGCGACAAGTGGTGCATTTACCCGATGTACGACTTTGCCCACGGGCAGTCTGATGCCATTGAGCGCATCACGCATTCGCTCTGCACGCTGGAATTCATTCCGCACCGCGATCTGTACAACTGGTTCATTAATAAACTCGATATTTTTCCCTCCAGACAGTATGAATTTGCCCGCCTCAACCTGACTTACAACGTCATGAGCAAGCGCAAACTGTTGCAGCTGGTGCAGGAAGGGCACGTTACGGGCTGGGACGATCCGAGGATGCCCACTATTTCGGGCCTGCGGCGGCGCGGCTATACGCCCGCTTCCATCCGCAACTTTTGCGAGCGCATCGGGGTGGCCAAGCGCGACAATCTGATCGACATGAGTCTGCTGGAATTCTGCGTGCGCGAAGACCTCAACGCCATCGCCCCGCGCCGCATGGTGGTGCTCGATCCGCTGAAAGTAGTCATCACCAATTTCCCGGAAGACCAAGTGGAATTGTGCCTCAGCGAAAACAATCCTGAGCAACCCGAAACTGGCGACCGCGAGATGCCTTTTACGCGTGAGCTGTACATTGAACGCGATGATTTCATGGAAAATGCGCCTAAGAAGTATTTCCGTCTGGCGCCCGGCCAGATGGTACGCCTGAAAAGCGCCTACATCATTCAGTGTAACGAGGTAGTCAAAGACGCCGATGGTACCATCAGCGAAGTGCATTGCACTTACGTCGAAAACAGCAAAAGCGGTCAGGACGAATCGGGCCTGAAGGTGAAAGGCACCCTGCATTGGGTGTCGGCCACGGAAGGCATTCCGGTGGAGGTACGAATTTACGACCGTCTTTTCCGGGTAGAAGACCCTGCCAACGAAGAGGGTGATTTCAAAGACTTCCTGAATCCTGATTCACTAACGGTTATCACGGCCTACGCCGAGCCCGCTTTGCAATCGGTGGAACCTGGTGATTCCTACCAGTTTCTCCGCAAAGGCTATTTCGCCACCGATTCTGATAGTAGCCTTGAAAAATTGGTGTTTAACCAAACGGTAGGTTTGCGAGACAATTGGGCGAAGGATTCCAAGAAGTGAAGGTAGTTTCTGAGCATCCCAGTACCTGAGTACAAAAGCAAAGGCGAGCTAAATTGATAGCTCGCCTTTGCTTTTGATCAAACGCTTGAATTTATCTTCTCTCCCTTACTTCAACCAGTCAATCTGCTTGGATGGATAGTAGTCGATTCCCATCGCCTTGAAGCGGGGTGCTTGCTTACCCAGACGAACTTTATACGTATCCCATTTCCGCAACGAATCGGGCGACCAGCCTATTTCGGCGATACCCGGTAGCCGGGGAA
>JBBSSJ010000154.1:0-11175 GCA_038242095.1 Cytophagales bacterium
AACAAAAAAAACACCTAGCAAATTAATGCTAAGTGCTTGACTTTTAAGAGCCTCCAGTCGGGATCGAACCAACGACCTACTGATTACAAGTCAGTTGCTCTACCAGCTGAGCTATGGAGGCAAACGAAACCGTCTATGGAGACGATTAACGTGGGGCAAAAGTAGTAAGTGTTCTTTTAAAACGCAACAGACAGGGCAGCATTTTTATTCAAAAAACGAAAACACAAATACAACGCCTTATGTCCAGCTTAACCGGATAAACGAATAAACTCCTAAACAAATAAACCAGACTCTATATCGCCTCTTGAATAATATTCAACTGATGCTTAAGCTTTTCCAATTCGTCGGATGCTTTTTTGATTTTCTCCTCGAATTGGGCTTTCACCTTATCAGCTGACTTCGACTTGGCGAAAAATTCGATATTATTTCCCCAAAGCGCGATATCGTTTTCGAGTTGGGTTACTTTGCGGCGGATGTCGCTCTCCTTGCGGTTGAGGTTGCGGCTGCTGTCACCATCGCGCACCATTTCGACTTCGCTCGCGAGCACGGCCTGCTCCTTCTCGCGGGGCGAGAGCTTGCCGATCGCGCCCAGGTAACCATTGATGGCTTTGATGTAGCGTTTTTGGATCGACTGCATCGCCTTGCGGGGCACGAAGCCAATCTTGGCCCACTCCCCTTTGAATCCGTTCAACTCGGTGATACTGGAATCCTTGGGATCGGCGATGGCAGCCTCGATGCGAACGCAGAGAGCTTCCTTATCGGCCAGATTTTTAGCAAATTCGCTATCCTGCTCCTTGAATTTGGATCGTTTTTGCTCGAAGTAGGCGTCACAGGCTTTTTTGAAACGCGCGTAAATCGAGTTCTTGAATTTTTCGGGTACCTGTCCAATGTCCTTCCACTCTTTCTGCAGCTCGATTACCCGGTTGGTGTTGGCCGGCGTATCCTCGCCCGCTGCCAGAATCTGCTCCACCTCCTCGACCAAAGCCGTTTTGGCAGTCAGGTTGACCTCACGCTTGCCTTCGAGTTGTTTAAAGAATTCACTTTTGTTGCTAAAAAATGATTTCAGCGCGGCCCAGAATTTCTTGCTCAACTCCTTGCCATCCTGGCGCGGCATCGGCCCTTTGGTGGCCTGCCAGGCGTCTTGTTGGGTGATGAGTTCTTTGGTCTTGGCGTTCCACTCGTTGATGCTACCCGAAGCGAAAGTCGTGTAGGGCACGATAGCCTCGTAAATTTTCGACTTCTGCTCGTATACCTCGGCCATCGATTTTTTCTGCTCGTCATTTTGGCCGCGGCGGGCATCGTAGAGGGCGTCCAGCGATTCCTTAAAGCGACCCCAAAGCAATTCCTGCTCTTCGCGTGGTGCAGGACCGACGTGCTTGTATTCTTCGAAAATATCGTTGCCTTCCTTCAGTAGCTCGCGCGACATGGGACGGTCGGGCAGCGTTTTGACCAGCGCTTCGATCTTCTGGCATAGCTCAACTTTCAGTTCCGAATTCTTCTTGCGGTCGAGTTCTTTGAGCTCAAAATAAATATTGCGGTTGGAGAAGTAGCGGTCGATCAGGGCATTGTAGGTCGCCCAAAGCGTTCCGTTATGCGGTGAGGACACGTTCCCCGCTTTTTTCCACTCTTCCTGAATCCGCTTAAACTCCTCCCAACTGCTCTTCATGTCGGCCGCGCCGACTTCCTGACTGTCGTCGGTGTCGACCAGCTCACGCAGGCGTTGCAGCAATTCAGTTTTATGGGTAAAGTTCTGGTCGCGGCTCTTGTCGAGATTTTGGAAAAACTCCTTACGCTTGGCCCGGATCTCGCGAATAAGCTCGTCGATCCGGCGGATTTCGTCGTCTTGTTTGTAGTCGAAACCTTCTTCCGAACCATTATCGACTACGTACTTTTCCTTAGCGGCATCCCCAGCGGTGCGCTTCGCCAGATCGTTCAGCGGCCGGATTTCCTTCACTAAGGCATCCGCCTTTTTAAATCGGGCGGGGCCCACGCCTGCGGCAGCTAAAGCCAGCAATTCATTTTCGAGCGCAGCGATCAATTCCGCCGGACTGGCCTGGCTGTAATCGACTTCTTCTGCCTCATCCGATTCGTCGGCGTCATCCTCGTCCTCGTCCGATCCGGTCGTTTTCTCGTCATCGCGATCATCGTCGTCAGAATCTTGCGGTTCGGTAACAGCGGCGGTTGTTTCGGCAGCAGAATCAACCTCGGATGTGTTTGGCTCGGCTTGTACTTCGCTAGCCACGGGTTCGGCCGAATCTGGTGTTTCAGCAAACGAAACGGCGTTCTCTGTGGCAGAATCAAGGGCCAGCGCTTCCGACCCGGCTTCTTCTTCGATTGCCAAAGGCTCAGCGGGATTTTCAGTCCTAGAAGAAGTACCATGATCGGCAGCGGCTTCGGCGAGCTCGTAGGCCTCGGCCAACAACTGCGGATCCTCATCGGCTGCGCCCGAAATGGCCGTCGGGTTTTCCTCGGGCATCGCAGCCAGCGATTCGGTGGCCGCCATATCGTCGGAGTCGGGCATTGGATCGTTTTCCCTAGCCGAAACCATTTGATCGATTTCGATGGCGTCGGTGCCGTCGTCGTTCGCCAGGTGCAGATCGGGCGTTGCTTCCGTTTCCGGAGCCGCATCGGGTACCAGGCCCGGCGTGGATTCGCCCGTCGTGGATACGTCGGCGATTGAATCTTGCTTTGGGGCAGCTTCGGTAGCTTGCGGGGTAGCAGGCGGTGTTACTTCTTCCTCTTTTCCTTCGCGCGCATCGTGTTCTTCCTGAGCCATTGTAGTCGTTTTTCGTAAGTCGATAAGATCACAAAATTAACAATCTTTAGTTGAAATGGTTATTTTTGTCCACCTATCCTTCATTCCACGCCCATATGTGTCAAAAGATTGCCGACCTCCGCAAAGAGTACACCATGAACGGCCTGACCGAGCACGAGATGGCCGACCAGCCGCTGGCCCAGTTTCGGCAGTGGTTCGAGGCCGCGCTGGACGCGGGCATACCGGAGCCCAACGCCATGCACCTCAGTACGGTAGGCGAGAACAACCGCCCGAGTAGCCGCATCGTGCTCATTAAAGAATTGGAGGATAACGGAATCGTATTTTACACCAACTACCATGGCCGTAAAGGCCGCGACTTAGCCATCAACCCGTTTGCGAGCTTGACGTTTTTTTGGCCGGAACTGGAACGCCAGGTCAGGATCGAAGGAAAAGTGGAAAAGGTGAGCGACGAAGAATCTGACGCCTACTTCGCCAGCCGGCCGCGCGGCAGTCAGATCGGGGCCTGGGTGTCGCACCAAAGCGAATACCTGCCGACGCGGGAGATTTTGGATGAAAAGCAGGACGCCTACGAGGCGCAGTTTGCCGACGGGCCAGTGCCGCGCCCGCCACACTGGGGCGGCTACCGATTGGTGCCCGACCGCGTAGAGTTTTGGCAGGGACGACCCAGCCGCCTGCACGACCGGGTCGTTTATGCGCTCGATGAAACAGACGGCAATTGGTCGATCGGTCGGCTATCGCCTTAATAAAAAACCGACAAGTCACTCACTCCCAGCACTTTGCAAGAGGTAAAACCTTCGCCGTACTTCACCCCAATCGCGTGACCGTATTCTTTGGCACGGGCTTCGATGAAGTCTAGAAACTCGGGATTGGAAATGTAGCTTTGCGGTTCGTCATTGTCTTCGTCGTAAGCAGGCACGTAAAACTGGCTCTTGAAAGCCAACATTGCCTCCTTCTTTTTCTCCCAGAAGGGCGTGATGTCTACCACAAAATCCGGCTTGATGTAGCGATCCTGAATAAAGTGAAAAACGTTTTTAGGTCGCCAGGCTTCCTGAATCTCCCCGTTCTCATCGTGGGTTTCGATCATTCGCAATCCCGAATAAAAACAGCTTTCGAGAATCAGTTGTCCGCCCCGACCGTGGTCGGGGTGGCGGTCATAAATGGCGTTGGCGAGCACGATGTCGGGCTGGTACTTCCTTAGGTAAGTAGCAAGTTTGCGCTGGTGCGCCTCGTCGTTACGGAAAAATCCGTCGGCCATACCCGCGTTGTCACGGATATCGATGCCCAAAATTTTGGCCGAATCGAGGCCTTCCTGAATTCGGCCTTCCGGTGTGCCACGCGTACCGAGTTCGCCGCGGGTCAAGTCCAGAATACCCACTTTTTTACCCAGTGCCCGCTGGGACAGCAAAGTGCCGGCGCAGCCGAGCTCAACGTCGTCGGGGTGAATGGCGATCGCCAGAATATCTAATTTCATATTTTCAATAACCTACTTAACCCGTAATTTCTGGCCAATGCGCAACGTGGAGCGCGTCGAGATACGGTTCATTTTGGCAAGAGATGACACGCTCAGGCCGTAGCGGCTGGCAATGGAAGTCAGCGTTTCGCCGGAGCGGACCCGGTGCAGCATCGTGCGTACGTAGGCCGGCTTGTCGCCCGCCTCAAACTCGCTTTTGGCACTGGACCCGCTGCCGCGCAGGTAGTCCCATACCTGGGGCGTAAGCAGGAAGTGGTCGGAACGCAATTGCTGATTGTCCCAATCAAAAACGTACTTGGAATCGAAGGGATTGCCTTCGTAACGGTTTTCGTAATGCAGGTGCGAGCCCGAGCTGCGGCCGGTGCTACCGCCCAAACCGATGATATCTCCGGCCTTTACGAGTTGCCCGGATTCTACCAGCGGCTTCGACAAATGACCGTAAAGCGTTTCGAGGCCGTTATAATGGCGTACCATCACGTATCGACCATAACCGCTTCCGTCCCAGCCTACCACGCGGATGATTCCGTCGTAAGTAGTGTAAATCGGATCGCCGGTTTCAAGGACGATGTCGGTGCCGGTGTGGCGGCGGCCCCAGCGGAAGCCGAAGTTGGAGGTAACTTTGGGCGATTCGACGGGCGTGTTCCAGAAACGGTTTTCGGCCGGGTCGTATAGTTTGAGGTCGATGGTTTCGTCAAACTCCGTCGCGTTCATGCTGTAGGGATTGATCGTGTTGGGGTCCCAGATGACGAAATACTCGGCGATCTTGACCCACTCGTCGCCAATTTGCATCGAGTCGACCACTTCCACCACTTCGGTTTCTCCTTCGTCGATGGTACTGGTATCCTCCGCCACCACCAGATTCAGCGGTTTGGCGGGCTCGAATTGGCTCTGAAATTTGCTGCTAGAAGTTTCCACCTTGAAATCGGCCTCCGGCTCGCGCTGAGGTTCAAGAAACGGGAAATTGGGATTAGCGTTGGGTGCCTTACTCTGATTGATCTTGGGATTTTTCTTGAATTTACCCTTTTCCTGAGCCACGGCATGGGACGCGAATGTCCCCAAGCTCCATAGTATCAGAACGATGAAGTATTTTTTCATATATATATATCTTAAAAAGGAAGAGGAAAGGTTGCCCCTTCCTCTTCCTGAATTGTCATTAAACCATCTGCATTTCGGCTATCGTCTCGATTTCGGCCAGGTATCGCTCGGCGTCGAGGGCCGCCATGCAACCCGTACCCGCCGCCGTAATCGCCTGCCGATATACGACATCCTGGGCGTCGCCGCAGGCGAATACGCCTTCGACGTTGGTGTGGGTGCTGCCCTTCACCGTTTGGATATAGCCCGCCGCGTCCATATCAAGGTAATCTTTGAAGATGTCGGTGTTGGGCTTATGGCCTATCGCGACAAAGAATCCGGTAGCGATGAGCGTCGACTCCTGGCCGGTTTGGTTATTCACCACTTTCACGGCTTCCAGTCCTTCTTCGCCGATCAGTTCCACCGTTTCGGTATTCCATAGCATCTCGACATTTTCCAGCGACAGCAGGCGTTTTTGCATGATCAGTGAAGCGCGCATTTCGTCACGCCGCACGAGTACCGTCACCTTACGGCAAAGCTTGGCGAGGTAGCTGGCTTCTTCGGCGGCGGTGTCGCCTGCGCCTACCACGACCACATCTTGGCCCCGGAAAAAGAAACCGTCACAAACCGCGCAGGCCGATACGCCCATGCCGTTGAGCCGCTCCTCGCCGGGCAAGCCCAGCCACTTGGCACTGGCCCCCGTGGAAATGATAACCGACTTGGCTTCTATCATTGCGCTGTCGTCGATTGTGACCTTATGTTGCCCCCCCGAAAAATCCACGGCCGTCGCCATGCCGTAGCGCACGTCGGTTCCAAAACGCTTGGCCTGTTTCTCGAAATTAATCATCATTTCGGGCCCGGTGATGCCATCGGGGTAGCCGGGGTAGTTGTCCACGTCGGTCGTGATAGTCAGCTGCCCGCCCGGTTGGGGACCGGTATACAAGACGGGCTTAAGACCCGCCCTGGCGGCATAAATAGCGGCGGTATAGCCCGCAGGGCCCGATCCGATGATCAGGCATTCAATTTTTTCAGAATCCATTTTCTAATGAGTTGAAAGTAGAAAGTAGAAAGTAGAAAGTAGAAAGTAGAAAGTTGGCTTGTTAATGCCCAAGTAATCTAATCTACTTTTAACCAATATTTTATAAAGTATTAATTGCTTTTTTTCAGATAAATATTGACAGAGAATCGTCTCCGTCCTGAACTCTCGTACGCAAATTTCAGCCGCAAAAGGTAGTTCCGCAAAAGTGCAAATTTTCCCGCTAAAAGCCAAGATGCGTTACTTGATTCGCCACTCGATGCGGCGGTTCAGACGGCGGTTTTCGTCGCTGTCGTTTTGAACCTTGGGCCTGCTCTCGCCGAAGCCCACGGCGCTGAACCGGGCCGCTGGAACACCCACTCCGGCCAGATAGTCGGCCACGCTCTGGGCCCGGCGGCGCGATAGTTCGAGATTTTCTTTGTCGCCCCCCACGTCGTCGGTGTGGCCCGCAATTTCGATGCTGAGTTTGGGATTGTTTTTCAGGAATACCACCAGCTTCTGCAATTCAACCCTCGATTTATCGTCCAAAGTATAAGCTCCCGTGGCAAAAAATATATTATTCAGTACTTCGATCCGGTCTTTTTCGGCCCGTTCGAGCGGGATGTCCAGTTGCAGCGAAGGCGTCGAGTCACTGGCTACGAACGTCAGGCTCTTGAATAAATAGCCTTCGCTGGCCACGTAAAGCGCGTGTTCGCTCTGTTGATTGAGCACGGCGAGGTACTGCCCCGTGCCGGCCTCGGTCGAGAAAGTCGATACGCGCTGCTGACTTTTCAAGTCGTACATTTCCAGCGTGGCCGAAAGCGGGGCTTTGGTGCGCTGATCGTAGACGCGGCCTTTCAGGTAGTTGGTGGGGACAAAAAGCTTCTGAAGCGTGTCGGGAATCGTGAAACTGTACAGCAACGCCCGCCGACCACCGGGCGCGGGCTGGTCGTCGGTGTAGTAAGCCGTTTTTCCTTCCGACGAGATGTACAGTCCCACCTGGTCGGCCACGGTATTGATCGGGTAGCCCAGGTTGACGGGTTCGCTCCAAAGCGTGTCGACTTGCTGGCTCAGAAATAGATCGAAGCCTCCCATGCCCGGTAACCCATTGGTGGCGTAGAAAAGCGTCCGGCCGTTGGCGTGGATAAAGGGCGCGTTCTCCTCGTCGGACGTGTTGACGGGCTTGCCCAGATTGACGGGCGTCTGCCAGCGCCCCACGCTGTCGCGCACCGACTTCCAGATATCGGCCCTGCCCACGCCGCCGGGGCGGTCACTGGTGAAATACAGCACGCTGCCATCGGCCGACAGCGAGGGTTGCGACTCCCAGTCGGGCGTATTGACGACATCACCCATATTTTGCGGGGCCAGCCAATCTTTTCCCGCTTTTCGGCTAAGGTAAAGGTCGCACCCGCCGTAGCCATCGCGGCGACTGCAGGCCGTGAATACCAAGGTACGGCCATCGGCCGAAATCGTGCAGGTACCTTCGTTATTGGGCGAATTGATGCTTTTAGAGAGTTCTTCAGGAACGTCCCAGCCGTTTTTGGTACGATGGGTGATGTACATATTTTCGTCACGCTCGGGGGTCAACCCCGTGAAGATAAGCGTTTCGTTGTCGGCCGTCAGGACGGGAAAAAACTGGGCTTTGCGCGCATTGACGGTGTCCCCCAGCGAGCGCTTATATATTTTTAAAGGATTTTGCAGCGCTTTCCTGGCAAATACCGCCGAGGCGATCCATTTGCGGGTGACGAGGGCAAGGTTGGAATGTTCGGGATAAAAAGCCAGCGCTTTGCCCAGATAGGTCGCCGCCGAGTCGTACTGCATGCGCTGAAAAGTATCGCGGCCCAGCCACTGGTAGGCGGGGGCCATATCAGCATTATCGGATTGCAGCGCCACCGCCCGCGCGTAATGCGTCCGCACGAGCGCGCCCTGTCGCCGCAAGTCGTAGAGTTGTCCCAACCGGAGTTGAGCCTCGGCGAGGTCGGGGAGCTGCTGGGCCAGCTTCTGGTACAGCGGCAGAGCTTCTTCCATCTGTCGGGCGTTCCAGGCGGCCTGAGCCGCTTCGAAAAGTTGGCGATCACGGCGCGATAACGTTGGCTCTTGCGCCCAGACCATTTGACAGGAAAGTAGTAAACCTAAAATCGCGAAACAGATGATGCGGCTCATCAGGGGATATTCATGAATTTATGGGTTTGTAACGAGATTTGCCATTGCGGATTGTCCTTAATGTAGTCGATGATTTGCGGCAGCATGCGCTCGTGGCGGCTCCATTCGGGTTGCAGGTGTAGTTTACAGTCCGGCCCCACCCGCGCGGCGTGTTGCTCGGCAAAAGCGAAATCACTCTGGTTGAAGACGATCACTTTAAGCTCGTGGGCGGCCGGGTATATTTCAGGCACTGGCGCCTTGAATTTCTTGGGCGAGAAGCAAATCCAATTCCAATGTCCCGACAGCGGATGCGCACCCGAAGTTTCGACATTAGTTTTGAAACCAGCGTTTTGCAGAGCGCCAGTCAGTTCATCGAGTGGATACATGAGTGGCTCGCCGCCCGTAATCACCGCCAGGCGGCCGGGAAAGGCCGATGCCTCGCGAACGATGTTTTCAATGGACGTGAGCGGGTGCGCTTCGGCATCCCAGGATTCCTTTACGTCGCACCACGGACAGCCCACATCGCAACCGCCCAGCCGAATAAAATACGCGGCCCGACCCGTATGCGCACCCTCGCCCTGCAAAGTATAAAAAGCTTCCATGACGGGCAGTTCCGTAGTCACGACCCCAACCAATTCTTCTTCAAAA
The DNA here is from genome assembly GCA_038242095.1 of Cytophagales bacterium. Taxonomy (GTDB): domain Bacteria; phylum Bacteroidota; class Bacteroidia; order Cytophagales; family Spirosomataceae; genus Persicitalea. The sequence continues at coordinate 9,124 of JBBSSJ010000154.1, forward strand.
ATAGTATTCATATATTAGGTGGACGTTGGATACTAGATTATAGATTTTGGATTTACACATCAATCCAAAAATCATTGCCCGACGAGCCAAATCTCAGTTGCAAAATTATTTTGATCGACTTATTTAATAAATACTTCATTCTTAAACCAAACCCAGCCAAGGGAGGTTCTGAAAGCAAGAATAATGATCGAGTAAATTCTAATTCATTAGTAGTATTTCCTTATTCATGCCTACACTCATTCAAAATTTACCGCCATGCGCAAAGATATAATCACCGGCCGAAGCTACCCCAACGCCATGCTGGAAACGTTCCGCCAAGTGGGCGATCCGGCGGCTGATGCGGTCATCGCAGCGGTGGCGGCGGAAGGCGGTCACGCGGCCGTTGGACCGCTGATGAAATTCCTGATCGACTACGAAGATTTCGACTTTAATAAACAATCTAACGCTGTTCATGAATTTACCACCTGTCAAGCTTCATTTCCTAATTTTACTGACCGTCAGATATTTGACGTCGGGATTGCTTTCTTTTGGAAGCATTATCAGGTCATCTCGCTATTACTGGGAACTTACTCCCTTCCCTACTGTTACGCAGGGGCCAACGGCGCGCAGGTACTCTGGATTTCGGAGCGAATCCGGCATAATACCTTCCAGCGGCTAGAAGAAACGGGCGCTTTCGTTTTTGGCATTATGCAGGAGCGCGACTGGAACAATGGCGTCAATTTTCAGAGGATAGCCAAGATCAGATTGCTACACGCGGCAATTCGTTGGTACACGCTTAGCGGTGGTCGTTGGAACGACGACTGGGGTTACCCTATTTGTCAGGAAGATATGGCGGCAACGAATCTTTCTTTCTCCTATATCGCCCTCAAAGGTTTTAGGAAATTGGGCATAGAGGTGTCGAAAAAAGAGGAGGAGGCGTACCTGCACCTTTGGAATGTCATCGGCTTTTTATTGGGCGTGGATCGGGCGCTTTTGCCCGCCAATATGCTGGAAGCCTTCCGGCTGGAAAAAGCCGTGTCCACCCGGCAGTTTAAAGCTTCGGAAGCCGGGCAGGGCCTGACGCTTGCATTGCTTCGGGCCATCGAAAAACAGATCGACTCCCCGAGTTTGCAGAATTTGCCCGCTGCCCAGATGCGATTTTTCCTGGGTGATGAAACCGCCGATCTGCTCGCCATTCCAAAAGCCAACTGGGAGGAGCGATTCGTTAAAGCCGCTTTAACGAGTCCGATCATTCCTAAAATCATGTCCAGCCAAAGACCCAGCTCTTCGACCTTGGAAAAGTACTTTCGCTGATTTTTTCTAAGTACTTCAATGCGCCAGTGCGCCGAACGTCTTCTCCTGTAATCGGATAAGTGGAGGCCTCAAAAACCGCCTTTTAACCGTTACCTCGAACAAATTATCGTATTCATCGTCGGGAATCGTTTTTTTTGGATGGGTGACGGGCAATTGGTCCAGCAACGGCAGCACCGTATTGCTATGGCCGACAAGCAGCACATTCCCGCGTAGCTTGACGATGCGCCGGGCTACCTGCCAGGAAGAATCGGGGGTATAGGGTTTTATTTCAAGATTCAAATCCTTCGCCAATGGCTCGGCCGTAGCGCGAGTGCGGCGGGTATCGGTCGAATAAATGTACTTTATCTCCCGGCCCCGCAGGGTATCCCGTAATGCCAGCGCCCGCTTTTCGCCAATAGCGGTTAACGGCGGTTCATTGGCGGGCGTGGCGGCTTTTTCGGCGTGGCGCACCAAATACAATGTATGGCTGGAACACCCGGATAAAAATGCCATAGCGATAGCGATCAACATAATCATGAACCCACCCATTTTCTTCTGCATACCCTTACCTTTGCCAATTGTGTTGAAGCGCACTTTAACGTCATTTTAGTGTTGAAGAGGCAAATTTAGCTAAATATAAAGGAAGCGCGAGCGCTGTCCTGCTTTAGAACGTGTTTGGGAATTGAGAAATGCTGAGAGCCGTGTCATCTTTGTATCGACCAAAATGCAAAGACATGACCAAACAGTTCAGTAAACTGACCGACTCTCAGTGGGCTGCAA
>JBBSSJ010000155.1:0-11153 GCA_038242095.1 Cytophagales bacterium
TATCATCGCTACCGACGTGCCCTCCATCGAGGTCGGGCTACGCGGCCTGACCTATCTGCAGGTAGAAGTGGTGGGCGCCAACCGCGACCTGCATTCGGGCGTGTACGGCGGAGCGGTCGCCAATCCAATCAACGTATTATGTGAGATGATCGCGTCGCTGCACGACGAAAACGGCCACATCACCATTCCCGGTTTTTATGACAATGTCGAGGAGCTCAGCGCCGACGAACGCGCCGCGATGAACGAAGCGCCCTTCGACCTGACTGAGTACAAGCGCGACCTGCATGTGGACGACGTGGCGGGCGAAGCGGGCTACACGACCATTGAGCGAACGTCTATCCGGCCCACGCTCGACGTTAACGGCATGTGGGGCGGCTACATCGGCGAAGGAGCCAAGACGGTCTTGCCTTCAAAGGTTTACGCCAAAATATCCATGCGGCTGGTACCCAACCAAACTGACAAAGAAATCGAGGCCAAATTCACCAAGCACTTCATGTCCATCGCGCCCGATTCCGTGAAGGTAACCGTAAAGCCGCACCATGGCGGCCTGCCATACGTAAACCCTACCGACTCGATGGAATACGAAGCCGCCTCGATGGCGATGGAAGAATCGTTTGGCAAGAAACCCATCCCAACGCGTGGCGGTGGCAGCATCCCAATCGTCGCGCTCTTCGAGCAGGAATTGGGGCGCAAGAGTATCCTGATGGGCTTCGGGCTGGACATCGACGCACTGCACTCACCCAACGAAAGCTACGGCTTGTTCAACTATTACAAAGGCATCGAGACGATTCCGCTGTTTTTCAAGCATTACGCGGCTTTGAAGAAGGCGTAGTGGGACGTGTAGCAGGTATATTTTCAATGGTATCCATCTGAAATAACATCATTATGAAAACCCTACTGCTTCTTATAATTCCCTTTGTTTTTACCATGGCCTGCCATAGATCCGATAAAAATATGCCGGGTGAAACCGTAGCAACCCGTGCCCGCATCGTGAGCAACTTGGCCGTGGACGGCTGCAACTGGCACATCGAAGTCGCCAATGCCGATTCATCCAATACCGAAACGTTCATCCCGACTTTGGCCACCGAGCCCATGGTTAAAGCGGCGGTGCCCGCTTTTGGTACCGAAGATGCGTATTCTTTTATTAACATAAGCCTCAAATACCGGCGGGCAAACACCAAGCGCGATCTGCTGTGTGGTTTTCTCCGTACCCTAAGCGTGGAAGAAATTGAGGTGTTGGAAATCAGAAAGATTAAGTAGCGGATTTTGTAAAAAACTCGGTAGCGATGCAACCTTTAGGCTTGAGTGTACATCATTTAGGCATACATTAGTCATAACCCCAAAACTACGCTAGCCATGAAAACCAACCGTATTGCGCTGCTATTTAGCGCGCTTTTTTTTGCCCTCGCTTCGTTCGTGCACGCGCAGTCTGCCATGGATGCGGCGGATATTTTCCGCAAAATGGACGATAAGCGAGAGGTTAATGTTCAGAACGCCGTCATTCGCGGTACGCTCGACTTTACGGAATTGTCAAACCGGCAAAAGGTATCGAAGTCCCGCATGGGTACCGACGAATACAAAAGCCGGGTCGAGGTGCCGCTGACGTTTCGCAACTGTACTTTCAAAGGTAATGTGATCGCCTATAAGGCGCTGGACAAAGATGGCAAAGCCCGCAGCTCGTGGAGCGGCAACGATGAGGTACTTTACACCGCTGATTTCCGGGAAAAGGTAATTTTTGAGAATTGCGTCTTCGAAGGAAAGACTGAGTTTAAATACTCTGACTTTAACGAAATCGCCGTTTTCAACGGGAATCGGTTTCATAGCGAGGCCAACTTTAAGTACGCCAACTTCCGGGAGGACGCGCGCTTTGAGGGCGTAGACTTCGGCGACGATGCCAATTTCAAATACGCCAACTTCCGCGCCGCCGCGCTCTTCACCGATGCCCGCATGGACGACGAAGCCAACTTTAAATACGCCGAGTTCAACGACGGCGCGAGTTTCCGCAAGACCGACTTTCGGGGCGATGCTGATTTTAAGTACGCCCAATTTAACCGGCAGGGCGACTTTACCAACGCCGATTTCCGTAGCCAGCCCGATTTTAAGTATACCAAGGGCCGCCGGAATATGTGATACCAGTCTAACGCTGATAACGTTTATGCCTGCGTCCGAAACCGTACACCAAGTGTGCGATTTCGGACGTTTTTTTGTTGTCTGAAACTATAAATAGCTGGTTATCAGTAACAGAGTCTAATGGTATACTATTTGGCACAAGGAAGTATAATAGCGAAAGACATTCTCAACAGCGTGGGCTGCCCCGTTTCAATTCTCCATCTTCAACTAAAAAAAGTGATTCAACTACAAAATATCGCCAAGCACTATCCTGCTGGGTTCGGCAAGACTTACGTTTTGCGTAACATCAACCTTAATGTCAAGGAAGGGGAATTTGTCTCGATCATGGGCCCATCGGGTTCGGGCAAGTCCACTTTGCTGCACATTTTGGGGCTGCTCGAAGAGCCTTCCGAGGGCGAGTATCTTTTCCTGGAAGAACCCGTGCAGAAGCTCACTGAGAAAAGCCGCACCCAACTGCACCGCCACCAGATCGGCTTCGTGTTTCAGGCCTACCACCTGATCGACGAGCTAACAGTTTACGAAAACATCGAAACGCCGCTACTTTATAAGGGCACGCCTTCGGCCCAGCGTAAAAGTCGCGTGGCCGAATTACTTGACCGCTTTAACATGGTAGCCAAGAAAGACCTTTTTCCCAGTCAGCTTTCCGGCGGACAGCAGCAACTGGTGGGCGTGGCGCGCTCCATCGTGCACGAGCCCAAGGTGGTTTTTGCCGACGAGCCCACGGGGAATCTCCATTCTGAGCAAGCCGAGGACATCATGGAGCTTTTTCAAAAACTCAATAAAGAAGACAAAGTGACGATCATTCAAGTGACGCACTCAGAAAAAAACGCCGAATACGGTAACCGCGTCATTCGGCTGAAAGATGGGTGGATGGCGTAGTCTAATTATGAGTTATGAGATAAGCTTTCTAGAATCCCGAATCAATTAGCTATGATACTTATTAAAACTCTCCTTCAATACTTAAAACGTGCGATGCAGCGGCGTGCGACGCAGCGGTGGCTTTTTGCTGGTTTTTGCCTGCTTACTTTGCCGGTTTCGGCGCAGCAGTTGCTGGGATTGCAGGAGTGCGCGGAGCTTTTGACCGAGAACAACCTCACTTTCCGCGAAGGGCAATTACAGGCTGAGGCGTCGCGGGCGCAGTGGCGGCAGGCCAAATCACAGCAATTGCCCGATATCGGCATCAACCTCAGTCAAAACGTCAATCTGGGTCGGAGCATCGATCGCTTTACCAACGCTTACATCGACCAACTTTATAATTCAAGCTACGTGGGGGCGCAGGTCGACGTACCTATTTTTCAGGGGTTCAGGGTACAGAATGAAATACGCCAGTATAAGTTATTGGAAGAATCGTCGCTCCAAAACAGCACCGCTGTGCGCAACGACCAGCTGTTGTTGATGGTGCAGGCCTACATGCAGGTACTGGCTGCCAAGGCATTGCACGCGTCGGCGGAGCAGCAGGTTGCTACGTCAAAAGAGCAGGTAGACCGGGTCGAAAAGCAGGTTAAGGCAGGGGTTGTGGGGGCTAATGGTCTGTACGAGATCCGGGCTCAACTCAGCAACGATGTCTTCGACGAAGTGACCGCCCTGAACAGCTATCGCATGGCGCGGTTGGCGTTGTTCCAATTACTCAATATTCCGCCCGATCCTGAAAAAGAGTTTCGGCCGCTGAGCGTGAGTGGGGGTGAGCCCGTAGCGATGACTACCGAAGAAATGTTTGCCGAAGCGCAGCAGACTTTCCCTTCCATCCGCGCCGCCGAATTACGGCGACAGAGTTTCGGCTACCAGATCAAATCCATCAAGGCCCGTAATCTGCCATCGCTAAACGCCACGACCAATTTCGGCGCCTTCTACGCTTCCACCAACAAGCAACTCGATTATTTCAGGCAACTCAACGCGACCCGTAACGGCTCGCTGGGCCTGAACCTGTATATCCCGATTTTGAACGGCTGGCAGTCTCGTCCCAAAGTGGAGCTGGCGCGGGTACAGGAGCAAATCGCCCGCAACCAGCTGGATCAGACCAACGTGGCCGTGCGGCAGGGAATCGAACAAGGCGTGCTGAACGTAACGGCCGCCCAGGATCGCTACGCCGCCGCCCGCGACCAGGCCGAAGCGCTGGAAGCTAGCTATGCCACGGTGGCCAGTCGACTCAATGCGGGCACCGCCACGATCTTCGAGTACTCGCTTTCCAAAGCCAATCTAGCCCGCGCCCAGGCCAATGCCATCCGCGCCACTTACGAATTCATCATGCATCGTAAGATCTTACAGTACTACCGGCAGGGAAGCTGGGACGGCATTTTTTGAGTTTAAAGTCCATGAGCTCATGAGCCCCCCAAAAATTGAGAATGGTTAATCCTTGGTAAGGTGGAAAAGAGAAGGCTACTGGCCTTCTCTTTTTTTGGTATCGGCTGGTCCGTGCATTATATTGAGCCGCCGTTGTGCTTTCTTGCCTGTACCCCATGAATATTAAGATGAAAAAAATAAAATTTGGCTTGCTCTTGCTGATAACGATGGCCCTGGCTTGCCAACGCCCGCCTTCTTACCAGATGATGGGGGCGGACTATACCCCAAACTACTCGCTGGACAACAATAAGGGCGACATCGCGCGCTTTGCAACCCAGGATGCCGAGCGTATGCCCGCGCCGGGGGGTATTGTGCTGGCGGGAAGCTCGAGTTTCCGGCTGTGGAAAACCGCGACGTCAGACCTCGCGCCGCTGCCGATCGTCAACCGGGGCTTTGGCGGCTCCACGATTCCCGAAATGATTCAATACATCGACGAGACGGTACTTAGGTACAAGCCTTCGATGGTAGTCACTTATTGCGAGAACGACCTGTTTGTAGACCAAACTAAAACGCCCGAACAGACCCGCGATTCGTACGTGAAGTTTACGCAGTTGGTGCGCGAGCGGATGCCCGAGGTGCCGATGTATTTTGTCTCGATCAAGCCTTCGCCTTCGCGTTGGGCGCGGCGGGCGGAAGTAATAAAGGCTAACAAACTGATTGAGGATTTTACCAAAAAAGACCCGCACCACGGCTACATCGACGTGTGGCCTGTGATGCTGAAAAATGGCCGGCCCGACGGCAGTATTTATGTAGGCGACAGCCTGCACATGAACGCCGAAGGCTACCGCCGCTGGACGGAAGTAATAAAGCCGATATTAAGTAAGGTTTTTATTTAGTTGTTGAGGGGTTTAGTTGTTTAGATGCATGTCAAACAATATTTTTAGCCCCACTATAAACGACTGAACGACTAAACAAATAAACAATTAATGAAAGTAACCGCTGTTTTTGATATTGGCCGTACCAATAAAAAATATATTCTGTTCGATGAATCATACCGCGTAGTGCGCGAGGTACGTGAAGTTCTGCCCGAAACTACCGATGAAGACGGTTTTCCCTGTGACGACTTAGAACTGCTGACTCAGTGGGTGCAAAATCATTGGGCGACGCTCAAAGAAGAGAAAGAGTTTGAATTGCAGGCAGTCAATGTATCGGCTTATGGCGCCAGTTTTGTGCACCTCGACGGTTTTGACAAGCCCGTCACGCCGCTTTACTCGTATCTGAAACCCCTTCCCGACGCCTTGGCCGCCGACTTTTATGGTCAATATGGTGATCCGATGAAAATCGCGCTCCAGACGGGCTCACCGCCGATGGGGTTCCTGAATTCGGGTTTGCAAATGTACTGGCTCAAGCACACGCGGCCCGAAGTGTATCGGGAAGTGAAAACCTCGCTGAACCTGCCGCAGTACATCCTGTTTCTGCTCACGGGCCGCAAGGTGAGCGACTTCACTTCGGTTGGGTGCCACACCGCGATGTGGAGCCTGGAAATGATGGACTACCACGATTGGGTGAAAGCTGAGGAGATTCACCGGAAAATGGCGCAGATTCTGGCGGCTTCCTCATTCATTTACCGATTCGACAAGAGCGTCATTCAGTCCGGTTTTGGGCTGCACGATAGTTCGGCGGCGCTCATTCCGTACCGCATGGCGTTTAAGAAACCGTTTATCCTGCTTTCAACGGGTACCTGGCTGGTCAGTTTTAACCCGTTCGCCACCAAACCCCTCACGTCCGACCAGCTCGAGCGCGACTGTCTGGTGTTCATGACGCCCGAGGGAAGTGGGGTGAAGGCTTCCCGGGTATTCATGGGCCGCGAGCACGATTACCAAGTCACGAAGATCAATGAGTACTTCCAACTCGAGCCAGAGGCCTACCGAGACATCGAATTCAATTCCGCGCAACTTACCAAACCCGCGCCGCCTTTTTATCCCGCCCTGATGGAGGGCAACGGGCCATTCCCCGCGCCGCAACCCCAAACGTGGCAGATCAGCGCCTTCGCCACGCCCGAAGCAGCTTACCACCACCTGCTCATCGGCTTGGTCGACATCGTAGCCGCGTCGCTACAGCTCATTGGCGTGGACGACGTGCCGACGCCAACGCTCTTTATCGACGGCGGCTTTGCCAAGAACGAGATTTTTACCCAACTTCTCGCCCGCAAATTCCCCAACCACGAAGTATGCACGACCCTGCTACCCTTCGCCACCGCCCTCGGTGCCGCCCTGCACGTCACCCGCCCGCAAACCTTTGAGTTTCCAGGGGAAATCATTAAAGTGGAAATTTCGGGAGCTTAGGCGTTAGTTTCTGGGTGAAGGGTCAAACGGTTAAAGGTTGCGTGTCATGGAAATGCAGATTTGAAAGCGCATTAACCGAAATCTATTTTTAGCTTTCTTTCTAACTAAAAGCTTCAAAAATTTAACTCTTAAATATCTAACTTTTAGATACTTATCCTAGTTTTTAACTTATTCTGCTCCAATTCGTTTCCGAATGCCTAAGGCTGTTGACGTGGTTGAGGATAGGGGCGTGTACCGGCGAGACGAGCTCGGGATCGGCATCGAGGATGGCTTCGGCGGAGGCGCGGGCTACTTTCAAAATTTCGCTGTCCTTGGAGAGGTCGGCGATCATCAGATCCATGATACCGCTTTGCTGCGTGCCCGTCAGGTCGCCGGGTCCGCGCAGTTCGAGGTCCACTTCGGCAATCTCGAAGCCGTTGTTGGTGCGGCACATGGTTTCGAGTCGCTTGCGGGTATCTTGGCTGAGGTTTAAATCGGTCATGAGTACGCAAAACGATTGCTCCGCGCCGCGCCCCACGCGTCCCCGCAACTGGTGCAGTTGCGATAGACCAAAACGCTCGGCGTTCTCCACGACCATCACCGAAGCATTGGGTACGTTGACGCCCACCTCGATCACCGTCGTAGCGACCATGATTTTGGTTTCATTTTTCACGAAGCGCGCCATTTCGTATTCCTTATCCCGGGATTTCATTTTGCCGTGTAAAATGCTCAGCGGCACGTCGGGAAACGCGCGCGAGATGCTTTCGTAGCCATCAGTGAGGTCCTTCAAATCCATCTTTTCCGACTCCTCGATCAGCGGGTAGACCATATACACCTGCCGTCCCTTGGCGATTTCATCGCGCAGAAAGCCGAAGAGCGTCGCCCGGTGCGCATCGTAGCGGTGGACAGTCTTGATGGGCTTGCGCCCGGCGGGTAGCTCGTCGATCACCGAAATGTCCAGATCGCCGTAAAGCGTCATGGCGAGCGTGCGCGGGATCGGCGTGGCGGTCATGACCATGATGTGCGGGTGAATGCGCTCGTTTTTAGCCCAAAGTTTCGAGCGTTGCGCTACACCGAAGCGGTGTTGCTCGTCGATGACGCAGTAACCCAAATTTTTGAACTGCACCACGTCCTCGATCAGCGCGTGGGTACCCACCAGAATTTGCATCGAACCATCGCGCAGGGCTTCGTGCAGCACGGTGCGTTCTTTCTTTTTGGAAGAGCCCGTCAGCTTCCCGATGCCGATGCCCATGGCATCGGCGTAGACTTTCAGTCCCTGGTAATGCTGATCGGCCAAAATTTCGGTGGGCGCCATCAGGCAGGCTTGCGCGCCGTTGTCGATCGCCATCAGCATGGCGATAAAAGCCACAATCGTCTTGCCTGACCCCACATCGCCCTGCAAGAGGCGGTTCATTTGCTTGCCCGACTGGAAATCCAGGTGAATCTCGCGCAGTACCTTTTTCTGGGCGTTAGTGAGGTCAAAGGGTAGGTGCTCTTCGTAAAATTGCGTCACCAAATGTACCTGATCGAACACCTGTCCCGGAAATTCGTTTTTTTGCAGGATTTTGCTCTTGATGAGCCGCAGTTGGTTATAAAAAAGCTCCTCAAATTTGAGCCTTCGGGTAGCCTGATGCAGGTGCGCGGCCGTAAGCGGCGCGTGAATCCCCCAGATTGATTCTACCTTTGACACGAGCCGATACTGAGCGATGAGCGCCTCGGGCAGCGTTTCGCGGATGTGCGGCGTGGCCATGTCCAGCAGCGTGCGCACCATGCGGGCGATGGCACGGCTGTCGAGGCGGCGTTTGCGGAGCGTTTCGGTAAGGGGATAAATCGCCTGCATCGGCCCGCCGTTGGCGTTTTCGGCGGTGAGCAGCTCGATGTCGGGATGCGTGATGCTGTACTTGCTGTTGAATTCGGTGGGCTTGCCGTACACGATGTAGTCGGCGTTGCGGCGCAGGCTTTTCTCGAACCACGGAATGCCGTGAAACCACACCAATTCCAGCACGCCCGTACCGTCGGTGAAGGTCGCGACAAGGCGTTTCTTGAACCCTTCGCCAGTCACGAGCCAGTCTTTCAGGCGGCCCTTGACCTGAGCGCCGGGTAGTAGTTCGCTAAGCTCATTGATGCGGTGAAACTGGGAGCGGTCTTCGTGCCGGAACGGATAGTGTTGCAGTAGGTCGCCGTAGGTATGGATGTTCAGTTCCTTATTGAGCAGCACCGCCCACTTGGGCCCGACGCCCTTTAAGGCTTCGACGGGAGTACTGAAAAATGGATTACGTTCGGTCATAAAAGGGGTTGATCCAGTCTTTCAAATTTACAAAAAATAGGAATACCGACGCAGAATGACGTGGTGGTACGCCCCATAAACAACTTTTTACGAGCAAACAACGTTTCTTACACCGATACACATTTTTAAAACCAAAAAAACAAGATGAAAAAGACCCTTTTATTCTTTTGCATGACCATGCTGGCCATGACCGTTGTGATGGCGCAGGAAGCCAAGCCCAGCCCAATGATGACCGCCGAAGGCAGCAACGTGAGCGTAAAGTACAGCCAGCCCTCTAAGAAAGACCGCGTGATTTTCGGCAAGGAGGGCAGCGGCAGCCTCGAACCTTACGGTAAAGTGTGGCGTACCGGAGCCAATGAGGCCACCGAAATCACTTTCAAGAAAGACGTCATGTTCGGCGACAAGCCGGTGAAGGCGGGTACCTACTCGCTGTACAGCATTCCCGGCGAAGAAAACTGGACCGTGATTTTGAACCCCGTAATGAAGCAGTGGGGCGCTTTTGAATACGACAAAGTGAAAGACAAAAATGTGGCCGAAGTGACCGTGCCCACCAAGAACTATGAAACTTCGGCGGATAAGCTGATGTTCGATGCCTCCGACGATAAAAAACTGTCTTTTCAGTGGGACAAACAGGGTTTTGAAGTACCCATCAAGTACCAGAAGTAAGTAGCCATCCTTAGTTTTTGAAAGCCCGGCCCGCGTGATGCGGGCCGGGCTTTTTTTTATCGGGGCAGCGGGTCGTAATACTGGCTGCGGATGAGGGCATCGCGGTTGTAGAGCCAAGTGGCCTGGTTGAGTTGAGAAGTAGCCTTGGCATTGAAAACGCTCGAAACAAGACCCAAACCCAGCGCGACGTAGTAAAGCGGCCGTTGGTAAAAGGGCTTGTTGAAAGTCGCGGCCGTGCGGGTGGGCATCACCGCCACGCCCAGTGAAAGTACCAGCGTAATGTTGCGGTTGCGTTGCGAGCGCACGTACAGTTTGAGCGCTCCGTCCGAAATCGCGAACTCATTCCGCATGGCACCTGAACCCGTGTACAGCGTGTCGTGCTTCACGTAGCGGCCGGGTCCCATTGGGTAAATCGTCACGCGGTCATACAGGTCGGTCATATACCTGGCTTTGCTATTATCCTGGGCCGTTGCGATTTTCGGGCTACCCGCTGCCAGCACAAGAATAATCAATACTATCCGCCAAAAGCGGTCCGAAATTTTCATTTTAAAAAACTACAGAAGGTAAAAAGGCGCGGCTAAAACAACGCTACAAATTTGGGCAGGAAAATCAAAACGCCCACCACAACCGCCGAAATCGCCACGATCAGCACGCTCCCGGCGGCCAGGTCTTTGGTAGCTTTGATGAGCGGATGGTACTCGGTCGACACGGCGTCGGCCAGTTTTTCCAGCGCGGTATTGAAGGCCTCGGCGGCCCACACGAGCCCGACTTGAATGATAACCAAAGCCCATTCCGTGGTTGAGATTCGGAAGAAAAAACCCGCTGCAAACACCGCCAGCGCGGCCAGCAAATGAAAGCGGGCGTTATTCTCATACCGGAAAAGGTTGAGGACGCCCTGCGCGGCAAAACGAAAACTACGGGAAGTTTTGGGCAAATCTACGGGTGGGCGCATGGCGGGAGATCGTTGGTCAGCGTTTTTTGGTGTATTCCTGCATCATGACCCATTCGCGACCGGGCGACTTGGCTTTGAACGTTTCGAGGCAGCCGCGATCCTGCATGGTGATGTAGCAAGTCTTGCCTTTTCTGCCACCGAAACAGATGTTCGATACCTTTTTGCCGATCGTCGGGATCGTCTTGACGACCTTACCTTCGGGCGAGATAACGGCCACCTCGCCATTGCCGTGGCGGGCAATGTAGAGGTCGCCGTTGGTGGCGCAGCGCATCCCGTCCATGCCGCCATTGGCAAATTGCAGCAGCAACCGCTTGTTGGTGAGCGTCCCGTCTGGAGCCAGGTCGAAGGCCCACACATTACGCTGCACGCTTTCGCCGACGTAGAGCGTCCGCTCGTCGGGGCTCACCTCGATGCCGTTGGTAGTACCCATGTCGCCCGCTACGAGCCGCACGGTGCCGTTGGGCGCGACGTGCCACACTTGCCCGGTACCATCTTTCCAGTTGGGGTCGGAGCA
>JBBSSJ010000156.1:0-11027 GCA_038242095.1 Cytophagales bacterium
CAGCTCCCCGCTAAACTATCGTTTCAGACCAATGTGGACGCGCTTTTTCAATTAAACCCCGCCGACCATCCCGATCTTGCCTCGCTAATCCAAACGCTCAATACCTGGGACCGCAAAGCGGATGCCGACAGCCGGGGCGCGGCGATTTTTCTGCTTTTCTACCGCTACGCCTACGCCAAACTGGCGGACCGCGGCTTCGACTACACCTTTACCGAAGCCGATTGTCTGGAATCCCTGCGCGTCATTAAAGCTCAGCTTATGGCTGATTTTGGCCGCACCAACCTGCAACTGGGTGAGCTGCAGAAACTCGTACGGGGCAAAAAAGTGCTGCCGATGTGGGGCATTCCCGACGTCATCTCGGCGATAAACTCCGCCCCTTACAAAGATGGAATGCTGAAAGCCATGCAGGGCGAATCATACATCGAACTGGTCCGCTATCCGAAAGATGGCATGCCGATTATCTAGTCGGTGATCAACTACGGTGCTTCCAATCGTCCCGATAGCCCGCATTACGATGATCAGATGGATCTTTTTGTTAATAAGAAAACCAAACGCATGACGCTGGATAAAGCCGAAGTATTGCGGGAGGCTAAGCGAATTTACGCTCCGAAATGAATTAGTTTTTTTTTTGAAACTTTTATTCACCCTTTTAAGAATATCATTTAAGTACCCTTATTCATGAAAATCAAGAATACTTACTTCTGCCTAATCTGTTTGAGCCTGTTGAGTTTTGGTTGTAAAAAAGAACTTTACGCCCCCAAGGCTCGTCCGCATGAATTCCCAAATTACGTCGATACGGAGACCAAACCGATTCAGTACCAGGAAAAGAAAATTTACGCCACGGCGGCGGGCGTATCGGCTTCCAACAAATTTAATGGTGCCAGATTGAATGACTTCAAGGCCGAAAACGACAGCACTTATACCGTCATGATTGCGCCCGAAAACACGCCGATCAATCCCAGTCCCTGGTATGCCTTCAAGCTTTGGAGCGAGACGCCGAAAAAAGTCTATATCAATATCGACTACCAAAACGGCCGACACCGGTACCAGCCCAAACTCTCGACAGACGGCAAAACCTGGACCGACCTGGACACCAACCAAATTACTAAACGGGGCGGCAATGTGCAGTTTCCGCTTGCGCTTAGCCGCGACACGCTTTGGGTAGCCGGGCAGGAGCTTTTTACCACCGAACATCTACGGGACTGGCTGGCCGGAATTCAGGAAAAGAGTAATGAAGTAAAGGTAGGTACTTACGGAAAAAGCAAACTGGGACGCCCACTTTACACTGCCACGCTATTCAAAAAAAACAGGAATCAGAAAGAGATCATCGTGCTGATGAGCCGACAGCATCCGCCTGAAACCACGGGCCAACTGGCTTTTCTGCACTTTACCGAGCGGCTGCTGGAAGACGACGAACTGACGCGTAAATTCAGAGAGAAGTATCAGGTGCTACTTTTCCCGATGCAAAACCCTGACGGTGTGGACCTCGGCCACTGGCGGCACAACGCGGGCGGCATCGATCTTAACCGCGACTGGGACCGCTACAACCAGCCCGAAACCCGGCAAATGGCGCAGTACGTTACCGACTACGCAAACAAAATCCAGGCCCCGGTGATTTTGGGCCTGGATTTTCATTCTACTTACGAAGATGTGTATTACCTCAATAATTCCGATACGGCCACGTCGCATCCCGACTTTACCAAAAATTGGCTCACCGGAATTAAAAAGGCCATCCCAGACTACGAACCCAATATTTCGCCTTCCAACGTCGGCCAACCCGTCAGCAAAGGCTGGTTTTTCGTGGCCTTCAACGCCGTGGGAATCACCTACGAAATCGGTGACGATACGCCCCGCGATTTCATCAAAACCAAAAGCCGCATATCGGCGGAGGAGATGATGAGGATTCTTTTGGGGGAAAAGTAAAATTTTCTTTTAGGTCCACAGGGGCAAAGGTCCAAAGTGAAGCGTCCGCTAAGTAATCATACACTTTGCCCCTGTGAACCTTTGGATCTTTGCGCCTATAAAACTATTTATTCACTTCCGTCTCTGCGAAAATTCCCGGATCTCTTGGGGCGTTGCTGTTGGCACTGAGTTCGGTTTGGGCCACGATGAAACGCTGGGGATACTTGCTGACGGTGGCCGAGTTGAAAGGCGGTAGCACGGCAATATCCTTTTCTTTGGTCGCTAGGCGGCGCAAGTCGTCGAACGGCATCAGACCCGTGAAGCCAGAAACGTAGCGCTCCTCGATAATTTCACGCAACAGCGCCCGGTCAGTGGCAAGATTGTCGGCGTTTTCCAGTCCACCTTTGTCAAAATCAGCCAGCATGTAAGGCTCATAGACCAGGGCGTCAGTTGCGTTGAGTTTCTCAAAAGCTTTGCCCGAAGCGAGGTAAGCACGGAGCTTATTGAGTTGCTTCAAGCCTTCCTCCGCACCCACGGTGCGCGTACCTGCCTCGGCCAAAATCAGCAGGTTTTCTTCGTAGCCAACGAGTATCATGGGGCGGCCCGGCGCGGCAATACCCTTGTTGTTATTGGCGGCGTTGCCATCAAAACGATAGTAACTCAGGCGGGCGGCCTCGTCCGTTTTAGTACTGCTGCGCTCGCTCATTACCTTTTCCAAATATCCTCCCGTAAAGCCCCAAAAACCACCGCGCTCATTGATCATCTTATAGTTCAGGTTCAAACTACCGTTACCGATGTTGGGCGGCGTGAACGTAAGAGCCTCATTGGCCGAGGAGATTCCTTTGGAAGCGGCCTCGTAGGCCTTGGCGTATTCGCGCGTGTACGTGTACAGTCGGGCTTTCAGCGTGTAAGCTACCTTGGTCCATTTTTGGGAGTTTCCATTAAAATAAAGATCCTCCGGCACGGCGGTGCTGGGCGCACTGGCCAGGTCGGCAATTGCCCCGTCAAGCAGGGTTTGGAGCTGGGCAAAAACTTCTTTCTGGCTGTCAAACATAGGGTCAGGGATGGCGTCGTCAGAAATTTCGCTATACGGTACGTCGCCGAACAGGTCGGCGATGGTGCCGATCGCATTGGCCTCGATCACCTTGGTAATGCCCGAATATTGCGCCGCCTTGGGACTTCCTGCCGTTTGCGCCCGTAGTACCCTGGCCTGCTTCACCACGCCCTGGTAGGCGTTTTCCCATATGTTGCTGGTCTCCTCCGCCGAGAGGTTATATTCATAGATGCTTTTATAAAGCAGCGCAACGCCGCGCGTCTGTCCGCTCCACATGCCCGCAATGCGGGTTTGGTGGCCGAGTTGCACACTGACATTGGCGAGCTCTATGCCTTTCAGCAACAGGACGCCCGCCTCGAAGTTGTCTGACGAAATCTCGTTCGGGTTGTCATTAATGCCCACCACCAGCGATTCACAGCCGTAGCCGGAAACGATCAGGAGGCAGATTAAGACGTATTTTATACTTTTCATTTTTTTAATTTTGAATGAGTGAATGATAGAATGAGTGAATATTTGAATTCGCCACTTTATGCCTTAGAGAACAGCCACACAGTTTGTCCTAATCCAAAATCCATCAGCGCGGGCGGCCCCGATCTAATAATTTATCTTCACCGAAAACACCCACGACCGGGTACTGGGGTTGGTAAAGTACTCGATCCCAAAGCCATTGTCCACGCCCGACTGATTCACTTCGGGGTCGATGCCCTTTACCTTGGTCCAAAGTTTCAGGTTACGACCCGAAACCGACAGGTCAATGGAGCCCAGCTTGGTGGCGTTGCGAAACTTAGGCCCGCCGATGCTGTAGCCCAGCGACACTTCCCGCAGCCGGGTCCAGCTACCATCCGTGACGGCGAACTCGTTGATTGCCGAGCCACCCAAACCACCGCCCAGCGTGGTGTACCACTGCTCGTCGAGCAGTACATCGCCCCCGCCGTAGTTGCCAATGTTACCGCGCACCGTAGTACCCGCCGGGAATATTTTACCCGCCGCATTTTTCAATTCTTTGGGTAGCGTCACTTCGTTTTCGGTGTCGTTGTAGGTACCGAAACTGTTCAGCACAAAACGGGTGCGCTCGGCGAAATCGCCGCCCTGGTAGGTTTCAAAAAGTACATTGAACGACAGTCCTTTGAAAGCACCGCGCAGCCCCAGACCACCCCGCCAGTCGGGATTTGGATCGCCGATGACGCCTTGCTCGGGATCGAGCTTGGGAAAGCCGTTTCCATCCAATTTGAGCGAACCGTCGTCGTTGCGGGCCGCGCGGCTACCGAAGAAAATGCCCAGCGGCTTGCCCACAATGGCGTTGGACGTAATAGACTCACTGGTGAGGGCCACGCGATCAACACCCGCCAAGTCGAGGACTTTGTTGCGGTTGTTGTTGAAATTGCCGTAGAGATCAAGCGAGAAGTTCTCCTTTTTGATTGTCGCCAAATTGAAATCCAGCTCCAAACCCCGGTTTTCCATCTGTCCGGCGTTGGCGTATTTAGACAGATAACCAAAACTCGGTGACTGGTTTACGGCCAGCAGAATATCGTTGATCTCGTTATGGTAATAGGTAGCGCCGAGCGTCAGACGGTCACGGAAGAAACGCAGGTCGGTACCAATTTCAAACTCAGTCTTGATCTCCGGTTTAAGCTTCGGGTTGCCCTGATCGTCGTTCAGGCGGAAACCACCGCCAAACTCGTTGATGTCCAGTCCGTCGTCGTAGGTTCTGTACGTGAAAGTCTCGTAAGTCGTGCCAAATCGGTAGGGCAGGGGCTGGACTCCCACTTGTCCGTAAGAAAGGCGCAGTTTACCGAAAGACAGAATTTTACCCGAGCTCTTGAGCAGGTCGGAAAACTGCCACGCCAAATCGGCCGATGGATAAAAGAAAGTGCCCTCGATGGTGGAGGCTGCCTCCTGTGTTCCCGATACGTTCAGGAAAAGTTGTTTGAAAATATCAAACGACAGGATACCGTAGCCCCGATTAGAGCGAATGCGCGTCGTATTATTGTTGATTTGAAAAGGCGCTACGCCGTTGTTAAAAGTCGGCAGCCGGCTGTTGACCAGGAAGTTGGTGGACGAGGCGTAGAGGCTTCCCCGGTTACGGTCGTTGATGTTAAAACCGGCAGTGATGTTCAAGCCGATTTTATCGGGTACCAAATTGGGGAAATCGGCCCGGGCAATGGCATCGACGTTGATTTCAGTATTGGTAAACTGCTCATTGTCCAGCCGTCCGTTGGAAAAGCTAGCCGACCCAATGGGTGAGAAATATACGCGCTTGTCTACATAGGTATCGATGCCGCCGCGCAAGTCCAATTGCAACCAACTAATCGGGTTGATATTCAAGTTGGAGTTGGCGTTGAAGCGGTTGACCTTCGTGGTTCCCACCTGTTCGTTAACCGTCCACAGTGGATTGTTGTAGGTCGGATTAACGTTGTTGCCCAGGTACCGGCGATAGCTTCGCTGCCGCTCGGGAAAGGCTACGCCGCTCTTGTCGAAGTAGGTGCCGATGTAGGGGTTTTGGTTAAAATCCGGCGGTGTGCGCAGCAAACCAAGGTACAGACCCGCCGTGTTGGAGCTCTGCTGAATCCGGTTGGCATCCGAGAAAACGTAGTTGGCTTTGGTCGTCAGGTTGACGAAATTGTTGAAGAACGTCTGATTATTGAACCGCATGGTGAAGCGCTTGTAGTCGCTTCCCAGAATAATGCCGTCCTGACCCAGGTAACCCAGGCTAAAATAATTGGTCGTTTTGCCACCACCGCCCGAAATTGTTAGGTTCTGATCCAGAAAAGAACCCGTGCGGAAGACGTCGTTGAAGTTTTGATCTACGAAATTGTCTTGCGAATTTTTGGTCTTGATCGGGAAGATTTTCTCCCCATCTCGACCCAGAAAATACTCGCCGGTTGTAATGACTTCATCGGGACCACCGGACCGGGCCGAAATTTTATCACCCCAGGAGTTGGCCGAGGTCGCGCTGTACTTACCGCCCGAGCCTTGTCCCCAGGTACTTTGCAGCGGATGGCGACGGTTGATTTCATCGAGTGAGTAGCTGGCTGAGTAGGAAATCTTCATTCGCTGATTAAGCTTACCCTGCTTGGTGGTAATTACCAGTACGCCGTTGGCTGCCCTTGAACCCCACAAAGCAGCCGCTGAAGCACCTTTCAATACCTGTACCGATTCTACATCCTCAGGGTTGAGGTCGTTAAGGCGGGATTGTTGCGAGGTGCCCGCCGCCCGCGAACTGCCGGAACCATAAAGGTTGTCGTTGGAAATAGGGACGCCGTCTACAATTACAAGGGGCTGAGAAGAGCCGCCGATGGTGTTGGCTCCGCGTATCTGAATACTGGTACCCGCGCCGGGATCACCATTAGCGCGGGCAATCTTGACGCCCGACGCCTTACCGGCTAGGCTGTTCAGAATACCGACTTCCCCCGTCGTTTTGATGGCCTGAGTGCCTACTGTTGAAGAAGTGGAGCCGGAGCGATCTTTCTGGGTCTTAAACCCCAGAGCGTTCACCACGACCTCTTGCAGCTGATTGCTTTCCGGATCAAGCGAGATATTGATGGTCGTACGGCCGTTGATATCCTGGGTAGACGTAGCGTAGCCAATGAAACTAAATACCAGTTGCGTGGCGGTTTCGGGGGCATTCAGGCTGAAATTGCCCGAGGCGTCGGTCGTGGTACCCGTAGTGGTCCCTTTGACCAGAACGCTTACACCGGGGAGCGGCGACGATTGCTCGTCGGTCACTTTACCCTGAATTTGGGTTTGTGCCTGCACTTCAAAAATGACGAAGCTAAGCAACAGCAGGAGAAGTTTTTTCATGCAAAAAATAGCAATTGGTTAGAGATGGATTGTACTCAACATTCGGGGAATAGCACTGTGAACTGGCTGCTCCTAAGCCAATGAGGGCGCGAAACTAATCAAAATTTAATCTGAAAGGATAATAAAAGGGTCAATCAAACGGCGAAATTGGCTTTTTCAATCCCAGCACTCCATAATCAATAAATCCCCCACCCGCGCCGAAATGCGCACAAAGCCGTCAACTTCGGCTTGGTTGCTGCTGCCTGAGCGGTAACCGAGCATGAGTACTTCATCATTCAGATTATACTTCAACCCACTCGTCACGATGCCGCTTACTTCACCGACCGGAATAAGTGAGATTGGCGTTCGGGCGGTGTACCATTTTTCGAAGGTACCCGTCAGAGGGAAGATCTTGGAATGATCGTCGTACATCACCAACTGAATTTGGGTTTTGTAGCGGACCATATTGGTAATGTTCGTGATGGCGTGGTCGGCGCGGCGACCCGTAGTCCACACAAGGTTGGCCGCCGGAAAGCCGCGCCCGATCAGGAATTCGATGGCTTTTTCGAGATCGGTTTTGTCCTGGTCGGGCGTAGGGACGATTTCCAGCGGGTGCTGCCGGGCGCGTACCGCTTCAAAATCGTGATCGTGGTCGAAGTCGCCAAGCCAGGCGTCGACCTTCACGCCGCGGTCGAGCACCCGGTAAATGGCGTCGTCCAATACTACCACGAACGGACTCCATTCCAGCAATTGGCCCAGCATCTCCTCGCTGCACGCCTCGCCGTTGGCGATAATGAGCGCAGGTTCTTGCTTCTCCCTGACAATGTGGTGCGAGCTCACGGCTGCAATTCGGTTTTGGCGCGATTCCAGTATTGGTCCATTTCGGTCAGCGTCATATCGGCCAGGGCTTTGCCGTCGGCGCGGGCGTGGTCTTCCATGAATTGAAAGCGCTTGATGAATTTTTTGTTGGTGCGTTCCAACGCGGTTTCGGGGTTGAGGTCCACGAAGCGGGCGTAGTTGACCAGCGAAAACAGCAGATCGCCAAACTCGGCTTCGGCTTCCTTGGGATTAAGTACTTCGTCGGTTTCGGCGTCGAAGTGCGCTTTGAATTCCTGCATTTCTTCTTGAACCTTCTCCCAAACCTGGCTTTTCTCGTCCCAGTCGAAGCCCGCCCCCCGCGCTTTTTCCTGAATCCGCATGGCCTTCACCAGCGCGGGCAGCGACTGCGGTACGCCCGAGAGCACCGAGCGATTGCCTTCTTTAAGTTTGAGCTGCTCCCAGTTTTGTTTGACCTTCTTTTCGGTATCGGCCACGACGGTGTTCCCGTCAGCATCGCCGTAGATGTGCGGATGGCGCGAAATGAGTTTGTCGCAAATCCCGTTTAGGACGTCGGCGATGTCAAAATTATTGGTTTCGGAGCCTATTTTGGCGTAAAACACTAGATGCAGCATTAAGTCGCCCAGCTCTTTCTTTACTTCCGACAAATCGTTTTCCAGAATCGCGTCCGACAGTTCGTACGTCTCCTCGATGGTGAGGTGCCGCAGACTTTCCAGCGTCTGCTTGCGATCCCAGGGGCATTGCGCGCGCAACTCATCCATAACGGTAAGCAAGCGGTCGAAGGCTGTGAGTTGGGTCTGGCGATTATTCAAGGGGAAAGTTCGTTTATTATAAAGTACTCTGTAAAACTCCGCACAAACTTAGTGAAACCGTGCGGTGGACCGCTCTGTGACCCGAAAATTAGGGAATCCTAAAAGCCGTCGACCTTTCCACCGTTCTCCGCAGAAATAATTTCGTATTCCAGCAGCAGCGCCCAACAATGCGCCTCGCAGGTCCAGCTCATATGGAATAGCTTGTTGGTCGCGAGTTGGTACAGGACGGGCGATTCGTAGGCCGTCAGCAGCCCGGCGATGAAAAAGCGAAATCCTTTGAAATCTTTTTCCGTAAAATTCTCCACCGCAATTCGGGCGGGCGATTCTTCTAATCGCAGCAACGAAGTAGCCAACAGTACCCGGTTCATAGGCTGATTTTCCTGAGCAAGCATCTGCTGCGCATCATGGATAAGCTTAGCTTTGATAGGAAGAAGCGCAGGCGGATCGAAGGCCGCCATGAGTCGCGCTACGTGGTACATAATAAGCACAGTACTTGGATATTGATGGGCGCAGCGAAATGGCTCGCGGCGGTAACGATCGGTTTCGATAACGGAGCGGATGTACAACAGACTGTGCGCGTCGTGCTCATTCAAAGGAAGGTCATACTGGAAAATGCAGTACAAAATATTGCTCAACACGCAGGCATCGAACTCGACGTACATATTCTTGCCAAACCAGGTCGAGTAGGCACGCAGCTTGCGGTATTGCGGATAGGTATTCCTGATCCACTGTTTGCTGCCATTGGCGTGTTGCGCGAGCTTGTTTTTCAGCCATAGTAATTCCTCAGAGGAAGGGCCATCGGTCAGGTACACGAAGGCGGTATCGTCCACGTCGTCGGGAATTCGGAAGTGTTCGAATCTCCGAAAAACGTAGCCGTTCGGGAAATGGCGTGAGGGCTTGGTTTGCCAAAAATTATAGGTTTTCAGGCCGTCTTTGTTTCTAAAAGCGGGATAGTTGGCGCGTATTCCGCTCAGAATGGAATCAACTTTTGCTCGTGCAGCCGCCGGAAGCCGATCTCGCAATGATTGCAGGGTAAAGCCAATAATGGCCGAGAAAAAAAGGGTAGTGTCGGGACGGACGTAGCCTAATGGCCCATTGCGGCGGTAGGCCGGGAATAGTCCCGCCGGGAAATACCGGGTGCCCTTGGATTGCAAATTAGCAATTTTATCTAAAAAATGAGCGACTGACAAAGGCTTGATTTCTATAAGTTTTATTTTAAAATTCTATATACCAATACGTTGAAAAGTTGGCATCATAATTGATACTTCATCGCTAAATACTCCAAAAAAACTATCATAGCGATGAAACGTCTTTTACTTCCCCTAATGATGCTAAGCCTGCTTGCGAGCGAAGCTGTAGCGCAAAAAAACTTTATTCTATCCACGCTCCAGCACAAAGGGTTCGTGAGCGTGACGACAGGCTACAACATGCCGGCCTGTAACACACCTTTTGGCAAAAATACCAACGACGTGCTGGTTAACGGTCAATACGCCCAAACTTCGGCTGGCTACCGTTTCGGACGTCAGCTTGGCGTGGTTGGAAGCTATAATTATGGCACCAACGCCGTGCAGCCCGGCGCGATGCTGCATACGAACGGTCAATCGGCCGACCCGGCGGCCTGGGACACCAAGGCCACCCATTGCATCACGCAGTCTATAATGGTCGGGCCGCTGCTCACCATTCCGACGGGCCGTTTCCTGTTCGATCTGCAGGTAACGGCAGGCTACGCCCAATCCCGCAGCGCGCGTGTTGAAATGACCTCCGTAAATCGTGATCAGCCCGTATCGCTGATGACGCCTTCCCGCACGGCTCAGGCCTTGGCGTTAGGCGCTGGTGCTACGGTTCGCTACAAGCTTAACCGCTGGCTTGCCGTCCACAGCTCCCTGCAATATATGACCGCCAACATGCAGTACAAAGACCTGACCCAGGAAATCAATCTCGGCAACCAGCACTCGGTTCAACCCATCACCCCGCACCAGCCCATGGGTTTCATGAATTTCGGAGCAGGGGTTAGTTTTCTTTTTT
Source organism: Cytophagales bacterium (assembly GCA_038242095.1). Classification (GTDB taxonomy): domain Bacteria; phylum Bacteroidota; class Bacteroidia; order Cytophagales; family Spirosomataceae; genus Persicitalea. The sequence goes on from JBBSSJ010000156.1 coordinate 10,411, forward strand.
GAACTTATAACCCATACTTTAACTTGATCCGCTTCACGATTGGGCCCAGGGTCAATCCCTGAACCAGGATGGCGAAAACAACGATGCAGTAAGTGATCGACAGGATCAGATCCTTGTCCATGGCGGCGGGCAGGGAGAGCGCCAGGGCGATGGAAATGCCGCCGCGCAGGCCGCCCCAGGTCATGATGAGCGCCGTGCGGGGAATGAAGTTGACGGAGCGGCGTAGCAGCAGAATGGGGATGTAAACCGACACCAGGCGGGCCGCCAGCGCAATGACGATGCCGATCAGACCCGCTTGCCAGTACCCATTCACGAACGATACGACCACCAGCTCCAGCCCGATCAGCACGAACAGCAATGCATTTAGTGATTCGTCCACCAATTCCCAGAACTTATCCAGGTACTCCACCGTCTCGTTTGACATGGCTTCGGAGCGTCCCCTGTTGCCGATAAAAAGACCCGCCACCACCACGGCCAGTGGACCCGAAAAGTGCAACGCCGACGCTAGCGCGTAGCCGCCCATCACCAAGGCCAGCGACAGCAGCACCTCGGTTTGGTAATGGTCGATCGACTTCATCATTTTGTAGGTCACATAGCCCAGTCCGGCGCCCAAAAGC
>JBBSSJ010000157.1:0-10995 GCA_038242095.1 Cytophagales bacterium
ATTCCCGGCAAAAAAGAGCGTTTTTGGGTCGATGGGCGAAAATAGCAGCGGGGCCGTGCGGACGAAGCGGTACTGGCCGCTGCGGACGGCTTCGGGGGCGATGTTCTGCACCTGCCCGGTCCGCTTGTCGAAGCGAGTGACTTTGCCGCCATAAATAATAGTCGGATCCAGCGGGTCGGCGGCCACGTAGCCATATTCCTCCACGCCCACGGGATGCCACTCGCGGTAGGTGATCCGGCCGTCGTTGCCCCGGCTGGCGATGCCCACCGAGCCGCTTTCCTGCTGTCCGCCCAGCACGTTGTAAGGAAAGGCGTTGTCGGCGCTGACGTGGTAAAACTGCGCCGTGGGCTGGTTGTACCATGAGCTGAACGTCTGCCCGCCGTTGACGGTGATGATCGCGCCCTGGTCGCCCGCTAGCAGGATGATGTCGGGGTTGGTGGGATTGATCCATAGGCGGTGGTAATCGTCGCCGCCCGGCGCGCCCCGAAAGTCTTCGAAGTTTTTACCACCATCCGTCGATTTCCAGGTAACGACGTCGGCGATGAAAATAATGTCGGGATTGGTAGGATGTACCTTTATTTCCGCAAAGTCGCTGCCGCGTCCCCACAGGCGGGGGTCGTCGTCAATGAGCCGCCAAGACTCCCCCGCGTCGTCGGAGCGGTAGACGCCGCCTTGTTCGGGGGCGTCCACGGTGGCATACATTCTCTTAGAATCGGAGGGCGCGATGCAAAATCCGATGCGCCCGACGCCCTGCGCTTTAAAGGTGGGTAGTCCCCGTGTGAGTTTGCGCCAGGTGGTGCCACCGTCGGTGGATTTGTAAAGGCCGCTTTCGGGTCCCTGCCACTCCGCATTCTCCCAAGGGCCTTCCTGCGCCTGCCAGAGATCGGCGTACACAATTTGCGGGTTGTTGGGGTCGATGGTCACCTGAATGGCTCCCGTGTCTTCGTTTTTATACAAAACCTTTTCCCAGTTTTTACCGCCGTCGGTGGTGCGGAAGACACCGCGCGTGGCGTTTTTGCCGTAAGGATGCCCCAGCACGGCGGCAAAAACGCGGTTTTCGTCGGTGGGGTCGATGCTGATGTTGCCGATTTGCTGGGCATCCGCCAAGCCGAGGTGCGTCCAGGTTTTACCGGCGTCGGTGGATTTATACATCCCGTCGCCCACCGAGAGGTCGGGGCGGTGCAGCCCCTCCCCACTCGCGACGTAGATGACGTTAGGGCTGGAAGACGCGACGCCCACATCACCGATGGAACCCGTGGACTGGTCGTCGAAAATTGGAAACCACGTACGGCCGTAGTCGGTCGTTTTCCACACGCCGCCGTTGTTGACACCGATGTAAAAAACGTTGGGCTGTTGCGGCACGCCCACGGCCCCAACGGTCCGCCCGCCCCGGTGCGGGCCGATCATGCGCCACTGCATAGCGTCAAAGAGCGAGGGGTCATAGGTTTGCGATAAAGCAGCCTGGTGAAATAACAGGATGAGCAGGATGGGCGTAAAGTATTTGCGCATAAGTAAGGATAGGTATATGGGTTAGGCAAAAAGCGGCTCGAACTACGTAATGAAATTACAAATCATCTTAAAAACAAGTACTTATATTGGCGCAATGCGAAAACGCCGTAAGATTGGGACAGCAACGTACTTCTCATCGTAATTTGAATCCCACAGGTGCAGCTAAAACTTTATGGAGCGGAATTCTGTGTGTACCTTTCAGCTTCGAACCATCTCCTTACCCTGGCCCATTACCTATGCGCTCTTTTCCCAAATTTCTACCCTTGCTATTTCTGGGTGTTCTCACCGCCTGCGGCACCAAGGACAGCACTACTTCATCAGACGAAGACGGTATGTCGACCTTCAGCGCCGACAGTCTCAAACAACATGTAGCCGTGCTGGCCGCCGATGATTACATGGGGAGGATGCCCTTTACCGAAGGCGAAACCAAAACCATTGCCTACCTGCAACAGCAATTTAAAGCCATCGGTCTGGCACCCGGCAATGGCGACAGTTTCCTACAGGAGGTACCTATGGTGAACATTGAAGCCACCGCCGCCCCTACCATGCAAGTATATTCGCCCAAAGGCACTTCAACCCTAAAAGCCTTCGACGACTACGTGATCTGGACCGACCGCACTGAGCCTAATATTACGCTTGATAAGTCGGAACTAGTGTTTGCGGGCTATGGCGTGGTGGCCCCGGAGTACAACTGGAACGACTACGCCGGGCTCGACGTGAAAGGTAAGGTCGTGCTGGTGATGGTCAACGACCCCGGTTTCTGGTCGGGCGACACCACCTTATTCAAAGGAAAGGAAATGACCTATTACGGCCGCTGGACTTACAAGTTCGAAGAAGCCGCCCGGCAGGGAGCCAAGGGCTGCCTCATCATTCACCAAAATGATGCGGCGGGGTACCCTTTTGGTGTACAGCAAAATAATTTCAACACGTCGCGCCTGCAGCTCGACAACCGGGGCAAGGATATTCCAAACTGCGACGTGATTGGCTGGGTACCGGAAACCGTGGCGGTAAATTTATTAAAATCGGCCGGGAACGCCGCTGATTTACTAGCCAAAGCCGACCAGAAAGGATTTAAAGCCGTACCACTGGGAGTTCAACTCAGCACTACAATGAAAGTCAAAACTACCTACGACAAAACCCACAACGTCATCGGTAAGATCGTTGGTACCAAACGCCCGGATGAGGTGATTATCTATACGGCCCATTGGGATCACCTGGGCGTAGGTACGCCGGACGCCTCCGGCGACTCAATCTACAACGGTGCCCTGGATAACGCCACGGGTACCGCCGGGCTGCTGGAACTGGCGCGAGTATTTAAGAATCTTAAAACCCAGCCCGAACGCACGGTCGTGTTCCTGGCCGTGACTGCCGAAGAACAGGGCTTGTGGGGTTCAGCCTACTACGCCCAGAATCCGATATACCCAGTGGCCAAAACTGTGGCGAACATCAATATGGACGGCCTGAACCGCTTCGAACCAACCAAGGATATGGTGTTAGTGGGCGAAGGGCAGTCGGAACTCGAAGAGTACGTAAAGGAAATTATCAAGAAAGATGGGGGTTATATTTCCATCGAGACCCACCCCGAAGCGGGCTATTACTATCGCTCCGACCACTTCAATTTTGCCAAAGTTGGTATTCCGGCGCTTTACCTCGAAAGTGGCGTGGATGTGGTGGGAAAGGGCAAAGCCTACGGCCAGAAATTAAAAGACGAATACACCGAAAAAAGCTACCATCAGCCTTCCGACGAGTACGATCCAGCCACCTGGACCATGGAAGGAGCCGTGCATGAATTGAAACTTCTCTTCCAGGTAGGAAAACGTCTTGCCTTTGAAGAAAAATGGCCGCAGTGGAAAACAGGGTCCGAGTTTAAAGCCATCCGGGATCAACAGAAATAAAAGGATATTCTTTTTTAAAGCCAATGTCGTACCCGGAGCATGCCCATTTTTGGGGATGAAATAATACCTTGAAAATCCGTAAGTTTAAAACTATTTTAACCTTACATTATTCAGCATTTTTTACTAAATAAACTTCACCCCCAACCTATCTCTTTCATGGAATTTTCAAATCCAATTTCCCGCAAAACATTCTTAAAAACCAGCGCTCTGGCGCTCGCGCTTCCGCTCCTGACCAAAAGTATTTCCCTGGCCAAACCGCCCAAAAACATTGGTTTGCAACTCTACACCCTGCGCGACCTGATGTCCAAGGACCCAAAAGGCACTTTGAAAAAAGTGGCTGACATCGGCTTTACCGAAGTCGAGACGTTCGGCTACGCCAATGGTAAGTTTTTCGGAATGGCTCCCGCTGAATTTAAAGACTATCTCAAATCGTTGGGTATGACTACACCCAGCGGCCACTACATGCCCGGTCAACTGCAAACCAGCCTGAGCCAGCTCGTGGACGACGCGGCAGCCGCCGGACAGAAGTACGTGGCCTGCGCCTACCTGATGCCCAACGAGCGGACGATGGATGATTACAAGAAATTTATCGACCTCTTCAACAAATCCGGCGAAGTGTGCCAAAAAGCGGGAATCCAGTTTTGCTATCACAATCACGACTTCGAGTTTGAGAACGTGGGCGGAAAAATTCCCTACGACCTAATTCTGAAAGAAACCGACCCCAAACTGGTGAAGATGGAGTTGGATCTGTACTGGTCCTCCTACGCAAAGCAGGATGCTGTTGCCTTATTTAAGCAAAATCCCGGCCGCTTTCCGCTTGTCCATATGAAGGACATGGCCAAAACCGAGAAGCGGGAATTTGCCGAAGTAGGTATGGGTTCCATCGACTTCCAGCGCATTCTGGACGCGGCGGAATCGGCCGGATTAAAGCACCTTTTCGTGGAGCAGGACGTCACGAAGCAGCCACCGCTGGAAGCGATTGCGATTAGCTACGCCAACATTAAAAAAATGGACGTTCGCCTGGCGGGTTGAGGTGGATTTTTGACTACACCTTATTCAAAATCTGTTCCGGCTGTCGGTCCATCGTGGCTTCTTGCGCTTTATCGAGCCGTTCCCGCTTTAAATACCGCCCGTACAGCAGCGAAAGGCCAATGGCAACTATTCCCTGGACTAAAACGGTTTTTTGAACGCCCACAAAATGGGAAACAGCCCCAACCAGCAGGCTTCCCATAGGCAGCATGGCCGTGAAAACCATGACAAAAAAACTAATGACCCGACCTCGGAGCGCTTGCGTTACATTAAGTTGAATGATGGTGTTGCTGATGGTAATGACCGACATCATACCGATGGCACCGGCGGCCAGAAAAGTGAGGGCAAGCGGGTAATTGGTTGTGTAGGAAAAAGCGCTGAGGCCGAGGCCAAAAATCATCGTGTTGATCGCCAGCACCCGGCTCAAATCGGCGCCGGGTTTGAGCGAAGCCAAATAGATAGCCCCCACAAAGGCGCCTAAGCCGATGATTCCGTCGATCACGCCCAGGGTAGCGGCATTTCCGTTGAAAATATCCTTGGCAAAAACCGGGGTGAGGGTAGTATAGGGCAGGACAAAAAGACTCATCAATCCCGCAAAAATGATGGTCGAACTGATCGTTGAACTATTTTTGATAAATGCGAAGCCTTCCCGAAATTCGTTCATTACATTACGCCCCGCTTTTGATTTGGCCATGAATTTTGGCAACTTCATCAGCATCAGACAAGCGAGCACGGGCAGGAAACTGGCTGCGTTGATTCCGAAACAAACTTGATTACCGAATTTTTCCAAAATAAATCCGGCCAGTGCCGGACCGATGAGCTTGGAAAGATTGACCATCGAGGAATTGAGGGCTAAAGCGTTGGGCAAGTCTTCCTTATGCTCCACCAACTCGTACACCAACGACTGCCGGGCTGGTACATCGAAGCCATTGATGACGCCCAGCATGGCACTCAACACGATGATTTCGACCACGACGTATTCCTTAAAATACACCACGGCCAAAGTAAGCAGGATGGCCTGCACCAACGATATGACCTGCGTGGTGAGCAGTACTTTGTAGCGATCATAACGGTCGGCCACGATGCCGCCAAATAGCGAGAATAAAGCCGAGGGAAACAAGGTGGCAAATACCGTAACACCCAGCATTATTTTGGACTGCGTAACGGAATACACCACCCAACTCACGGCCGTTTTCTGCATCCAGGTCCCAATGAGCGAAATGGACTGACCCACGAAATACAATCGGAAGTTTCGGCTTTTTAGAGAGTTGAAGGTAGTGATAATCATTCCGAAGCGTGCGGGATAATTTGCTGGATGGCCAAAAAAAATCGGGCCAATTGAGCCCGATTTACAATACCAGCAATTCTGTCTTTTTAATCTAAGCCCTTATTCGGGATTTCTGACCGGCTGATCCCGAGAATTCAGTAGCCCCGCTGGGACGGTTAGCGCGCCACTGTTTGGGTCGATCAAGCCGTTGCGTTCATCCTCGATGTCGGTGGCCTGCGTGTACACATCTCCGGCGATACCGTCCCGCCGAAGTTCATTTTTGAAAAGTCGGATACGCTCAGCCCGATCTTCGGCGTCATTGGGGCCACCGTAATCGGCAAAACCGAAGCCGCCCCACTCGCTGATCACCAGCGGTACCTGGCGTCGATAAAAAAACGGATCACCAATCACCAGCGGAAAAGCGGCCACGTCGTCCAGTTTGCCGGCATCCAGCTGATCCATAAGCTCCCGCCAGCGGTTCAGGTCGGGCGTGTAGAGGTGGGCCGTCAGCAAATCAGATTTCAAGCGTCCTTCCAACGAAATATGCCGCCAGCCATCATTGTCGACCACCAGAAATTGCGGGTAAGCAATTTGCATGTAATTGTACATATCCACAATATACTTCCGGGTTTCTGGATTGGTGGCAATATCCTGTGCCCCCCAATCTTCGTTATAAAGGCTCCAAATCAGGACGGAAGGGTGCGTGCTGATAAGCGATACCATCCTCAGCAATTCAGCCCGGTGATTTTGTCGGCTCTGCACGGTCGAGCTGTGTGGACTGGGTACCTCCACCCAGAGCATGAGCCCGATTTTATCCGCCAGATTATAGATCCGGGGATCGATGCCCGCGATGTGAACACGTACCAAATTGCAGCCCAAATCTTTCATGGCCTGCATGTGACGCTGCATTTCCTCATAAGTGGAAGTACCGGGCTGGTACAGGATACCATCGAGATACACCGATTTGTTATTGAGGTAAATAAACCGGCCCCTGGCCTCGATTTTGCGTAGCCCAAACCGTGTTTCCACTTCGGCTACGTAGCCATTTGTGTGGATAAGTTGCGCCACGAGCCGGTAGCGCGTCGGCGATTCGGGCGACCATAGCTCGGCCCCTTCCATGTCCAGGACCACACGCTGCTGCTTTTGGCCTTCTTCCAGCCGCAGCGGATAGTCCGATTCGGCCAGCGGCTCGTCGCCCTGCAGTGCAAACGCCTTCAGGCGTAGTGTAAAGTCGCCGGGATCGTGAATGCGGGTGGTAACGGTGAAGCGTACCAAGCGGTCTTCGACCACGCTCACTACCTCGATACGGGTGCGTAGGCGGTTGCGCTCTACTGTTTCGATCCACACACTGCGGACGGCACCCGTGTAGGTCTGGTACCAGATACCCCCGCGCTTGTACACGTGTGATTCTTGCTTACCGCGCGGGAGTTCGGCGTCCATTGTGTCGCCAATTCTGACGGTAAGCCGGTTGATAGGCCGCAGGTAGCCGTCAGGCAATTCGTAGGAAAACGAGGTGTACTCACCCAAATGTACTACCTCGTCCTCGATCGTGCGGAGTGGGTGACCATTGAGCCATACCCGGGTTTCGTAACCGCAAGCCCCGAATGTAAGCTGAATCATGGAGCATTCCGGCGATCCGCTGCACTCAGGCAGTTCAAATTCCCGCTCATACCACGCAATGACCTTATCCTGCCACCGGCCTGCCGAATCGTAGGCCGCCGCCATATGTTCCTCGATCGAGCCGGGCCAATGGGCGGTGTTTTGGTAATCATGATTCACGTACCAACGCTCCCGCAAACCCGCGTCTTCGGGGTCGATGGCGAACTTCCAGGTACCATCCAGCAGCATGTGGTCATTGGGCCGTAGTACGGCGCGTGGCAAATCGTTTATCGGCTCGGTCGAGGCAGCGCGTTCCGGCCGACTGGCTGAAAGGCTGGCATTGGGCTTTTTACTTTCCATTAAAATAGTTCAGGGGAATTAGAATGAAGCTAAAAGCTGCAATAAAAAAGCGTACCGTTTGTAGAGTCTTTCTATGATTAAAAATGAAACAAAAGCAGAGTTTGCAAGCCTAACGCATACCCTTTGTCGTCGTTTTATGGCCCGTAGGTGAACATAGGCTGCATAACGCCCGAAAGCTGATCACTTATCCTGAAGCGCACCCCGACCCCGATCACGTATTTGAGTTTTTTACAAAACTCCATCTCGATCTTATAACCACTGGCGAGGACCACCGCGCAAGAAGCAGACTGACCGCCCCATCCTTTATAATGCCCCCTCCTTTATCACCTCCACGATCGCCGGGTCCAGCAGCGTGGACGTATCACCCAGATTTGACGTATCACCCTCAGCAATTTTCCGCAAAATACGACGCATGATTTTCCCCGATCGCGTCTTGGGCAATCCTGTAACGAACTGCACCTGGTCGGGTCGGGCGATGGGACCGATTACGCGGGTGACGGTCGCGCCGATGTCCTTGCGCATCATTTCGGGCTCATCGGGTGGGGTTTCGGTGATAACGTAGGCGTAGATGCCCTGCCCCTTGATGTCGTGCGGATAGCCGACCACCGCCGACTCCACCACGCCGAGGTGCATATTGATGGCGTTCTCGACCTCCGCCGTGCCGATGCGGTGGCCAGAGACATTGATGACGTCGTCCACGCGGCCCGTGATGCGGTAGAAGCCGTTCTCGTCGCGTAGACAACCGTCGCCCGTGAAGTACATGCCGGGATAGGCCGAAAAGTAGGTTTTGTGGCAACGGTCATGTTCGCCCCAGATCGTGCGCAGCATGCCTGGCCAGGGGAATTTTATGCAAAGATTGCCGCTCACGCCATTACCTTCCATTACGTTTCCGGACTCATCTACCAGCACAGGCTGCACGCCGGGCAGCGGCAGCGTGGCGAAGGTAGGTTTCTCAGGTGTCACGCCCGCGATTGTGGTAATCATGATACCGCCCGTCTCGGTCTGCCACCAGGTATCGACCAACGGTGCCTTGTCGTGACCGATGTTATGCTTATACCAATGCCAGGCTTCTTCGTTGATGGGCTCTCCCACCGAACCGAGCTTTTTCAGGGAAGACAAGTTGTAGTCTTTCACGTATTGCAACCCAAAACTCATCAAAGAACGAATCGCAGTGGGGGCGGTGTAGAGAATGTTGACCTTGTGTTTTTCGGTAATAGCCCAAAAGCGACCCGCGTCGGGATAGGTCGGTACACCCTCGAAAATGAGTGAGGTAGCGCCGGCGCAAAGCGGACCGTACACGATGTAGCTGTGGCCGGTGATCCAGCCGATGTCCGCGGTGCAGAAGAAAATTTCGCCTGGTTCGTATTGAAAGACGTTCGCAAAAGTATAGGTCGTATACACCATGTAGCCGCCGCAGGTGTGCACCACGCCCTTGGGCTTACCCGTCGAGCCGGAGGTGTAGAGAATAAAGAGCGGGTCCTCAGCGTCCATTTCCTCGGCGGGGCAATCGACGTCCACGTGTTTCACTTCCTCTTCCCACCAGTGGTCTCGGCCTTTGAGCATCGAGACGGGCGTCCGGGTGCGGGTCATCACGATAACGTCCTTCACGGTGGTGCATTTTTCCAGCGCATCGTCCACGGTTTCCTTCATGGGAATCGTTTTTTGGCCCCGGAAAGCGCCATCGGAGGTAATGACCATCGTGCAGGCCGCATCGTTGATGCGGTCGGCGATGGCGCGGGCCGAGAAACCGCCGAACACCACTGAGTGAATGGCTCCGATGCGGGCGCAGGCTAACACCGCAATGGCCAATTCCGGCACCATCGGCAGGTAAATACACACACGATCCCCTTTTTTGACGCCGTATTTTTTCATGACGTTGGCAAACTGACAGACGCGGCGGTGGAGTTGGCTGTATGTAATCGTAACCGACTTGTCGTCGGGTTCGTTAGGCTCCCAAATGAAAGCCGGCTGGTCACCGCGTTCGGCCAAGTGGCGGTCCAGCGCATTTTCCGTGATATTCAGCTTCGCGCCTTTGAACCATTCGATTTTGGGTTCATCGAAGTTCCAGTCGAGTACTTTATCCCAGGGCTTGCGCCATTGAAAGTTTCCGGCAATCTCGCCCCAGAAGCCTTCGGGATCATTTACACTTTTGTCGTAGGCAGTTTGGTATTCTTCAAAGGTGGTCGTTTTCATAGGAGGTATCAGGGTTATGGATAGAAGGCCACGGGTCTGGGAGGCCATGATGATAGGTTTTATTTAAAATTGGGAAAATATACGAAAAGATTGGCTGACTCACCAGATTGACCACGAAACCGAGGAATAGCATGGTTCGTTATGATATTGATTTTAAATAAGCCTGAGGAGCGTTTCCCTATGTCGAGATGTCAATGCGTTGCCTCCCCTGCCCCGCTCGGCAGCCGAATATCCTCGACAATCTGCTGCACCTCCTCGGGCGGATCGGGCGTGAAGGCGCTGATCGTCAGCGACACCACGAAATTAGCCAGCATCGCTACGGAACCGAAGCCTTCGGGTGAAATGCCAAACCACCATTCGGAAGCGGGCGGCGGGGTAGTATCCAGCCAGCCCATCTTATACTTCACCATGTAGTAAAGCATCAGCACTGTACCGACAATCATCCCGGCGACGGCACCTTCTTTATTCATTTTTTTGTAAAAAATCCCCAAAATGATGGCTGGAAAGAAAGAGGCCGCCGCCAGCCCAAAGGCCAGCGCTACCACCGCCGCCACGAATCCCGGCGGATTGATGCCGAAGTAACCCGCCACGCAAACGGCCAGCGTAGCCGAAATCCGCGCTGCCATAAGTTCGGCCTTTTCAGAAATATCGGGTAAGATCATTTTCTTTAAAAGATCGTGCGACACTGAAGCCGAGATTACCAGCAGTAGTCCCGCCGCTGTGGAGAGCGCCGCCGCCAGTCCTCCCGCCGCCACGAGCGCGATAACCCAATTGGGCAGATTGGCGATTTCGGGATTGGCCAACACCATGATGTCATTGTCAATCTTCAATTCGTTGACTTCGGTATCAGCTACGTACTGGATTTTACCGTCTTTGTTCTTGTCGTCGAAAGCCAGCAGACCCGTCGCCTCCCAGTTTTTGAACCATTGCGGTACCGAAGCGTAGTCGCGGTTTCTGACCGTTTCGATGAGGTTGGTACGGGCAAAAACCGAAATCGCGGGCGCAGTAGTGTACAGAATAGCGATAAAAAACAAGGCCAATCCCGCCGACATCCGGGCGTCTTTCACCCGTTTAACTGTAAAAAACCGCACGATCACGTGCGGTAGTCCGGCCGTGCCGACCATCAACGCCAGGGTAATGGCA
>JBBSSJ010000158.1:0-10984 GCA_038242095.1 Cytophagales bacterium
GTTCATTTGTACATTTTGGGGAAAATACTGGGGCGGGACTTCCAGTCCGTCGGTCACTTCCCTGATGAATTCTTCCTTCGTCATATCGGCCCTGAGCGCGTAATTGAACAGCTTCTGGTTACCCAGCGTGTCGGAAGTTTCCTTGCTCATATTCTTGCCACAAGCCGAACCCGCGCCGTGGGCCGGGTACACGATGACATCGTCAGGTAACGTCATGACCTTGTTGCGTAGACTGTCGTACAGATGTCCGGCGAGATCTTCCGTCGTCAAATCACTTTTCTGGGCCAGATCGGGACGACCCACATCGCCGATGAAGAGCGTATCCCCGCTGAAAAGCGCCGTTTCTTTGCCATTTTCATCCAGCAAAAGATAGCAGGTAGATTCCATCGTGTGGCCGGGCGTATGCAGGGCTTTGATAATAACCTTGCCCAGCTTGAATTCCTCTCCGTCGGCAGCGATGTGCGCCGCAAAAGTGGGGCGAGCGTTAGGGCCGTACACGATCGGTGCGCCGGTTTTCTCGGAAAGATCCAAGTGTCCCGACACAAAATCGGCGTGGAAGTGCGTCTCGAATACGTACTTGATTGTCGCGTTTTCGCGCTTGGCCTTGTCGAGATAAGGCTGCACTTCCCGCAAAGGATCGATCACCGCCGCCTCACCCGCCGACTCAATAAAATAGGCCCCCTGCGACAGACAGCCGGTGTAGATTTGTTCTAGTATCATAACTTTTTAAAAGAATTCTTTCCACAAAATGATCCCCGCCATTCCCAATACAAACCAACCGAAGACCCGTTTGAGTTTCTCGCCGGGAATAAATCGGGTAAGGTACGAGCCCAGAAAGATGCCCGCGACGGACAACGAAGTGAACACGGCCAGGAAGCGCCAGTCGATGGTTTGCTGGCCTAGATCGCCCAGAAAACCTATTAGCGACTTAGCGGCGATGATGAGCAACGAGGTGCCTACGGCCATTTTCATGGGTAGTTTGGCAAGTAAAACCAAAGCTGGAATGATCAGAAAGCCCCCGCCTGCACCGACCAGCCCGGTGAGCAAACCTACGGCGGCCCCTTCGGCGGCAATGAGCGGGTAGTTGAACGTGAGTAGGATGTCCTCAGAAGTTTCTTCCTCGTTTTTACGGCTTCTGATCATAGAAAAAGCTGCCGCCAACATAATCAGGGCGAACAGACCCATGACGCCCGTACCCTTCTGGAGCGTGTAGCTGCCGAGCGTAAACACCGGATCGGGAATGGCGGGAACGATGAATTTTCGGGTGAGGAAAACGGTAATGAACGACGGTACCGCAAATACCAGCGCCGCCCGGTAGTTGACCAGCCGTTTTTTCATGTAGGTAAATGAACCCACCAGCGAAGTCGTGCCTACCACAAACAGCGAGTAAGCCGTGGAAAGTACCGGGTTAAGGCCAATCAAATACACCAGTACCGGCACGGTAAGGATGCTCCCGCCCCCGCCAATCAGCCCCAGACTGACGCCGATCAATATGGAAGCAAAATAACCTAGGGTGTGGGTGGACATTGGATTCTGGACGCTGGATTTTGAATTTCAGACTGGCTTTATGAACAATTCTGATTGGCGCGATCCGGTTTCGGGCAGGACGCTCAAATAAACAAAAAACAAATCAACAGACGATTCCACTTTTGCTAGTTTCCATTTTCTGCTTTTAAAAAAAAAACAACGGCGCCAAGAGCGTACCGCCGGTAGGTATAGCAGAAAATACGCCGATGGAGAACCCACGCCAGCTATAAAGCTAAGCAATAGGCGACCAGAACCTGCACCAGGCAGTAGCAAATCAGGTGGGGGAAGTGGGCGTTTGAGTGGCGGTCGCGCTTGCAGAATTTTGAAAAGCTAACCTTTTTTTGAAAAAAGGAAAGGCTGGCGCATGATTCTGCCGGGAAAGAACTAATATAGCTGAATTACGGTTTTTTCTAGCTTGCATCTTTTTGAAAACATAACTTTCTTTTTTCAGAAAAAATCGGCGAGACTTCAACGCACAACAACCCAATAACCCCAAAGACTTTGATAGATAAAAGAGCCACCAATTCCACTGAGAAAAAACAAGAAACCGCCGTGCTGGTGGCCGTGAGTCCGCAGCGCCAAAGCCCGGAGAAAACCCAGGAGTACCTCGACGAACTGGCATTTCTGGTGGAAACGCTGGGCGTGGAAACCAGCCATACCTTTACCCAAAACCTACAGGTACCCGACACCCGCACCTACGTGGGAAGCGGTAAGTTGCAGGAAATTCAGGCGTTTATCGCCGCCGAGCCCGTCGATATGGTGATCTTCGACGACGATCTCAGTCCCGCGCAGGTTCGAAATTTGGAAGCTGCCTTTGGCGATCAGGAAATTAAAGTGCTGGATCGCAGCCTGTTGATTCTGGATATTTTCGCAATGCGCGCCCAAACTGCCCAATCCAAAACCCAGGTCGAATTGGCGCAGTACCAGTACGTCTACCCGCGCCTGACCAACATGTGGACCCACCTTAGCAAACAAAAAGGCGGCGTCGGGATGCGCGGACCGGGCGAGAAGGAGCTCGAAACCGACCGCCGGATCATTAAGGATCGGATTTCGCTACTCAAAGAAAAACTCCGCAAAATCGACCGCCAAAGCACCACCCGCCGCAAGGAGCGCGACCGCTTGGTGCGCGTAGCGCTGGTGGGCTACACCAACGTGGGCAAATCCACTTTGATGCGCCGTCTGGCGAAGGCCGACGTGTTCGCCGAGAACAAACTTTTTGCTACCGTCGACTCGACGGTCAGGAAGGTGTCGATCGGCAACATTCCGTATTTGCTTACCGACACGGTCGGCTTTATACGCAAATTGCCCACAATGCTCATCGAGTCGTTCAAATCCACGCTCGACGAAGTGCGCGAGGCCGATATTCTGCTGCACGTCGTGGATATTTCGCACCCGTCGTTTGAGGAGCAGATGGATGTCGTAAACACCACACTTACCGAGCTGGGTGCGGGCGATAAGCCGACGATCATCGTTTTCAACAAAATAGACCTCTACGAACCACCCGCCGAGCAGGAAGCGACCGAGGATTGGCAGGAAGTAACGGAGGATACCGCCACCAAGCGGCTGTCGATCGAGGAATTGACCGAGCAGCTTCGCAACAGCTACCACGCTCGTAACTCCGAGCATGTCGTGTTCATTTCGGCCGAGCAAAACGAGAATATCGACGAGCTACGCAAGCACCTGTCTGTGCTGGTGAAGGACAAGCACTTCATTATTTATCCCAACTGGCTCGACGTGGGCAACTACGACACCGATTACGAAGCGTAAAAGATTCGTTTGGTTGGTCCCCGGAAATCCCCGAAATTTGCGGGCTGAAAAATCGCTGCCCTACGACCCCGTAGTTCAACGGATAGAATAGAAGTTTCCTAAACTTTAGATGTGGGTTCGATTCCCGCCGGGGTCACATTAGCCTCTGTGAGTTAGCTACTTGCAGAGGCTTCTTTGTAATTAAATTAAAGCGAATTTTAACCTGGTGGGCGGTTCCCCGTAAGCTTCTAACTTTGCGGTTGCGGCTTTTTAATAAGCATTGTTGCCCACGACGCCATTCACCAAATTTCCTGCTACTATGAGCGGTACCCCCAAAGATAGCGCCAAACGGATCGCCCAAACGACCCGCCTTTACCGCAAGCTCCATACCTGGGCGGCCGTTCCGCTTTTCCTGATTATGTTTTTGATCGGCGCGACGGGCTTGTTGCTGGGCTGGAAAAAGCAGGTTGGGCTGTTGCCTAAAACTGCCCGGGGCCAATCCGACGTCAGCCGCCAATGGGTAAGCCTGGACAGTATTCAAAGGGTAGGGGAGCACTATGCCCGGCAAAACAATTTGGCTCTCACGATCGACCGCATCGACGTTCGTCCGCAGAAAGGCGTGGCGAAAATCTTGTTTACGGAGCACTTCACCGAAGTGCAGATCGACTGCAGCACCGCCGAGATTCTTAGCGTGAGTACCCGCACCTCCGATATCATCGAAAAAATCCACGACGGTTCCATCCTTGATTCTTGGATCGGGGCCGATGGCGAACAGGCAAAAATTACCTACACAACATTGGCTTCTATGGGTCTCATGTTGCTGTCGTTCAGTGGATTTTGGTTGTGGTATAACCCGATCCGGCTCCGCCGTCGCAAGCGCGCCGGAAGCTGAGGATTAGAAAGATCATTCATCGCTGCCTTGTGATTCCTGTCAAATCGACGATATCAACCTAGTCTTCCAAGATTGATAGTCAATTCCATTGCGGGTTCCAAACGCTGTCAGCCTTAGTGAACGTTACAGCCAGTGGTCATTACTTCGCCTGCAATTCTTTTCCCCCAATGAATACCCCATCAATCTGCCGCACATTGCGAATGTCGGCCAGCGGGTCTGCGTTCAGAATCAGAAAATCGGCGTGATGACGCGGCGTAAGGGTACCTAAATCCGGGAGGGCAAGGTACTCGGCGGCGTTCTTGGTGGCTGAGACGATGATTTGCATGGGCGTCAGTCCCGCTTCGGCCATCATCTCCATTTCAAGATGCTCAAAGTAGCCCATAAAACGCGTCGGGATGCCGCTATCGGTGCCGAAAACGATCGGAACGCCCTGATCGGTCAGCTTTTTCAGATTAGCCATCGCCGTAGGTAGCTGCCGCTGGTAGATGCTGGCGCTTCGGCTGTCGCGGATTTTGGCCTGCCGGTCGGGATCGAGTAACGGTTGAATCGTGGCGCGGTCGTATTCTTTGGTAAAAAAAGGATCGGTAAAAAAAGCCGCCGTATCGCCGTAAACGTAGGCCGATAGTTCGCGGGTAAGGGTAGGGCAGTAGCCCACTTTTTTCTGCTTGATGAGTTCAATGAATTCCGCGTCGACGGGCTGGTCGCGTACGCTGTGGGCCAGCAAATCGCTCCCGGCGGCGAGCAGCTTTTTGGCGTCGTCGAGGGAATACATGTGCGTGGCGATTTTGTAACCCAACTCATGCGACCGCCGGATGACGGCGCGATACACTTCTTCGCTCATCTTGGGCGTCGTGCCCAAGTTGTCGTCTACCCTGATTTTCATAAAATCGACGCCCATGCGGTCATTTTGGTCTACGCCAGCCACCGCCTCGGCGGGCGTTTTTCCCGTGATGACAGCACCCGCGATGAACAGCCGCGCCCGCTGGGTCGCCGCCGTATCACGAACCGCCCGCAGCGGTACCGCCTCACGCTGATCGCCACCCAGACTCACCACCGTCGTGATGCCGTAGCGGGCGTAGATCGCCAAATTGTCGATGATATTTTCCGCAGAATAATGTCCGCCTTCAATTCCCTTCGTGTCGCCGACGTGACCGTGGGCATTGATGATGCCGGGCATGATGGTCTTGCCGTTCACATCCCGGACGGTCGCTTTCTCAGGAATAGGTACCTGCGCCCGCGTCCCGACCGCCGTCACCCGCCCATTTTGAATAAGCAGGATGCCGTCTTCTATCGGCGTACCGCCGTTACCATCGATGATCGTAGCGCCCACGAAGGCAGTTTGGCTTTGGGCGGTGGAGGGCGTTGTCAGCGCTATCAAGCCTAAAAGGAGGAAAAAGGAAATTCTGGATAGTAGCTTCATGGCGGGGTGGGGACAGATTGTAATTCTTGTGATCAATCGAATTGGCGTTTCAAAAATGATATTTTACTTTGTTCAGGCATTGGGTTGTCAACTCCCTTACAAGGCATATAGATAATTATTTTTTGAGTTTGTGCCACAAAGGAATTAGAATGAATAGCACTTACAACCGAATATAAGACTTTTGCCTAATTTTGTTTCAAATAACATAACTCAGATTATTCAACGTATAATCGAACCAACTTTGACCGTATGACCTATGAGAAAAGCTTTTTTCGGTTATTTCTCGACAGTAATCAACTTACTGGTAATTTTTGCGCTAATGGGTTGTCATGACCTTACGATTATGGAACGGCCCTACCAGCGTTTACTTATCAGTAACTTTTCAGCGCCACTCCGTACCTCACTACCGCCTTACAATGGTTTACCTACTTCGCTCACACTCCGAATCAGCGGTACCATCAGTAAACCGGTTATACTGACAGTCGATCAGTTAGGAGACAGCCAAGGGCGCTATATGATTCGTCGTGATACTTTGATAGCAGGAACTTATACTGATAAACGGCTTACGGGAGATCACTATTCAAGTCAGTCAGTTGAACTGACTGTTACCGGTACTGACAGTACGGCGGGAAATCTTATAATCGAATGGTACCGCCAATAACCTTAGCAATGATCCGATATTGTATTTTACTGGTTGGTTTGATGGGGACGACTCTACTTAATGCCCAAGTCCCAAAAAATCGAAACTCTGTCCGGCTCGGCGTCGACCTAACCTCGCTCGATGCGCCGGATGCGGTGGGCCCAAGATATGTCGGACGGCTTGCCCGTCATTTTAGTAATGACCGTTTTGTAGTGGCTGCCGAAGGGGGTTATATGAATAAAACCACCTCCAATTTCCCTTTCAATGATGTTGATCCTGGTCCTAATCAGCGAGAGCGCTTTACCGCTGATGCAACCGTATTATTTGATCTGTTACCCCATCCCCACCATGCACTTCGATTAGGGGCGGGGTTGTCGGCATGGTACCGGCGCGACGATGTCTACCGGGGAGCTACGGCCTTGCTTACGCCAGCGGGTCTGCCAGCGGTTGTCATTAACCGGCAAAAGCTTCATGAACTGAACATGGGGGCGCATGTGGCCATCGAATATGACTGGCTATTCAATGAAAGATGGAGCGCCGATGTCGGGTTCCGGCTGGCTGATTTGAGTAAAGCCGGAATCAGTTCGATGCTGGGCGTTGGGGTTAACTATCGCTTCTGATTTAGCCAATGCCGATAGTGATAAATTGTCTGGCAATAGATTGCCTTCCAGAGTTCGGCTATACATAAAATCACTTATAAAACATCAGAATTCCAACCTTAAAGCCTTGGTTAGGGTCATTCAAGAATGAACTAACCAACCATAACATGAAAAGCGTTATTTTATGCCTATTACTACTAGTAGGTTTTGGAGTCACAAGCTGTAAGAAAACAGCCCAGGTCGATTCTGGAGAGGATCCTAGGAGGGTATACACACAGGAATTGCAACAAGCAAAACTTTGGTTACGTGGCAAATGGAAGCTAGTGAAGGTATACGCTATGATACCTAATCCTCCTGTCCCCAATGTGGAACTTTTTATCGATGAGAAGCAAATTAGTCTTATACAAGATGGTGTTCAGACTGATAAGGTTGATTTTGAAGTAGTGAAGACAGAAGGCATAGTGATAAAGACCAATGCACAACCTAGAGAAGACAATTGATACATCCGTAATCCTGTGTTATACATTAATAAAAATCGAATGTTTTTCGATTTAGGAATAGCCCTAGACGGTCCGGGTTATGAATTCGCCAAAGCAAATTGAAGATAATCAAGATTGGGAGTCGGAATATCACTAACAGATATTCTTAGAAAAGTCGTTTAACATAAGAAGTGTTATCGAGTACTCCTTCAAAAAGTACAATATTCGAGTCTTTTCTTAGCGGAATTAAATATTGCACTTTACCTATTTGACTTGCAAATCTCCTCTTGTACCTTCACGGCAGAGCCGTAAAAATCTATCAACAAACCCCAGCGCAGTAAGACTCAGAAACTTTGAAATTTCAACCCTCAACTATTTTACCAAAACTCGATAAATCGGATACCGCCGATACGACTTTTCGTGGTAATCCGAATGTTCGTATATATAATCGAGCTGCGCCCCGGCATCTTGCGCGAAGGCCGAATCGGCGGCAACTCTCTCTTGCAGCGCTTTTTTCAAATCAGGTGAATCGGCGAGGATTTTGGTGGCTAAATCTTCAAATACGTAAGCCGAGTATCCTTCCTTTTCCTGCAAAATGGTATCGAAAAAATTCCACTTGAAAAATGAATCTACCGCTTTGGGTTCCAGCGTTTCGACGATGTAGCGGTTGGTTGCCTGGTTTACGGGTATATACCAGTCGCCTTTTTGGAAAGTCAGCTTCTCTATTTTCTTGTCCAAATCGACGGTTGTGTGGCCGTAATGTCCTTCGAAGGGTTGGGTGGAAGTTTTGATGTCGGTGACGTGGTATACTTCCACTTGCATCACCGTATCGCGGGAAAATGGCCGCATTTGAACACCATTTAGTTTTAACAAATCCACCACTGAATGCCAGCCCTGCGGAATGACGTAGGCCAGCGGCCGGGCGACTTCATCGACGGGAACGTATTGATTATAAAAAGGAATCGTGCGTGTGAAAGGTCGCTCTCGATTATAGAAAAGCCGCTTCTGGCCGCTCACGGCACTAACGGGGTACTCATCCTCGTAGCCCTTGAATTCGATTGGGGTAGGACGACTGCGGTCGACCTGCCAGGTGAGGGCAAATTTCTCCTGCGTCTTTACGGCTTCCTTCGTCTCGCGGCGCATTTTCAATAGGGCGTCGCGGTGGCGGGCCAGTACTTTGGTGGTCCCTTCGAGGTAGGCGTAGGTGGATTTCACGCGCTGAGCGTAGGGCTTGAGCATGTGCGTTTCGGTCATGACGCCGATGGTGTGAAACAGCGCCGCGTAACCCGTCGAGTAGCGTGGCCAATCGGGAAACTGCACGAAACCCTTATCGGGCGTTTGGCCCCAGGCGTTGACGTAGGGCGTCGACTCGAAGCCCGCTACCTTCATGTGGTCGTAGAGAAACGGCAGGAAAGTCTCACGCTCGAATTGGCCCAGAATCCCGCCCAGTTTATCTTCCTGCGTGTAATCGAACGTCATCACGTACTGGTAATCCGCCCCGTTGCTGACGTGCGTATCGACGAATAAATCGGGGTCGAGCTCGTGAAAAATGGCGGCGAAACTGCGCGCATTCCGGGTATCGGCCTTGATGAAATCGCGGTTGAGGTCAAAGTTGCGAGCATTGCCCCGAAAGCCATATTCCCCCGGTCCGTCCTGATTGACGCGCGTGGTACTGTTGCGGTTCAGCGCGCCGCCGATGTTATAAAACGGAATGATCGCCAGCACCACACTGTCAAGTTGGGGAAAGCGCTCGGGATGCAGCGCCACATCGCGCAACAACAGCATGGAGGCATCGACGCCGTCGGATTCGCCGGGATGGATGGCGTTGTTGATAAGCAGAACCGCTTTGCCCTGCGCCTTCAACTTGGCGATATCGAACGTCCGGTTACGGGAGTACAGTATCAAATGCAGCGGTTTGCCGCTGTCGGTCGGGCCTTTGGCCTGCATCTGAATCTGGGGAAAATCCCTGGCCAGCCGCTCGTAAAAGGCGATGCCCTCGGCGTAGGTCGGGGTCTGGGTGCCTTTACTTTGCTCGAAGCGCGTTTGGTATTGGGCGTAGGTGCAAGTACTTACCTGTAGGAAAATAATGAATACTAATGACTTGAGCATATAGCAATAGATGATAGATTTTCTTAATGAGGCAAACTACTCAGAACTGGCTTTATGCAAAGGTATTAGAACATAAATTCTCCTAAGCCGGGAGACGACAGTGAAAGAATGATCAATGTTTATTTAGAATGATTAAAAATTATTGGAATTGTCTCTTACCTTTGCCAATGTCAAAACGCTTAGAACTTTTCACATTTCCGAAACTATGAAGGTTACTCAATTAATGCCACTTGCCGTTGCGGCGCTATTGCTTTCCTGTGACGACAACACCACCGTCGAGCCGGAAGCTCCGAAGGAATACACCGTCCCCGCTACCTATAATTTTGCCAACGCCGAATACAAAGAATCTGCTTCCCGCGTGAGCATGTGGCAGGGCTATCAGACTTATTTGGGCAAAGCCAGTACCCGCGTTTTGAGCGCGGATACCGTCAACTATCTTTGGAACAACACCAACATGGCCTACACGGCCGAACTGGCGAGCAACATCCCGTACACCAACGACCAATTGAATGGCTTGAACTACAACCTCGCCGGCAAAGTAGCCGACGCCGCGATGTTCAAGGCACTCGCCGACTCAGCGGTGGCCGTCAGCAAGTTTAACAAGCAGGCCGGTTCTAAGGGTATTCCTGGTAAAATCGGCAATCGCCTTTTGAGCGGCAAAGGACTGGAATTCAATCAGGTGGTAGCCAAGGGCCTGATGGGTGGCCTCATCCTGAATAATGTGAACGCCATTCTGGATAAGATTCCTACCGATAACAATGCTGCCACTACCGACGGTAAAGCTACCGAAATGGAGCACAACTGGGATTTGGCCTATGGCTACGTGGGTGTCCCGATGGACTACGACACGGCCTATGACTACCATTCTCAGCCGGTGAAAGCCGATCGTCCCCTGGCCATTGGCGGGTACTTCACCGAGCGGGCCAAGTACATTCAGGCGGGCGGAAAAATATACGAAGCGTTCCGCACCGGACGGGCGGCAATCACAGCTAAAGATTACACGGCCCGCGATAAGGCCAGCGCTACGATTAAGGAATATTTGGAAAAAACTCTGGCGGCGGCGGCTTACGTGTACGTCACTTCGCCCCAAACCCAAACGGCCCTGGATTCCAAATTCCACGGACTATCGGAAGGAGCCGGCTTTATTGCCGCGCTCAAGTACCGCCCCACCAACAGCAAACTTTCCGCCGCCAACTACCAGAAACTGGTGGACATCATGAATACCAGTTTCTATACCCTGGCCGAAGACGCTAGCAATACCAAATTGAAGGAGGCACAAGCCATCCTAACCGATGCATACGGCAAGCTTCAGCCGTAGTTTTAGAACCGTTTTTTCAGTCATGACTTAGCGAGGTTCTGCTATCCAGACCTTGCTAAGTCATTTGTAGTAAAATTGTTATCCAGAAAATTTCCCAATGGTCCATTCCAGTATTCGTAGCTTCTTACTCCTCACGCTGGCCAGCGTGGCGTTTTATTCCTGTACCAAACCTAACGATCCCACCGATAC
Organism: Cytophagales bacterium; assembly: GCA_038242095.1. Lineage (GTDB taxonomy): Bacteria > Bacteroidota > Bacteroidia > Cytophagales > Spirosomataceae > Persicitalea. The sequence continues at coordinate 10,920 of JBBSSJ010000158.1, forward strand.
CCCAGCCACCAGCAACGATGTCTTCAAGACGACCATGCTGACTAACTACGCGGATCGGATCATTA
>JBBSSJ010000159.1:0-10955 GCA_038242095.1 Cytophagales bacterium
ATTCGTCATGATGCACAAACAAACCTCCTCCGTTCGCGCCGCTTTGGCCCAGGGTTCCGTCCTGCCGTTGCTCGTCATTGCCTTCTTCGCGTTCAGCGACCTGACGCTGGCTCAGATCGCCCCGCCGCCGCCACCCGTTGAAATGGCTTCGTCCGGAATTTCTCCAGCAAAAATGAAGGAATATAATGCGTTGTTGAACAAGTATGTCAGACGCTCTAAAACGTCCATGTCACTTGGGCAACCTTCACAGGCCGATGGGAACAGAATAATAGCGCTGCAAGATGCGATGAGCAAAGCCCAAGCGGATACGCTTACTTTTAAAGTATACGATCCAAAACCTTCGCCAAAGCAAAAGCCGACGAGTGCAGAATTTGAGAAATACAAAAACCCGAACATGTACGGCGTGTGGCTGGACGGAAAGAAAGTTTCTAATTCCAAATTGAGCAACTATAAGGCTGAGAATATCATACAAACTTTTGTCAGCAGAGTATACCCCAACGCTCAGCCCAAAACGGGATATAAGTACAAGTATCAGGTCGATTTGATGACGGAAAAATACTACGATGCCTACCTAAAAGAAGCTTTGGCGAACCCAAGTTTCTTAATAACACAGAGAGTTGCGTTCAAGCTTTAAAAACTGGTTCTCGATCTACTAATTTAACTGCGGAAACCCATGATCCTGTACCTGCTAAAATTCACGCTTTGCTCGGCAACTTTACTACTCTTTTACAAACTGGTTTTGGAGCGAGAAAAGCTGCTACGCTTCAACCGTTTCTATTTGCTGGGTAGTCTTGTTCTGGCGCTGGTGCTTCCGCTCATCTCATTTGAGATACCTAGTGAACAAGCCTCGTTGTTGATCACGCCAAACTATTTATCCGTTGATGAGAGTACCTCTTTTGTAGTCAATTCTGTATATAACGCATCGAAAACTACTACCTCTGAGGGAATGGCCTGATCGGAAATTATCAGGATTATTTACCTAATGATCTTTGCGTACCTGTTGACTCGCTTCGCACAAAGTATGTTTACGCTTCTGAATCGCGTACTGTCAAATAAAGTAGTGAAGCAGGGATTCCTAAAATTGGTGTTGCTTGACGGGCCAACCCTACCACATAGCTTCCTGAATTACATTTTCCTCAGCAAAGAAGCTTACCTCAATGGCGCTATCGAAGCCGAAATATTGCATCACGAGCGGGCGCACGTACAACAACGGCATACGCTGGACCTGCTCTTTGTGGAATTACTACGGGCTATCTTCTGGGTCAATCCCATGCTCAATTTCTACCGACAGGCCATGGTGTTGAACCATGAATTTCTGGCTGATGACGAAGTACTAATGGAAGGTCAAAGCACCTTCGAATACCAACATTTGCTTCTTTGTCATTCAGTAAGCCCGGTGAAGTTGGCCCTGGCCAGTCAATTCAATTATTCATTCATCAAAAAACGATTCGTTATGATGCATAAACAAACTCCGCGCTCCCGAGCTCTGATCCTGAAATTTACCGTGCTGCCGCTACTTCTTGCATCCCTGTACATGTTTAGCGATAATATCATGGCGCAAGCGCCAAGGCCAGAGCCCGTTCATGCGGCAAATCCAATGCGTGACCAGAAGCAATATGAACCAAGAGCGGGCATTCCAGACCGAGAACTTGAAGAATACAAAGCGCTGGTGGAAAAGTACCGGTCAAAAGCTACGCCCAACGGAGATGTAAAGGTATCGGATGCTGACCGCAAACGGCTTGTGATGCTTGATAAAACGATGAGCAAAGCGCAACAGGGCACATTGAACTTCATGATTTTGGAGCAGTCCGGTGTTTTGCCTCGCAATCCGCCCACCGAAGCAGATATCGAAAAGTACAAAGATCCTAATATCTACGGCGTTTGGATTGACGACAGAAGAGTACCGAATGATGAATTGGAAAATTATCAGGCATCAGATTTTTCTCAGGTGTATCTCAGCCGTTTGTGGGGCAAAGCGCGAAACGTAAGAGGGAAGTATAAGTACAAGTTTCAGCTCGACTTGATGACAACCGATCATTATGAGGCGTACCGAAAAGAAACGCTCGAAAGAAACAAAGACACGATGTATCTAAGAACAAGAAGAAAACCAGTCAGTAATTGATGGCGATTGAAAAGCCTTTGGTTACGCAACGGATAAAGGAGACGATATGGAAAAACAAGAGATAACTGCTATCTCACCATCAGCTCTACCAATTTCTTCTCCAAAGCCTTCCCGTGCAGGTTTTTGGCAATGACCCGCCCATCCAGCCCGATGAGCACGTTGGTGGGAAAGCTGCTGATATCGTAGATTTCAATGAGTTTATTTGTATCGTCAGAGATTACTTGCGGCCAGGCCAGCGGACGTCTTTTAAGAAACTTTTCTAACACTTCCGGCGACTGCTCCCCGGCGATGCTGACGAACTCGACTTGCTGCTTGTCGACGCCTTCGTAAATTCTCTGCAATTCCGGCAATTCGGCGACGCAAGGTTTGCACCAGGTACCCCAGAAATCCACGAAAAGGTACTTGCCTTTGTAATCGAGCGAGGAGATTATTTTTTGTGAGTTAAATATTTTGGCTTTGAACGGCTGGAAAGGGTAGCCGACTTGCAGCGCGTAGCCCACTTTTTCGGCGTACTCGCTTTCGAGTTGCAGCACTTCGTGGTACATATTCACGCCCCGGTGCCGGTATTTCACTTTATCGAAAAGCCCGCCCACCGAAAGCAGTTCTCCCTCGTCGACTCTTTCCGTAAAGCAATTTAAAACCTTATTATTTTTATCCACAAGTGCTATCTTCGAACCATTGAAATCCGGCCGTCCTCCACTACTTAACACAATCGTATTTTCCCTGTCTCCAACTTTCAGCTTTGTGACAGCGTATTGAGGGAAGGCGTAAGCCAGCGGGTAATAGTTCGTTCGTTTGACGATCATGAGCGCCTGCTTCGGGACTACCTTTCCGCCTCGAAACACCTCGAAGTTTACATAATGCTTTTCATCCTCGGAATACCGCCCCATCATACTATCCATCGCAGTCGCTTTGGAATAAAATATTTCGTCATCGCTGAAATCCAGGTTGTTGTTAGCGTCAATAATGACCGCCGTTAGTCCGGCCTTGTCTTTACCACTCACCACGTACACGTAACATTTGATCGGTTCGGTGGACAACTCTTCCGGGTTGGGCTCCCATTCCCAGCTTTTCTTCAATCCATCAAGTTCTTTCTGACTGATGTTGCCGGCTTTATAATTTTAGTAAACCAACTGGTTCATGTTCAAACTAACCATTGATTTCTTCACGCTTCGCCAAGAGTCAGGAATTCCTTGCACCGGTAGATAGGTTTTAACCCACATCCTGGCTTACGAATCATCCTTGCCATATTCCTCCGAGAGCGGTGCATAACTAAACCCACCGGGCTCAAAACCTTCCTCAAAAGTCAATGGCAGGTTCAAAATCTGGCCGTTCGTGCTGCCTTCTTCCGGGTTTTGGCAGGAACAGAGGAGAACCAAAACGAAAAATGCGGGTATGGCTTTCATAGCGGCAAGATTTTTTTTCTAAATCTAACCAGAAAAAACCTGGTTGTCTATAGTAGCGCGCGCCCGCCAACGCCGGAATCCCTACCTTTGCCCCAAAAAGCCCGATGTCCCGACCCAAACTTTCGATTGTCATTCCGGCTTACAACGAGGAGCGGACAATTTGCGCCATTCTGAAAAAAATAGAGTCGGTGACACTCATGAATGATCTCGACAAGCAAATTATCGTGGTCGACGACCATTCGACGGACGGTACCGAAGGCAAGATTTTGGACCACATCCGGCGAAACGACCTGAACAACATTGTGTACCAAAAGCACGAGGTAAACCAGGGCAAAGGGGCCGCGCTGCACACGGGGATTGCGCTGGCCGATGGCGACTTTATCATCATTCAGGATGCGGACATGGAATATGATCCCGACGAGTACAACATCCTGCTGAAACCCATCCTGGACGGGCGGGCCGACGTAGTCTATGGCTCGCGTTTCATAGGCGGGAATCCCCATCGGGTGCTATTTTTTTGGCATTCGATTGGCAACGGGTTCCTTACTTTCCTGTCTAATATGGCCAATAATGTCAACCTCACTGATATGGAAACCTGCTACAAATTATTCAGGAGCGATTTCTTAAAGCGGGTCAGTTTACAGGAAAAGCGGTTTGGTTTCGAGCCGGAGGTGACGGCCAAGATCGCCCGTATTCCCGGTGTCAGGATTTACGAAGTAGGTATCTCGTATTACGGCCGCTCCTACGCCGAGGGTAAGAAAATCGGCTGGCGCGATGGCGTCCGGGCCATTTATTGCATCATCAAATACGGCTTTTTTACCAAATAAAGTCTGTCCGAACGATCCCAGCGCCGCTGCCGTTATAATTCCGGTCCTGGCCAAGCGCCCGGATCATTTTTTTTAGTCAAAAACTACCTCCAAAAAATATAAAGGAATGGAAAAGATACACGCCACCACCGTCCTAGGCGTCCTGCACAACGGAATGCTGGCCCTCGGGGCCGACGGACAAGCCACGATGGGCAATACCGTCGCCAAGAGTAATGTCAAGAAAGTACGCGCTTTGCAGGGCGGCAAAATTCTGGTCGGCTTCGCCGGTTCTACGGCCGATGCCTTCTCGCTGCTGGAAAAATTTGAGGAAAAACTCAACGCCTACGGAGGCAACATGAAGCGCGCCGCCATTGAACTCGCCAAAGACTGGCGTACCGACCGCTACCTGCGCAAGCTGGAAGCGATGATTATCACGGCCAATCAGGAAGAAATCCTGGTCATCTCGGGTACGGGCGACGTGCTCGAACCCGAAAACGGAATCGCCGCAATCGGTTCGGGCGGCAACTACGCCCTATCTGCCGCCACCGCCCTCAAAAAACACGCTTCCCAACTCACCGCCGAAGACATGGTACGCGAGGGCCTCATGATCGCGGGAGATCTTTGTATTTATACGAATAAGAATTTGGTGGTAGAGAAGATAGGGGTAGATAAGTCTATGAGTTCGTGAGTGATTCGTATTTTATCCGGATAAAAACTCATCAACTCACTGACTCATAAAATTTTAACTCTTCTACAATTCCCCCAGCAGCACCAACATTTCCCTTAACGCCCGGCTTATTTCGCTGCTGGTGTCAGGGACGTACTTGTGAGCGATGATGGCGAAACTTAGGCGCTCACCTGCACGGGTGACGGCATAGCCTGCGTAGGCTCGGGTATCTTCGATGGAGCCGCTTTTAGCCCGGACGCGCCCGGCGGCGTGGGTGCGCTTGCCTATGTTTCGAACGGTGCCCGTCTGGCCCAAAATCGCGATGCTGTTGTAGAAATCCGGAAAACTTTTGTCCCTGGTCGCGGCGTTGAGCACGTCGGTAAGGTTTTGCGCCGTGAGCGTGCCCGTCGGCGACAGGCCGCTGCCGTCCTTGACATAAAAACCTCGCATGTCCGCCCCCTTAGTACGCCAGTAGGCGGCTTCTGACTCCACCGCGTCGTCGAATGCCGTTTTTCCGCCCAGCTTTTGTCCGGCTGTCTTCAGGAAAGCGTCGGCGTACAGATTGATGCTCCACCAGTTGGTTTGCTGGCAAAGCTCCCGCAGTGGAACCGACTGTTGGACATCCAATATTTTTCTTGTAGCGCCAGGATTTGGATCAGTCGGTAGCACGTCGGGGGCTCCGGCGATACCGACTGATCCAGCTTTGAGGGCCTGTGTGAAGTCATGGGCCAGCGCGTAAGCCGGTTTGGGAACGGCACCCTTAACCGTGAACGACGTGTTGCCACGCGGTACGGTACCCGTCAGCCGGATATCTTCGCCCAGCGGGCTCGTGTAGATGTACACCTGATCGCCCGTTCCGGCTTCGCCCGTGGTAACCAGGTTAGTGATTTTCAGGTATGGTATTTCGGGTTCCAGCTTAAGTACTTCCGTGGGATCTCCGACGTTGCCACCCGCTTGGAAGGTCACGCGGTAGAGGTTCTCCCGGAAATTCAGGCCCGACACGCCCGCACCGTAGTAGTTACCGAGGTCGCCCCACACCCAGGTATCGGCCAGAGTTTTATCGTCAAAAAACGTCGGGTCGGCCAGTACTTGCCCCTGTACGAAGCGGATGCCCGCGCGGCGCACGGCGGCAGTCCAGCGGGCCAGAAGTTGGTCGGCATCGGGGGCGCTCTTGAAGCGGTCGCTGCCCAGCGATGGGTCGCCCGAGCCGCGGAGGTAAAGGTTGCCGCGTAAGGTATCCTGTACAATCAGACCATCGTATTCCAGGTAGGTTGGGTAGGTATAATCGCCGCCCAACGCCGAGAGTACGGTGGCCGTCGAGACGAGCTTGAGCGTGGAAGCCGAGGGTACTGACTGCTCGTGGTGCATCGCCACAATGGTGCGATTGTCTTTGGTAGATTTCAAGCAAAACGCCAGGGTACCGTTGCGCATCATCTCGGAGTTTTGCAGCTCCATAATGGCGTCGGACAGGCGGCCCAGCGCCACGGAGTCGATCGACTGGGCGGGTACTTTTTCAGTTAGGAAGAGGAGTCCGAAGCCAAGAACAAAGAGGGTAAGCAGGCGTGGGGCGGGGCATTTTTTTTTCAATAATTCCAAAATTTTAGTGGAACGAGGAGCGGACTTCTAACGATACTGCTCCGTTTTTTGGTACTTTTGCTGTTTGCGATTTTCGGCGACAGGCGCTTTTTTTCTTTCGCTGAAAACCCCGAAGACCACCACGAAGTTTAGGGTTTGGTGGCAAGATACACGCAAAGAAGCTGATTTTTACTGCATATATATTTTATGAAATTAACATTTTGGGGCGCAACCCAGCAAGTGACCGGCAGCATGTATCTGCTGGAAGTGGACGATTACAGCATCCTGATCGACTGTGGGCTTAATTTCGATCTGGACGAGAAAGCCAAGAAAGCACTCTACGACGAACAGAAAAGCGTGTTCCCCTTCGACCCCACGCTCATTAACACGGTATTGCTCACCCACGCCCACATCGACCACTCGGGCAATATCCCCAATCTTTACAAGGAAGGGTTCGAAGGGCAAGTCGTGTGTACCGAGCCTACCCACGCCCTGACGGGCCTGCTGTTGGAAAACTCAGCCATGTTGCACCAGAAGCGGCTTAACACCGCCAATGGTAAGGCCTCTAACAAGAAGAAAAAAGGCAGCTACGTCAAGGATATTCCCCGCGATCTTTTCCTGCAAAAACACGTCAAGCAGGCAATGGAAAACTTTTTTCCGGTGGCCTTCAACCAGCGCTACCGTATCTCGGACGCCGTTAACGTCCAATATATCCCGGCGGGACATTTACTGGGCGCGGCGCACATTGTGATCGAAGTGCGCGAGAATGGTGAGAAGAAAACGCTTTGCTTTTCGGGCGACATCGGGCGCAAGAACTACCCGCTACTCGTCGACCCGCAACCCGTGCTGCAAGTCGATTACCTAATTTGTGAAACGACCTACGGCAACCGCCTCCACCAAGACACGCGACCACCCGAAGAGGCACTTTCGGACGTCATTCAGCGCACGTGCGTGGATATTCCGGGTCGGCTCATCATCCCGACGTTCAGCGTTGGCCGCACGCAGGCGCTGCTTTACACGCTCAACAAGCTGTACATCGACCGCAACTTACCGCCATTAAAAGTATTTACCGACAGTCCCCTGAGCTTCGGCAGCACCCGCGTTCACCAAAAATACGTTCGGCTGCTTAACCGGGAGGCGCGCGAATTCAAGGAAGAAAACGAGATGCTGTTTGACTTTGAGAACCTAATCTACATCGAGGGTTCCGACGCCAGCAAGGCCATAAGCAATTACGCCGAGCCGTGCATCATTATTTCGTCGTCGGGCATGGTGCAGGGCGGTCGCATCGAGCACCACGTGGCGGCCAATATCGAAAACCCGTACGCCACGATTCTGATGATTGGCTACGCCTCGGAGGGTACCCTGGGCTGGCGGCTTCTGAACGGTCAGGACACAATTACGATTCAGGGTGAGAAGAAATCGGTGGCGGCGAATATTGAAAAAATTGACGTATTTAGCGGCCACGGCGACCAAAACGATCTGCTCGACTTTGTAAAAAACCAGGATCCCGCTGCCCTGAAAAACATTTTCCTGATCCACGGCGAGGCCCAAAGTATGCGCGATTTCCGCGACACGCTGGCCATTAAAGGCTACGAAAAAGTAGTCATCCCCGAGCGTGGGCAGGTGTTTGAATTGTAGTGTTTATTTGTTTAAGGTTTATTTGTTTAGGGCCCTTTCCATTGTAACCTATTCGAGGAGTAGACCGACCAGAATTGCATAAACAAATAAACCTTAAACAAATAAACGATAACCCTCGATTTTTCTTAAGAAACCCCCTTTCATGCGTACGTATTTAGATTTTGAAAAGCCGATTGCCGAGCTGGAAAGTAAGCTGGCCGATATGCGAAAACTGGCCGAAAGCAGCAATGTGGACGTTTCGGCAGCTACGGCCGCCCTAGAAAGCGGTATTGAGCGCCTCCAAAAAGAAATTTTTGATAACCTCACCCGCTGGCAGCGTGTGCAATTATCGCGGCACGCCGACCGGCCCTACGCCTACGATTATATCCAATTGATGTGCGACGAGTTCATCGAATTGCATGGCGACCGGCAGGTGCGCGACGACCCGGCCATGATCGGCGGCTTTGCCAACCTGGCCGGACAGGGCGTCATGATCATTGGGCAGCAGAAGGGCCGCAACACCAAGCAGCGGCAGCACCGTAATTTCGGGATGCCCAATCCCGAGGGCTACCGCAAAGCGTTGCGCCTGATGAAGCTGGCCGAGAAATTCAACCGCCCCATCATCACGCTTATTGACACGCCTGGCGCGTTTCCCGGTCTGGAAGCCGAAGAGCGCGGACAAGGCGAGGCCATCGCCCGCAACCTGAAAGAAATGTTCATGTTGAAGGTACCCGTCATTTGCGTCATCATCGGTGAGGGTGCGTCGGGCGGCGCATTGGGCATCGCCATTGGCGATAAGGTACTTATGCTAGAAAACACCTGGTACTCGGTCATTTCACCGGAATCATGCTCATCCATCCTGTGGCGGAGCTGGGATTACAAAGAGCAGGCCGCCGAGGCGCTCAAACTCACGGCCCGCGATATGAAGCAAAATCGCCTCATCGACGGCATCGTGCCGGAACCACTCGGCGGTGCCCATACCGACCACGAAGCGATGGCCGAAACGCTCAAACAGGTAATTTTAAACGACCTGGGAACCCTCTGGCAATTGTCGCCGGAGGAGCGCATCAGTCAGCGCATTGACAAATTTTGTGACATGGGCGTTTTTGTTGAATAGTTTTTTTAATGAAAAAGAAAATCAAGAATATCATATTCGACCTCGGCGATGTCATTATCAACATCGACGTGCCGCGCGCCGCGCAATCATTCGCCACGCTGAGCGGGCGCGAGTTGAAAGAGGTCATGGACATATTCCAGCAAAATGAGCTCTTCCGTCAGTTTGAGACGGGCCGTTTGGACGCGGCGTCTTTCCGAGGCTACGTGCGGCAGATTTTGCAAAACGAAGGCTGGTCCGATGGCGACCTCGACAAAGCCTGGAACTCGCTGCTGTTGGATATTCCACCCGCCCGCATCGAGATGCTGCAAAAGTTGGCCAGGAAATATCGCTTGTTTCTGCTGAGCAATACTAGCAGTATCCACATCGCGAAGGTCAACGAAATCCTGCACGAAACATCGGGTGTAGCGCGGCTGGACGATTTATTCGAGAAAATCTATCTGTCCTACGAAATGGGCATTATGAAGCCCGACGCTGAGATTTATGAGCGCTTACTGGAAGACTCGAATCTGGTGGCCAAAGAAACACTTTTCCTCGACGACAATGCTGATAACGTTGCGGTAGCCAAGACGCTGGGCATTCAAACCATCCACGTCCAAAAACCGTTGACTATGCTGGACTACCTTCCCGACTATGTCGCGTAATACCCGCACCTACCTGCTGCAAGGCTTTCTTTTCCTGCTTACCCTCGTCACCACCACTCTCGCCGGAGCTGAGTGGATTTATGGCAGAATTTTTATTCCCGGCGTGGGCGTTCCAGCCGATGAATTGCTGGGCTGGCCGGAGTTTTGGGAAGGTTTACAATTTTCGCTGCCCTTTCTGCTCATCCTTACCGCCCATGAATTCGGGCATTTTTTTACTGCCAGAGCGCACCGCGTTGGCGTTTCCTTCCCCTACTACATTCCGTTGTGGTTCGGCATCGCCCAGACTATCGGAACGATGGGTGCATTCATTCGCATCACGACCGTCATCAAGTCACGCTTGAAGTTTTTCGATATTGGTATTGCCGGGCCCTTGGCGGGATTTGTGGCGGCTTTTGGGGTACTTTGGTACGGCTTCACGCACTTGCCGCCGCCGGAGTACATCTTCAAGATTCATCCTGAATACGTTCAGTACGGCCTGGACTACGGAAAGTTCGTGTACGAGGGCAAAGAAAATGGTCTGGTGCTGGGCGACACCATTCTTTTCTGGTGGTTCAAGAAATACGTCGCCGATTCGTCCCTGCTACCGCACGTATTTGAAATCACCCACTATCCATTTATCCTCGCGGGTTATATCTCCCTGTTTTTCACCGCGCTCAACCTGATTCCCATCGGACAGCTCGACGGCGGGCACATTTTGTACGGCCTGCTAGGCAAGCGTCGCTTCAATGTCGTGGCGCCGGTGCTATTTGTCCTGTTCGCCTTCTACGCCGGTTTGGGCCTGTTTCGGCCCGAAGAATTTGCAACGGCCAACGACGACAATTTTTTCACGCTGCTGGGGTACCTGGCACTGTACGTCTACTTTTTGTACATCTGCCTCAGCCGCATTAGCGACAACCGACGCACCGGCCTAACCATCGCACTGGGTATCGTGGTGACGCAGTTCGCCGTGTCTTTCGTTCGCCCCGATTGGGAAGGCTACTCAGGTTTCTTACCATTCGTTTTTC
>JBBSSJ010000160.1:0-10954 GCA_038242095.1 Cytophagales bacterium
ACCGCAGCAGTTCGGCGCGCGATTCTTTGGGCTTATTCTCATCGAGCAGGCGGGCGGCGGCGGCCTGCGCGGCGGTCCACTCGCGGCGCAGGGGTTCGAGCACGGTGGGCAGCACCAGCCGCTCCACGTAGCGGCGCGGGGGATAGTGCGCCCCCAGTTTGTGGCGTTCGCGGGGATCGAGGGCGCGTTCCAGCAAAGTGCCAAAAATGGCGGGCTCCACGGTGGTCCAGTCGGCCCGACCGGCCTTGACGAGCAAAGCCACCTGATCGGCATTGAGGGGCAGGGCCGTGGCGTCATGAAACAGCTTGCCGTTGAAGCGGGGCAGGCGGGCTTTCAGGCCGGACGAAAAACCGCCTTTGTCCATCACTTCCCACAGGTTTTGCAGGGCATCGGGCAGGAAGGGACGCAGTTCGTCGGGCGAGTAATCTTGCAGCAGGCCCGTGAACGACGCTTTGGGAATCAGGCCCACATCTTCCGAAAACATCGTAAACAGGCAGCGCATCAGAAACTGCGCCACGGCATCGGGCGCGTGGCCCGCCCGTTCCAGTTGGGCCGATAGCTGCGCCGGATACCCCGCCAGTTCGCGCGTGACGCGGGCGGCGCGGCGGCTGGGATCGAGGGCGCGGGGATCGGCAAACACCCGCCGGAGCATCGCCAGCGTGTCGGCCCCGGCCAGACTAGCCAGCGAAAGACGGTAGCGGGTTTGGTCGGGAAAAGGCACGAAGGTGTCGCCCACGCCCGTAAAATTGCTGTACACATCGATGCAATAGCCCACATCCACGACCAGCACAAACGGCGGCCTAGGTTCGTCGGGCGGCAAAGCGCGCACGTAGCCCAGCGCCTGCTGCCGGGCGGCCTGCATCATCTGCTCCCATTTCACACTGCCGCGTACGGCGTGGCCCTTGCGCTTTTTTTCGGGCGAAAAGCCCAGTTCAGCGCGTTCGGCTAACTTCTGTTGGTCCGAGGTGTCCGTTCCCTGCTTCGTTTCCAGCACGAAGCAATCGCGCTTGTACAGGTCGATGCGGCCGACGCTCTTCTTATCGCCCGCCACAAACTCCACGGCGCGTTCCAGCACGTAGGTGTCCTGGGCGGGATTGTCCGTCGTGGGGTCGGGTGGAGCCACGCCAATCAGCGCGCAGAGATCTTGCAAAAACAGTCCATAGTTGGCGCGTTCCGCGCCGCCGCTTAGTTGCCAGCGGTCTTTGAAGTCGGGGTAGGTCAAGAAAGTAGGGTTAAGGGTAAAACGGTTAACGGTGAAACGGGGCTTTGATCTAACTTGCTCATTTTAATAATAGATTACCTCACTTCATTCTTAAAGAATGTCTTTAGTACCTCCCCTACCCGCCAGACTTCTTCAAAGGTATTGTAGAGCGGCGTTGGGGCCAGACGGATGCAGTTGGGTTCGCGCCAATCGCCGATGATGTTGTTTTGGGTTAGAAAATTGAAAAGTTTTTTACCGTCTTTCTTGACCAGCAAAGACAATTGGCAGCCCCGCGCTTCGGGTTCGGCGGGCGTCATGATTGTGATGGGGTCGTTGAAGTCCTGGTTAATTTTTTTTAGCAGGAATTCTAAGTACCCCGTCAGCTTCGTGCTTTTGGCGCGTAAATTTTCTATACCTGCTTCCGCAAAAATATTCAACGAAGCCCGATGTACGGCCAGCGCCAGAATGGTGGGGGTACTTAGTTGCCAGCCGTCGGCTCCGGCCATCGGCACAAAGCCCGGTGTCATGTCGAAGCGGCGGCTTTCGTCGTAGCCCCACCAACCTGCGAGTCTGGGTAAATCTTTGTCGTGATTTTTTTCGTGCACAAAAATTCCCGACACGCCGCCGGGACCGGAATTGAGGTACTTATAGCTGCACCAAACCGCAAAATCGACGCCCCAGTCGTGCAGCTGCAGCGGTGCGTTGCCCACGGCGTGCGCCAGGTCGAAACCTACCTTGATGCCGTGCTTTGCGGCTTCGGCGGCGATAGTCTGCATGTCGAAAATCTGTCCGGTGTAATAGTGCAACCCGCTCATCATCACCAGCGTCAGCGAGTCGGCATTTTCTTGAATAGCTTCCAGAATTGCTTCGGTACGTAGCGTGTACTCACCCGGAGTGGGTTTTACTGCCAAAATAACTTCCACCGGATCGAGGCCCCGACTGCGGACGTGCGTCTCGAGCGCGTACTGGTCGGAAGGGAAATCACCCGCTACGGTCAGGATTTTGGTTTGGCTGCCTTCGGGGCGATAAAAACTCGTCAGCATCAGGTGCAGATTCACCGTCAGGTTATTCATCGGGCAGACTTCCGAGGGCTTTACGCCGACTACCTCAGCCAATGTTTTCTTGCAATATTTATGGTAATAAAGCCACGGTTCGTCGCCCTCGAACCAGCCCTCGACGCCGTGATTCTGCCAAACGCCCAACTCGCGCTCGATGGCTTTGCGGGCCGTTTTCGGTTGCAGGCCCAGGGAGTTTCCGCAAAAATAAAGTTGAGTTTGTCCGTCTTTCTCAGGAATCAAAAACTGCTCGCGGTAAGAGCGGAGCGAGTCGGTTTGGTCTTGCTGGTGGGCGTAGGCGAGGGTGGTTTGGAAATCGGGCATGAAGGGGTAAAGTTCGTAGGAAATTGTATTTTTGTAAAAATGACAAATTAATTATGGAAGCTACCTTAAATTTCAATATTCCGCTCTCGATCCGCGAATTGGCGGAACTCATCCGACAACAACTACCCGAGCGGGATCGCGCTACGTTAGCGGAGCTGCTGCTTTCGGATGGTTACGAAGATGAGCAAGACGAGGACGAGCCTACGCAGGAACAGCTCGTGGCAGAAATGAAGCAAGCGGTTAGGGAAGTAAATCTGGCAAAGCGTGGGGAGCTAAAACTACCTACGCTAAATGAGTTTTTGAATGAGCTATAACATTCGACCCACGCCTAATTTTCAAAAGCAGTTTAAGGGTTTGCTGAAAAAGTATCGCTCGCTAACGAACGATATTATGAAACTTCAAAACTCAATATTAGAAAACCCTGCTCAGGGTACTTCCTTAGGTAAAAGCTGTTTCAAAATTCGCTTGGCCATTTCCAGCAAAAACAAAGGCAAATCCGGTGGGGCAAGGATCATCACCCATATTCAAGTAGTGGACGAGACGGTATACCTGCTTTCCATTTATGACAAAAGTGCAAAGTCTAATCTCGATGAGGGGGAACTGGATGCCTTGATGCTAGAAATTGAGTAGTGGTTCATTGCGTTGTAAAGTTGTCCCTTGGTAAAAGTCGTGTAATGATGGAAAAAGATATTTACGAAGAACCTACGCAGCAACAGCTTGTGGCCGAAATGAAACAGGCGGTTAAGGAAATGAACCTCATAAAGCAAGGAAAAGCGAGAGGTCGACCAGTAAAGGAACTGCTCGATGAACTTTGAAACCAAATCAATCAAGACATTTAACATGATGCGCAGCCTTCCTTTTGCTATAATACTATTCATTTCCGCTTCGTGCGTGACCTCTCGTCCTAATATGAAATTTGCCGATAACGTAGTAGTCGCCCATCGGGGTGCCTGGAAAAAGAATGCGCTCCCTGAAAATTCCATTGCGTCGTTGCGCGAGGCCATTCGGCTGGGCTGCACCGGCAGCGAATTCGACGTGCGGATGACCGCCGATGATTCTTTAATTATCAACCATGATCCGCACTACCACGACCTGGCCATCGAGCAAACCAACTACGCCGACCTGCTTGCTTTCAAGCTCTCAAACGGCGAAAAATTACCAACCCTCCGGGAGTACATTCAGGCCGGGATGCGTGACAACAAAGCCACCCGTCTGATTTGCGAGATTAAGCCTTCGACTGTGAGCAAGGAACGCGGCAAAGACATTGCCGAACGGGCGGTGAAGCTCATTCAGGAATTGGGAGCGCAAAGCAAGGTGGTGTATATCACCTTCGATTACGATATGATCCGGCACATCCATTCCCTTGTTCCGGAGGTACCCGCCCAGTATTTGAACGGCGACAAGTCGCCCGAGGAACTTCGCGCGGAGGGTATTCAGGGGGCCGATTATCATTTTTCGGTTTTTCAAAAACATCCCGAATGGATCGAGCAGGCTAAGAGAAATGGCATTGCGCTGAACGCCTGGACCGTCAATGAGGCGGACGACATGGATCGGCTTCTGGCCCAGGGCTTTGACTACATCACTACCAACGAACCGGAATTGCTGATGGAAAGGATTAAGTTGCACAAAAACATAACCCGCTAAGTTGAGATTATGAAAAAGAAAATTCTGCTAATCCTGGCAGTTCCCTGCCTTTTGGTATCGCTGATGATTGCCTGTAATCGGCCAGGCAACAGCAACGTGAGCACGCAAAATCAAGGTTCAGGCCCACCCAACATACTATTCATTATGTCGGATGATCACGGCTACCAGGCCATCAGCGCGTACGACAACAAGCTGATTCAGACGCCGGGCATCGACCGGATTGCCAACGAAGGCATGAAGTTTACCAACGCCAGCGTTACCAATTCCATTTGCTCGCCCTCGCGGGCCGTAATTCTGACGGGCAAGCACAGCCACCTCAACGGCAAAATCGACAACCTGTCGCCCTTCGACACGACGCAGATGACTTTCCCGCAGCTACTGCAAAAGGCGGGCTATCAGACGGCCATGTTTGGTAAGCTCCACTTTGGCAACAACCCCAAAGGATTCGATGAATTCAAGATTCTACCGGGACAAGGCGAGTACTACAATCCCGATTTTATCACTAAAAAGCAGGGCAACATCAAGGTGAAAGGCTACGTAACTGACATCATCACCGACATGACGCTCAATTGGTTGAAAACCGAGCGTCAGGCCGAGAAGCCCTTCCTGCTGATGTACCTACATAAGGCACCGCACCGCGCCTGGATGCCCGCCCTGCGTCACCTGCCCGAATATACTTCCCGCAAATTTCCCGAACCCAAAACGCTGTTCGACAACTACGAAGGGCGCGGAACCGCCGCCAAAACCGCTGAGATGAACCTTATGAAGCACATGTTTTGGTCCTACGATTCCAAGCTGTTTCCTGAAACGGTCAAGAAGGTGGGCTTGGATAAAACACCCATGGGTCAGCCTGCTGGCTATGAGAATTACATAGGCCGAATGGATGCCACGCAGCGCGCCGAGTGGGAGAAGTTCTACCAGCCAATCAGCCGGGATTTTGAAAAGGATTATCCTAAGATGTCGGACGAAGCGCTCATGCGCTGGCGTTATCAGCGTTACATGCAGGATTACCTCGGTACGATCGCCGCCGTGGATGAGGGCGTCGGGCAAGTACTGGATTATTTGAAAGAGAGCGGTCTGGACAAAAACACCATTGTCGTGTATACCTCCGACCAGGGGTTTTATTTGGGCGAACACGGCTGGTTCGACAAGCGCTTTGTCTACGAGGAATCTTTTCGTACGCCCTTGCTGATCAAGTGGCCGGGGGTGATCAAAGCCGGTAGCATCAATAGTCAAATGGTACAAAATCTTGATTTTGCCCCTACTTTCCTGAATGCGGCGGGCGTAAAAGTGCCCGCTGATATGCAGGGCGAAAGCATGGTGCCGCTATTCCGGGGAAAGACCGCCAACTTCCGCGACGCGGCCTACTATCACTATTACGAGTACCCCGGCGAGCACGCCGTAAAGCGCCACTACGCGATAGTGACGGAGCAGTACAAGCTTATCCATTTCTACTACGATATCGACGAATGGGAGCTTTACGACCGCAAAAAGGACCCGCACGAAATGAAGAATGTCTATGATGACCCGGCCTACGCTAATATCCGGGCCAAGCTGCACAAAGACCTCGCCGCCCTGCGCGTGAAGTACAAGGATTCGAAAGAATTGGACGATTTTTATATCGAGCGATCGAAAAAAGCCAGGTAAGACAGAAATGAAACACTTGGCGCTGGGCTTCGTGCTCCTTTTCTCGATGGCAAGTTATGCCCAAACCCGTGTCATTCTCGATGCCGACATCGACTCCGACGTGGACGACGTACAGGCCCTGGCCATGCTCCACGCCTATGAGAAAAAGGGGCTTATCGACCTGCTAGGCGTGGTGGTCACCAGCGACGACAGTGCGTCTCTTACCTGTACGGATGCCATTAATACGTTCTACGGTAAGCCAAATTTGCCCATTGGTTTTCTGAAAAAACAGGAAAAACTACGCCATTTTTCCAAATACACCCGGCGGGTCGCCGAGGAATTCCCGCACGACCTCACCCGAATTGAACAAACCACGGAATCGGCCCAGCTATACCGTAAGCTGTTGGCCGAAAGCCTTGACCAGTCCGTGGTCATCGTCACCATCGGCCATCTGACCAGCCTGATGAATTTGCTACAATCACCCGGCGACCGCATTTCTCCGCTAAGCGGACAAGAACTTGTACAAAAAAAGGTAAAGAAATGGCTCTGCATGGGTGGCCAATACCCCGAAGGTAAAGAAGCGAACTTCTATCGCCCCGATCCGGCGTCCACCGTCTATTGTCTCGAAAATTGGACGCAGGAAGTGGTTTTCTGCGGCTGGGAAGTGGGGAACAAAATCCTGACGGGCGGTGCGTACCTGAAAAGTAAACTGCCGGAAAACAATCCCGTATACCGCGCCTACCAACTTTACAATAATTTCGCGGGCCGCCCGGCCTGGGATCAGGTGGCCGTGTTGCTGTTGGACGAAAAGGCCTCAGCCAAGTACTTCGATTTCATTCGCGATGGCTACGTGAGCGTGGCCGCCGACGGGAGCAACGTTTGGAAAGCGGGAGAAAAAGCAGCGGGCAAGCAGCATGCTTTCGTTAAAATCAAGGAAGGCGTCGATCCCGGCACCATTGCCCGCGAAATGGACGACTTAACCATTTCGCTGGACAAATAACGCACTCTACTGCTTACACGTACTCCGTTTGCGATAATCACCGGATCAGCTTCAACCGCCTATTTCAATCGCAATCTTGCCCAAAAAACTTTCGTCCTCCAGCATCCGATGCGCCGCCGCGATTTGTTCTAACGGAAACGTCTTAGCGATATGCAGTTTGAGTTTGCCCTCGTTCACCAGCTCGGCTAGTTTTTCCAGGTCGTCGTCGTCCATATCCATACGCACGATTTTCATGCGTTTCTGGAAAATCATATCGGTGGCGGCATCGAAGGCACCTTTCAGACTATCCGCCCCGCCCTTCGTGGTCACGAACATAGCGTCGTCCGTCAGGTTCCCCTTCATGTCGCTGATCGTATAGTGACCGCTGGCGTCGAAAATCAAGTCGAATTTCTGGTTTTTGGGTACTTCACTCTGGTCGTAAGCAATGACTTCATCGGTTCCCAGCGACCTGGCAAACTCCATGTGTTTGGCGCTACAGGTACCCGTGACGTGGGCACCAAGGGCTTTGGCGATTTGCACGGCCACAAAACCCACGCCACCCGTGCAACCCGTAATCAGCACGCGGTCGCCCGATTTCAGTTTGCCGTCGTCCACCATGCCCTGCCACGCGGTAAGCCCCACCAAAGGCAGCGTGGCCGCTTCGATAAAACTCAGTCCCTCAGGTTTTAGCGCCGCGTGTTCCGCGTCGGCCACGATTTCCTCGGCGTAGGAGCCTCCCTTGATGGCGCTGTTCAGGCCAAAAACTTCGTCGCCGACTTTGAATTTTTTGCTTTTGGTAGCAATGACGGTACCGCTGAAATCGCTGCCTAAAAGCTGGTCGCCAATTAGTCCGCTCACCAGCTTGATCGTTCCCTTCCGCACAATGGTGTCGATGGGGTTGACCGACGAGGCGCGATTGCGAATCAGGATTTCGCCCTTACCAATCTCGGGCGTAGGGAGGTCTTTTATTTTAAATTCGTCGGGCGAGCCATAGTGCTCGATGATCGCTGCTTTCATAGTTGTGGTTTTGTCTGGTTGTAAAAGCCCTCATCCTAAAAAAGTACGCCAGTCCCAAAAGCAAACGGGCAGACTTACGCCTGCCCGTTATTCAAGTTTGCCTTCTTGCCTTAGTGCTTCATGTCACTGTGCGCGGCCGCTGACTTCTGACAACATTTGGGCAGTTTGTCGTGTGCTTTTTGGTCGGCCACCACGTCGTTTGCATCATAACCTGTGTTCACGATGGTTTCTTTGATGGAGGCCACGTCGGTTTTCTTGGGATTGTACTTACTCGTCATGACCTTATCGTCAAGATTGAGGTTGGCGTACTTAACGCCTTTGGACAAGCCCAAATTGCGTTCCAAACGCTCTTTGCACATTTCGCAAATCGCCGACGTTTTAATTTTCACTTCCTTCTCGCCGCTTTGCGCGAAACCGAAGGATAACGTAAGGGCAAAAAACATAGATAACAAGGTGATTTTCATAATTTGATTGGTTTAATTGATTTGATTGATTGTTTAGTTGTTTAGGCATTTTGCCTGGCGTACTTTACTACTTTGTACCTTTCCTCCTTCCTATACTCTATCCAACGCCTTCCTTCCCGACACCGCTCCTTTTTTAAATTGTCCCGGCGTTTGTCCGGTTTCTTTTTTGAACTGATTGCCGAGGTGCGCCGCGCTGCTGTACCCTAAGCGCCAAGCGATTTCGCTAAGGGTGAGTTCGCCATAGGAAAGCCATTCCTTTACTTTTTCTATTTTTTGGTTGATAATATACCGCTCGATATTTTGGCCGGCTTCGGCAGAAAAAAGATGACTCAGATACGAATATTCATAGCCGCACTTTTGGGATAAGTATTCCGAGAAATTCATACTGGCGGGCTTCTTTCCTTTCAAATGTTGTACTTCATCGATGATGAGTTTCTTGATATTCTCGACCAGTACCAATCGTAAATCTTCCAAAAGATCGAACCCGTTCGCTTGCAGTCTCGCCCTTACTTCCTGCTCCTTTTCAACGGAAAGTTCACCTTCAACTTGCGCTGAACCTAACTCCACTTGCTCCACCACCAGGTCAAGGGCTTCCAGTTCGTCACGCACTACTTTGATGCAGCGGTCACACACCATGTTTTTTATCTCTAATCTCATGGCGGCTCAGCGTTTGATTTTATAACGTATGCCCGCATAAATCGTCCGGCCTACCACGGGAGCCCACACGATGCCCGCGTCGAAGCGCTGCCCAAACGGGTCGTTTGCCCCAATGATGGGATTGGCCTGCCGGTAGTTGCCCAGGTTCTCCCCGCCCACGTACACATCCCACTTAACAAAGGACCGCGTGACCTGGGCGTTCAGGGTAAAAAACGCCGGCGCTAGGTCGGTCGGCATATCGACGTACGTAGTATGGTCGTAGCTCGGATCGAGGCTGGGAATGCGGCGCTTGCCGTTCCACTGGGCGGTAAAGTCGAATTTCCACTTGTCATAGGGCAGCGCGTAACCCGCATTGAAGAGCACCCGGTCGCGGTTGACCATCATGCGCGGCAGCAGTACGTTTTCCCCCAGGGGTGCGCCCATCGTCTGCTTCACATCGAAGAGCCGGTAGGCCAATTTCAGTTCCAGCCGCTTCACTGGCGTCAGGTTCACCTCAGCCTGAAAGCTGTTAGCGTACGCTTTGCCGTGCAAATTGTAAAAATACAAAAAGCCGGGATGCTCCACGTCGGCAATGAGTTGGTTTTGGAAGTCAGTACGGAAATAGTCCAGCACCAGCGAGCCGTGCGTACCAAACCAGTGGATGTCGCGCGTCAGACTTGCCCCGTAATTCCACGAAATTTCCGGCCGGATTTTCTCGCTGAACACCACCGCCCGCGAACTCACCAGATTGCCGAAGTACTCGGCCAAAGGATTGGCGACCCGGAAGCCACGCCCCGCCGACATTCGCAACGCCGTGTTGCCATCGAGTTGGTATTTCATGTGCAAGCGCGGTGTAAACTGCGTCCCGTACAAATTATGGAAGTCGACCCGCGAGCCAGCTACGAGCGTAAACTTGTCGAGGTTGTTGTAAGTGTATTCAAAAAACGCCCCCGGTACCGACTCCGTCCTGAGCATTGTCGTATCGCGGTAGCGCTCGTTGTAGTCGTCTAGCAAATAACTTACCCCGGTTTTGAAGGCGTGGTTGGTGTTACCGATGATGGATTGATAAATCAGATTACCATACAGCGTCTGTTGCCGACCGTTGTAAGGCGTATACCCGAAGTACGACTGCTGGTCGTGAACGGAGGCGTTCAAAATCAACCCCAGCCCTCGGTACGGCTGGTTAGGAAACAGTTTTGCGGTTTTGGAAAATAACTCCACCCGATTGATTTTGGCCCCAAAACCATACAATGGCGAACCATTCGGGCCGGGTTTGGGGCGCTGCTCGGGGTCAAAATTAGTCTGACCGCCCGTACGGTCTTCGTGCAGGGCTTTCACGCCAAATTGCGCCATCAGCTTCTCACCCTGGTATTTCCAGCGCTGCACGGCGTTGTATTGCGTGTAAAGCGGTAGGTCCAGAAAGCCATCGCCGTTGTTGTCGACACGGTTGCGGAGGGTACTGGCGTGGGTCAGCAGCCCAGCGCTCCATTTGTCGTTGAGCTGGTGGGCCAGATTGAGATTCAACTCAGTGCGACCAAAATTATTGACGTAAGCGTTGGCGTACAGTTTCTCGCGGCTATCAGGTTTTTGCAGCTCGACGTTAATCTGCCCCGTCATCGACTCGTAGCCGTTCACGACCGAACCCGCGCCTTTGCCCACGTCGATGGACTCGATCCAGGTACCGGGAATAAAATTCAGCCCGAAAGTCGTACCCAGGCCCCGGATACTCGGAATATTCTCGACGTTGGTTTGAATGTACGTGCCATTCAGTCCCAGCATCTGAATCTGCTTCGAACCCGTTACAGCATCGGCGTACGAAACTGACACGGAGGCATTGGTTTCGAAACTTTCGGAGAGGTTGCAACAGGCGGCTTTCGCCAGGGCACGGCTTGTAATGATTTCTGTATGAATCGGCGACATCCGATCAATCGTGGTAGAATTGGCCTGAACCACGACTTCGTCCAACGTTTGGGTTGAGCGGAGTACAAACTCCACCTCACCCACCGCC
>JBBSSJ010000161.1:0-10874 GCA_038242095.1 Cytophagales bacterium
GAGGATTGAAACGATACCGAATCATGTCTGATCGGCTCAGAATACGTGACTTTGCAAAGTACGATGACACCTTAGAAGTATGCGCTGGCCTTTGGAACTTTTACGTAAAAAACTGATTTATAGTGTCGCAACAAGTCTATTTCTCTTCTTCTCAACGCCATGACCTGTACCGTACAGATTTCTAAGCTCTGCAAGTTTAATAACTACTGATCCAAGATTACTCAAAAGTATTCTGATTATTTCCGCTCCCCTAGCAGCACTATCAATACTATCTGGTGTTAGTTTCAATCCCTTCTGTACCTTTCTGAGAAGCTTAGGAATATCATCATCCTTGTCAAAATCTACGTTTTCAAGACTCGTTAAAATAGTTTTCAGTACTGCTTCAACTAGCTCTTTTGTTGAACCAATTGCCAAAGCTGGGTCATCCTCTATCGAAGCTTTTATCCGATTGACATACTCATCAAATTGCCGAGATTCCAATATACCTATTGCATCATGATCGAGTTTGATTTTTATTAAAGGTCCTGTTGCAATTCTACCATCCATGTATTTGAAGCCGTCCCTTTCTAAACTCTTAACTAATCTTTTAAAAGTTTTTTCTAAACCTTCAATTATAGTTAATATATATTGTGAATCACTATTTATATCATCCAGTAATTTGTCCAGTATTTCTTCAAAAACATCTAAAACCTTTCTAACATCATTATAACAGTCCCAATCTATATTTGCATAATACTGCTCAACTCGGCCACGGCGTTGTCCTGGTGGAAGCTGATTATCTGGTAAGTGTTTCGGAAAAAGGTCATGATTTGCAAATAGAACTTCAATTTCTCGTAATGTATATATCACCAAAAATTCTTGAAACTCCATTCGTGTTCTTTTACTGATAGGGTTCATGAATTGGGCGGCTAAATAGCTGAGTATAATTTGAGAAAACTTAAACTGATAAATTATCATCTAATTCACCAGAATTTTCTTTCGGTAGTTTTCTTGCTAAGTAGGTGACGATGGATGCTGAAAGGCCAACCAACAATTCCGCTTCTTCAAAGGTTGGTGGATTTGCTTCAAGTAGATGTCGTCCATTATTTGACGCATATCCCCAAATTTGATCAATTACCCCATCCAAAGGTTTAGGTATTGATAATTTGTGTTTTTTAATAAGCTTTCCAAGTGTTGCTCCACTACCTGAGGATTCTCGGGCTAAACACTCTAAACTTGCTGCTGCGTGCTGAATTGCACCGGTAATATCAGCATCGGGTTTGCGAGACAAATCTGATATTGCTTCCTTCAATTCATTACTAGCGGTTGTTTTACCACTATTTTCTAGCACCTTCTTTGATTTTTCCAAAGTGAGCTCGAAAGCATTATCACCCCGAAATAGAATCACTCCTTTTTCAAGCTTCCAGCCTATTCCTTTCAGTTTAAAGTATTCGTTAACTTCATTTTCAAATTCAACTTTATTCGGAATTGCTTCCGTAATTGCCTCAATAATATCATAAACTTGATACCACTCGCAGGTTTCTAATAGGTAGTCGATTTCAGATCTGATATTTGGGACACCCCAATTATTGTCATAGTCAGGCGATGTTCTCAATTCATCACAAATGAGTTCTCTTAAACTTTCAGACGATTGGCCTACTTTGTAAACGATTCTTGGCAAATAGTCTCTCAATTCTTTGGGAGCCTCATTTCGAATAGTTATTGGCTTTTCGTCCGGTCCGTGTCCTTCTCTCTCAGAAAATCTTTTCTTTTCCATTTTTGAATAATTTATTTGAGGAATAAAACTCTACCGTCCCGCCCCAGTGCTTCCCGTCTGCTGCCACAGCTTGTTGAATATAAAGTCCTGGTATTGGCGTTTGAAGTCGGGGTCGTCGGTAAATTTTTTGTATAGGTCAGTGTATTCGAAGATGACTTCCTGCATCATTTGTTCCACCTTTTGGTCGGAGGTGATTCTGGCGTTTTGCTGGTCGTTGGTATCGAAAGCGACGCGCATGGCACTTTGGGTGCGGGCGTCGTTGGCAATATCTTTTGGTAGCTGCTCAAACAGGAAGGTTTTTAGCTTGTCGTCGTCAGACCATTTATCCACGCCGAAACGGGTGTTGAAGTCGTTGACGATCGCTTCCAACCCTTCCAGTTCGGCTTCGCTCCTGCTGCCGCGTGTGGTGGGCGGGCTGGGGTCGAGTTCCTGGCCACCGGTCAGGCTGATATCCTGACTTGTGGTACGGCTCAGGCGGTAGGAATCTAGTTCGATGGCTTCCAGAATTCCTTGGTCTATCGCTTCTTCCTGCGCCGGGGCAATCTTGGGCATCAGGTATTTCAGGAACCAGTATACCCGCTCCCAATACGGATTGTTGAACGTGAGAACTTTGGAAAGGAAAGCGTACGTCCGGCCGAATGACTTGGCTTTTACGTAGAAATGGATCTGTTCATCTTCACTAAGCGACTCACGGAAATACGCCGCGCGGACGTCCAGGATCGGTTCCAGTTCGCTGCGGTCGGCGTTGTTGAAATACAAGTCCGTGAAGTTCGTCACGTCGTCCAGGGTGTACACCTGAGCTTCGTCCAGGGCCGTTTGCAGGTCGTTGAGCTTATTGGCGTCCGTCGCTTCGCTAAGGATTGTGGTGGTATAGTAATCCTCGAATGCCTCCTGGATGTGCTCCACTTCATTGAAGAAATCCAGCACAAACGTATCTACCTTATCCGGTTTGAGCGCGCGATTTAGGCGGGAGAGCGTCTGCACCGCCTGCACGTCGGAAAGCTTCTTGTCCACGTACATCGTGTGCAACAATGGCTGATCGAAGCCCGTCTGGAACTTCTCGGCCACGATCAAAAATCGGTACTCGCTGCGCTTGAAGACGGTCGGAATATCATTGCCCGAAAATCCGTTCAAGCTGGCTTCGTCGTACTCCTGGCCGTCGAGATCCTTCTTCCCCGAAAATGCCACAATGGCTTTGTACGGCGAGTCGCGCTCCCGCAGTAGCTCCTTGAAAGCAAAGAAATAGCGGATGGCACTCTTGATCGATTTACAAACCACCATCGTTTTGGCCTGGCCGTTAATGCGCTTGCGCGTGTGGCCCTCGAAGTGATCGAGCATAATCTTGGCCTTCTCCTTAATCGAATACGGGTGGCTCTCGGCGTACTCGCGGAGTTGGCGCTGCGCCTGGCGAGTTTCAAACAACGGATTGTCTTCTACCGACTTATTCAACTTGTAGAAAGAACGATACGTCGAGTAGTTTTTCAGCACGTCCAGAATAAACTCTTCCTCGATGGCCTGTTTCATGGAATACAGGTCAAACGGCTTAAACCTCCCATCAGGGGTTTCCTGGCCGAATAATTCCAGCGTCTTGTTTTTGGGCGTGGCCGTAAACGCGAAGTAGCTGGCGTTTTTGAGCAACTTACGGTTCTCGATGGCTTCGTTTACCAGGTCTTCCGTCGTGTACTCCCGCTCATCGTCGTCGTCCTGGGGCTGCGCCAACGTGGCGTTCATCTTCGCGGCCGTTTCGCCGCTGGTGCTGCTGTGGGCTTCGTCGATCAGCAACGCAAAGCGGTGGCCGGTCAGCGTACCGATCTCGTCGCAGATGTGCGGGAACTTCTGGATGGTGGTGATAATGATCTTCTTGCGATCTAGTAAAGCCTGTTTCAGTTGTTGGCTGCCCTGCGTAATCGCTTCCACCACGCCTTCCACCTGGCCAAACTGCTTGATATTGTCGCGGATCTGCTTATCCAGTACCCGCCGATCCGTCACCACAATCACCGAATCAAATACCGTATCGGTGTGAGACGCATCGTGCAGGTTCGCCAGCTGATGACTCAGCCAGGTAATTGAGTTCGACTTGCCCGAACCCGCCGAATGCTGGATCAGGTACCGTTGACCGGTACCGTGCGCTTGGGCGTGGCGCAGGCACTTATCCACTACGCGCAGCTGGTGGTAGCGCGGAAAGATCAGCTTCTTTTTCTGTTTGCCCGTGTCTTCGTCGGTTTCCGTGATTTGCTGGGCGTAATTCTCGATGATGTTAGCCAGGCGGTCTTTTGGCAAAATCTCCTCCCACAGGTAAGCCGTTTTCAGTCCGTGTGGGTTGACCGGATTGCCCGCTCCGTCGCCGTCGCCCTTGTTGAAAGGTAGAAAAGTCGTGTCCTTGCCCCGCAGATGGGTAGTCATGTATACCAACTCAGGATCGACCGCGAAATGAACCACGCAACGGCCGAACGCAAAAAGCGGCTCCCTGGGGTCGCGGTCCTGCTGGTACTGACGGATGGCATTCTTGACCGTTTGGCCCGTCCACGGGTTTTTTAGCTCGAAGGTGGCCACTGGCAGACCGTTGATAAACAGAGCCAGATCCAGACTATTCTGATTAGCCAGAGAGTAATGCAACTGGCGGCTGACGCCAAAATTATTAGCCTCGTAGTTGGCCGTCGCTGTGGCGTTCAGATTCGAGGCCGGTTGCTTGTAGTATAGGTATACCGTCAGTTCCAGATCCTTCACGCCCTTGCGCAGCACATCGATCACGCCGCGCTGCTTCACCTGGTCGGCCAGGCGCTTGATAAACTTTGCCGGGCCGCGCCGTTGGAGCGTGGCGTAGGTTTCGGGCTGGGTGCGCTCGATGAACGCCCATACTGACCGCGGCATCAGGCAGAGCTCGCGGTCGTAGTCGGTGGGGTAGGCTGTGGTGTAGCCCGCTTGGGGTCCCGTCAGGTGCGCTTCGATCAGCGCTTCGAGGGACTCTTCATTAGTTTTGGAGGGCATAAACTTTCTCTAATACGTTAATTTTTCCCGTGACCGCGCTGGCGATTAGAGTAGTGCGGTATTCTTTTAGGAGTTCAATCTCCTGTTCGATGCGGCTAACGGTGGTGTCTATCTTCTGGTTTTCGGTTTCGATGTGGGCGACGATTTCGGCTTGCTCGGTGAGTGGGGGAATCCCAATGGAAAAATTTGCAACAAAACTTGTGGGGACTCTTTTTTGACCAGCAGATCCTATCATAAAGTTTTCACCCTGAGATTTAAAATGTTCAGAATGAATAATGGAGTATAAATATTCAGGAATAACACTTTTCGTGTGCCGCAGTACATGAAATTCAGTACTACCGAAACCATTTAAGGTTTCTAATTCTGAAAGATTTGCTCCTTTTCCATTTTCAAAACATGGAGTTATTTTAGCTAATATTACATCTCCTTTTCGAAAATAAGTAAATCCAGATTTCACTTCCGCTACTTTCCTTCTTAAAGAACAATCTACTATTCCATCCACCGAAACCTTTTCCATCGGTAAAAAAACAACTTCGTCATCATCAGACATTTCCAAACGCTTTGACGGGTTTATTGCTGCCACATACTTCAACTTCTTCCGCTCCCAATGGTCAGTCTTACCTTCTAAACCCTTAGTAATGACCCGATTAATTAGTGCCTCCTTTTGCTCATGAAGCAAGGCAATGAGCTGTTTCTTTTTACTGACCGCATTGTCAATACGGGCAGTTTTATGATCCAGAAAATCGGCGATGGATCTTTGTTCGGAAAGTGGGGGTACTATACTCGAAATGTTAAAAAATTCAGGAGAATACAATCTAAAAAATCCTTCACCCACACCTGATGAATTTCTCCTGAATTCAGAGATATATAGTCTGGTTCTAAAAAGGTAAAATAGGAATCGTACTGAAATATCAATCTTGATTCTATAAACAGAGTAATCAGGACTTACTAAACCGTTGTACTTTGAAATGTCCAAAATGCCGTTCCATGCCTGTAACTTGTTCAATACCATATCTCTTTTATCGCATATTTTATATCCAATTAAAGAATTTGCTAATACTTCCTTCTCGGTTGAAAGTTCACTCCTTGGTATCAATCCATAGTATTTGCTCAAAGCTAACAGCTCTTCATTGCCAGTCTCGCTTCGCTCATTTATCTCTGAAAAAATGTATTTGTTCTTCCTCAATGCCCAGTGCTCAGGAATTCTTGGCAACCAAGATACTCTTGTGGTTTTATACGCTTCGTAGGGGATACTTTCCGTCATGCGATAATCTCTTTAATTAGTCCGTCCGTTTCGGCTTCCAACGCCAGAATATTGGCGGTGATGTCGGCCAACTCACGCAAGGGCTGATACTGGTAGAAAATTTTGGTAAAAGATACCTCATAGCCAATGGCCGTTCGGCTGTGATCGATCCAGGCATCCGGCACAAACGGCAGCACCTCCCGCGCGAAGTATTCCTGGATATCCTCTTTGAGGGGAATCGACTCACTATCTCGTAAATCAGAATCCGGCTGGTAGCTAGTCTCTCCGTCCTTCACCTGCTTGATAACCGGCGCGGCGTCTTCGTGCTTGTAGCTGATAGCGTCCATGATCTGTTTGAGGCCCTTGGCCGTCAGCTTCATTTTGCGGGCTTTGAGCGCTTTGGTAAGCGCCTTATCCAGCCGATTAAAATCAAGCTGTTCTTCTTTACCGAACACGGCCTGCAAATCAGCCAGGACGGGGGCTAAATCCCCCACACCCGCCAGGGTACCCACCCGTTCGTCGGACAATTCAAACGCCAGGCGCAGTGGCCGCTCCACCGTAATGCTGTAATAGCCAAAATCGGTCGTATCAAAAATGCGGGAAACGTCCGTTTCCTCGAAATTCAAGTACAAGTCCGTAATCTGCTGGATCTGCGCCGCGCTGAACTCATTGGACTTCGCACCCATATTCTTGCGCATCTTCTGGAAAATCTGCGACGCATCGATCAGCTGGACCTTTCCTTTCCGGCGCGGCTCCTTGCGGTTGGTAACAATCCAGATGTAGGTTGAGATACCCGTATTGTAAAACATCCCGTTGGGAAGCTGCACAATCGCTTCCAGCCAATCGTTTTCCAGCCAGTTCTTCCGAATTTCCGACTCCCCGCCGCCCGCATCACCCGTGAACAGCGCCGAGCCATTATGCACCGAAGCGATCCGGCTGCCCAGATCCGATTCCGCCTTCATCTTGTGCACCATATTTTGCAGGAACAACAACTGGCCGTCCGACACACGCGGGACGCCCACCTTGAAACGCGCGTCGATGATCTCGCCCTTCTTCTTGTCGTCCACAATACTGCCCAGGTCGTTCTTCCACGCCTTGCCGTAGGGCGGATTGGAGAACATAAAATCGAATTTCAGGTTGGGAAAACCATCATTGGACAGCGTCGAGCCAAACTTGATATTGTCAGGATCTTCGTCTTTGATCAGCAAATCGGCCTTACAAATTGCGTAGGTTTCGGGATTCACCTCCTGGCCGTACAATCGAAATTGAGCGTCCGGGTTGATGCGTTTGGCGTACTTTTCAGCCTCCGTCAGCATTCCGCCGCTGCCGCAAGCCGGATCGTAGATCAGGTAGGTACCCGCCTGCAGCTTCTCCTTGATCGGCTCAAAAATTAGGTGCGTCATCAGCTGGATAATCTCGCGGGGCGTGAAGTGCTCCCCGGCTTCCTCATTGTTCTCCTCGTTGAACTTACGGATTAGCTCCTCGAAGACGTAGCCCATACCCAAATTGCTCAACCCTTCGTGCTGGGGTGTGGGGAGCGGACTCAGGTTGATATACGACGACGTAAACTTCTCGATCAACGGGAAAGTAATGTTGGCATCTTCCAGCGTGTCGAACTGATTGCGCAGCTTGAACTTAATGATGATGTCCTGCACATTGGCGCTGAACCCATCCAGATAGTTTTCCAGATTCTGCCGGATATTGGCCGGATCGTTGAGCAACTTCTTGAACGTGAAGCGCGAAATATTGTAAAACGGGTACCCGGCCACGCGCCGCAGCTGCAACTCCTGGTTCTCGATATTCATTTCATTCAGCTGCGTGTGCCGCGCCAGCACATCTTCTTTGGTGCCTTCCAGAATAGCATCCAAGCGGCGTAACACCGTAAAAGGCAGGATAATATCCCGGTATTTGCCGCGCACGTACACATCACGGAGTACGTCGTCGGCCACGCCCCAAATAAAATTAACGATCTGATTGTGTTGGGTATGGTTCATTCAATAGGCTTAATGATTGGTATTTAAAAATTTCAACTCAACGGCTTGCAGCACCCGCCCGGCCAGCCGTTCCCCTTCCAACTCATGAAAGACCCTGTCGCTCAGCCAGTCCACCAAAAGCGCGTCGGCGTCGAGCTGGTACAAGTCGGCCAGCTTCATCAATTGTTGGCGGGTCGGCCGGCGTACCCCGTTCTCGATGCGGCTGACCAGCGTCAGGTCCATATGCAGCAGCTCCGCCGCCTGGGCGAGGCTAAAACCGCGCTGCTCCCGTAAAATCTTGAAAGAAAACCCTTGCTGCTCCATGTCTGTCCCTGTTTTCGAATCGTTTGCCAAGATATGTCAAAATAACGAAATTCGTTACTAGTTAATGAAAAACGATAGTTGTGGTCATAAAAACAGCGCGAGCGGCTGGGGCCGCTCGCGCTGTTGATTCGGTATAATCTTTGGTTTCGCTCGTCGATGAAGGCGATGGCTGTCGTAAGGTGTGCTGAGTATAGAGTCCACGGAAAGGCCTATAATAAACCTATTTTGTTTCCTCTTTCTCTTTCTTTTTTAATTCCTCTTGGGTACTAGATTTCTGATTTTCAATAGATTGAGACAATAATTTAAATTTGCTAAACATATCAATCGAATAGACTAGCTTGAACCCAACCACGGCGTAGTATTGTGTTTTAAATATATTTTCGTCCTTGATGTCGAAAGTATATTGGGTATCACCATTTATTTTATAAGGCTGTTTTGTATTCCCATATATATCAATAAATGACTTCCTAGGTTGCCTTAATCCCACAAAGTCAGCTACTGCGTAAGCAGCAAAGCCTCCTCCCCATTTATGTCCAAGACCAATCCCTATATTAACGCTTGAACTTGCGTTGAAGGAGTCATTGGCAAGTGTAAGAGGGTTTACCTATAAAATAGCCGAGATACCCTGAGGTTTTTCGACTGTTCTTTTGTAGGCTATTACTTCGCCATCACTCCCTACAACAAACCCATTTGAAATGAATGTTTTAGTAATAAATGTGTATGAAATGCCAAATGATAAATTGGCCAATACTTTATTCGCAAGGTCATTAGGAGAAATGTGAACATTTCCATTAATCCTATTAACAAAAGGATTATCGTACATTCTACCGATAAAAATTCCCGGTCCACCTCCAATTACAAATGCAGTCTTTTGTGCGTACACATCCTCAATTGGGGGTTTTGTTTTATCTGAACCTTGATCCTTCTTAGGAGCTGTATCAGGAATCGAAGCTTTAACCTTCTCGGGAACTACGACACGACTTGAATCTTCAACTGATTGTGCCATGATCGATATGTGTATGAGAGTAAATGCCAGTAGTAAAAAAGTTGGTTTCATGGATTTTAGAGTTAGAGGTTAGCTATTGATTGAAGGTTACTTTGGTAATGCAGTCTCAGGATTGGGTATAGAAATGCAGCGTACTAGTAAAGAGGGGATTAGGGAGTGAATATCAATCCAGAAGTAATACTATTGAAATTCGTTAACAATTAACAAAAAACATATCAAGCGGTAAAAAATTATCGCGGTCGGCTGGGGCCGACCGCGATACAAAATCAGTATAATCTTTGGTGTCGCTCGTCGACGAATGCGATGGCCAAGGCAGAGCGAGGGGGGCAGGGTACATTTAAGCAGAAAAGGCGGACCGGTTGGCCCGCCCTTCCAAAGATTATTCCGTTCGCTTCTGCAAATCAGCGATTTTATAATCGGCGTAGGTCAGCCAGTGCGCGCCCACCGTTTGGATTTCGAGCTGCACTTTGATGGCGCCCATTAGGAAGACGCGGTTGATCTGAGCTTCATCGGGTTCGGTGAAGTCGGCTTTGATCCAGCCGTGGCCGTCGATCCAATATTCTTGGATGCGGCGAACTTGGCAGCCAGCGCTGTAGGGTCGGTGGACATCTAAGAAAGTGTTCTACCCTAGAATCATCCTACATAAGAGTGTACCTCTCCGGCTACACGAAGAATGGTAAAATATCCGGGCTGAGTCCCAATCTATCAGTTGAAAGATTCCACTACGCGCTTCACCTGCATAGGCCGAAACTCCTTTCCTCTCCGAGTGAGAAACCTGTAAACATTCAACGCAATGGCAATAGCCATCCAAGTCTGACCGGAGGTTTGTAGCGGATTATTTGCAGCGGCCAGTCGGCCGAAATGTATTAATTACCCTTTTCAAGGAGAATTTATCTCTTATATAGTTTTAAGCTTCGGAATCAGGCAAGGCATGGGGGCGGCAAGGGCTATGGAAGAGATATTCAGTTAAAACACGCTATCTAACGAATCAGCACTTAAAATTTTGTCCCTAGATGAGTATCGAGGACTCTGAGGAGCCTTGCCTTTTGATTTTCCCAGGGGTACCTTTTTAATTTTCTCGGCTGGGTTCAAAAAGTGCAGAATGTAGTTATTGGTGTCCTCGTACTGCTCAATGACTCTGATTTCAGCCAGGTAGGTTATGGCGGAGATAGGGGCCGTCTGGTAAGCCGCAATGTATTTTATTTTTGGAATCATGGAGGCATTGAGCCGGATGGCATACCAGCAGTTTTCACCTAAAAAAACCTCGTTGAAGCCATCTTCCCGGGCCGGTACCACGATGGTGTCGATTTCGGAAATATCCACCTTCCCCGTATCCTCGGTGACCTCGTTGAGGAAAGGCTTAAACTCGTAGAGTATTTTCCCGGCTGAATTCTGATGTCGCTTCAAGGTTATGACCTCCACCGGGAACTTGAATTTGCTGATCAGGACGGTTTCCAGTTCCGCTCCCAGTTCGTCAATAATCAATAGCGCGTTGAAGGAATCCTTCTTGTGAATGATCGATTCCAGCAGGTAGTCGACATTGTCATAGCCATTTTTCCGGGCAAAGTCCTCACACTTCTTCCA
>JBBSSJ010000162.1:0-10853 GCA_038242095.1 Cytophagales bacterium
ATCGCAATCGTAATTACGCTCATCGCCCGGGTAGTCAGCGTGTCTTTGCCCGCGGTGGTCATGCTTCGGCGAATCACACCGGCCAACCTTTCCATCCTGACTTGGGCGGGCCTGCGGGGCGGCATTTCGGTGGCGATGGCCCTCACGCTGCCAGAATCACCCTACCGCGAGCTCATTCTGTCGAGCTGCTACTTCGTCGTCATTTTCTCGATCATCGTGCAGGGACTCACGCTCGACAAAGTGGTGGAGCGAGCCGTAGGGCACACGGGGTAAGCGGCGCTACGTTTCGCTACTCCGACCGCAGCGAATCCACCGGATTCATCAGCCCGGCTTTGATGGACTGGTAGCCGACCGTTACAAAGGCGATGGACACGGCCAGCAGCGCGGCCAGCGCGTACACCCACCACGCGATGTCGATGCGGTAGGCGAAATCCTGCAACCACCCATTCAGGAAATAAGCTGCCACGGGCGAGGCAATGATAATGGCTACGCCCACGAGTTTTAGGAAATCCTTGCTGAGTAGCACCACGACACTCGCTACGCTGGCGCCCAATACCTTACGCACGCCAATTTCCTTCGTCCGGCCTTCTACCGTGAATGTCGCCAGACCAAATAAACCCAGACAGGCAATAAAAATAGCCAACAGCGCCGCGACGGAGAATATCTGTCCGTACTGCTGTTCGCTCACGTAGGCCTTTTGGTAACTTTCGTCCAGGAAAAAATACTCGAAGGGATTACCGGGGAAATAGGTTTTGTACAGTTTTTCCAGCGACGCCACCTTGTCGCCCATGCGGTCGGACGTGAGGCGGAGGCTATAATAAGCGCCGTTGTTTTAAGGATAAAAAATCATCGGATCAATGCTGGTCCGGGCGCTCCTGTGGTTGTAATCTTTTGTCACGCCAATCACTTCCAGGTAGCGCTCGTCCCACTTTATTTTGGCGCGCACGGCTTCCTCGGGTGACGTGAAGCCCAACTCGGCTACCGCCCGCTCGTTCAATATTACCTTGGAGTTGTTGTACCAGTCCACCGCAGTTTCCTGGGGCGTGAAATTACGCCCTGCCACCAGCGGAATGCCATAGGCGGGCAGGTAGCGATCGCCGATGATGGCAAAAGCATACGATTTCAATTCGTCTTTGGGCCGCGAGCCGGGTTGGGTGAAGCCCGAAGTCTGGAAGTTGTAATAACGACTCGGCACGCTACCGGAAAGTGCGTATTCCTTCACAATACTTTGCTGCGCCAGCGCCTGGGCGAAGCTGTTGCGGCGGGCGGTGAACGTACTGTCTTTGCCCAGCGACGGCCCCGGAATCACCAGCATCTGCTCGGTCTTGATGCCCAAATCCAGGTTTTGCATATGCCGTAGCTGCGTGTAAATCACGATGGTAGCCAAAATCAGGGCGGTCGAGATGGCAAACTGGCCCACAACCAGGCCCTTGCGCAGCCAAACGCCGCGACTATTGCTACTTACTTTGCCTTTCAGCGTTTCGATGGGCTTGAATCTGGAAAGCACCCAGGCCGTATACAATCCCGACAGCAACGTTCCCGCGATCAGCATTCCCAGACCATAGGCCCATACGGGCGTTTCACGCAGCACTTCCAGCGACACATCTTTGCCGATCATTTCCACAAAAAATGGCTGCAATGAGATTAACAGTATAAATGCCAGGCCAAAACCTAACCCGTTGGTGAGCAGCGATTCGCCCAGAAACTGCGCCACGAGATTGCCCTGCGTGGCCCCTACCACTTTACGAACGCCCACTTCGCCCGCCCGTTTGAGGGCATTGGCTGTGGAAAGATTGACGTAATTAAACCAGGCGATCAGCAGAATCAGCAAAGCAATCCCCGCCAGTATATAGACGTACTTCACGTTGCCCAGCGTCGGCAAAGTTTCGTTGAAAGAGGCCGCCAGGTGCATATTCTTGAGCGGTTGTAGCCGGAATTTTACGCCGTCTTTGTCGTCGTTTAGTTCATCGCGCAGGGTAGTGAGTTTCTTTTCGAGAGGCAAGTATTCCAATCCCTTTTTCAAAGAAAAGAAAGTATTGATGTAGCCCGAGTCCAGATTTCCTGGCCGTACCCAGTCGTTTTGGTTTTGATTGGATGGGTTTTTCAGCGTTTCGAGTGAGAAAATCATATCGAAGCGAATATCGGATTGGTCGGTCATGTCGGTGTACACGCCCGCTACGATATACGTGGTGGCACCGAATTGATTGTTCAAAATTAGGGTTTTGCCCATAGCCGGATCTTTACCAAAATACTTCCGGGATGTCGATTCTGAGATAAATAAGGTGTTCGGCTCCCCCAAGGCCATCGCCTTGCCACTTAGTAGCGGAAAGCTAAAAAAGGTAAAGAAATTACCATCGGCGTAGCCAATGGCTTGCTCCCGGAAAGAGGTTTCGCTATTGGGTTTTTGAACGACGCCCGTGGCAATACCTTCGGCGAAGCGACAATAGGCATCAATCTCAGTAAACTTTTCTTCCATAATCGGCGCGTAGCCGGGTTCGATCTCGGGCTACGAAGCACCGTCTTGTCCCACGTTGACCATTCGATACATTTGGTCGATATTGGCGTGAAACTGATTTACGCTCTTTTCCAGACTAACGTACTCCAAAATAAAGACAAAGGCCGCAACGCCCAGACCGAGTCCAACGATGTTGATGCCGCTGAACACGCGGTTGCGGATCAGGTTGCGGTAGGCAATTTTGAAGTAATTGGTTAGCATAGTTTGGGGTGTTGGATAGTTGCGGTAAAGGCACAAAGCGGGGCGCCCCGAGGCATCCAAAGGCACAAAGATTAGGATTGTTCTTTTTTTGAACGGATTACACTTTTAGTTTTTTAAAAGGCCGTGCCATAAATTTTGTTCAATGATTGTCAGCTACCTATTAAAATTCATTGTTTGAAAACTGTCCGAAAACGGACGGTAGTGTTCGGAGATGAACGGTTGATTGTCACTTTTGGAGAAATAGTCAGGAAATATAATGGTACGGTTCTTTTGAGGATATAACCGTAATCATAAACCCAAACTGTTTTACGTATAAACCAAACAATACTATGGCTGAAATTAAAATTGAAAAGAAACCGCCCGTGTGGCCCTGGATTCTGGCCGCTCTGGCCCTTGTTGCGCTTCTGCTATACTTCTTCGTCTGGAATCGCGATGACACAGATACTATGGCGACGACGGATGAAATGGACATGGCAGGACCGGCTGCAAGCACGGGTGCCGTAGCCGAGTACATCGACTATGTGAATAATGACGCGGATAAAATGGGCCTTGATCACGATTATGCCAACGCGGCGCTTGAAAAGTTGACGCGCGCTGTTGAGGCGAAGGCGGCTGACACAGGCTACGACGTGAAGGCAGATCTTGACGAAGTGCAGCAATACGCCGACAATATCACGAAGGACGAGTTCGCGACCACGCACGCCAACAGCATTCGTAAAGCCGACGAAACACTGGCGCGCGCCTTGCAAAATATGCAGATGGCCAAATACCCGGCATTGAGCGCGGAAGCCGAAGCAGTAACAAATGCTGCCAATCAGATTAACCCTGATGTACTCACACTCGACCAAAAAGGTGCGGTGAAGGGCTTTTTCAGTAGAGCCGCTGACCTGTTGCAGAAAATGAATTAATAAACCCTGTAAAAAGAAAAAACAATGGCAAACGATAATGGAGATCTGGAATACCTGGATAATATGTCTGACTATGGAGTAGCCTCCGGCTACAACGATGTACGCGGCTGGGATGTCTTCGATGCCGACAACCGCAAGATTGGCGAAGTGGATGGCTTACTCGCCAGCAAACTCGCAGAGCGCGTAGTGTATCTTGATGTAGAAGTCGATGAGGATTTGATTACCGCCGGACGCGCTGACCTCGACACCACGGCAAATACCGCAATACACGAATTTGAGAATGCAGACGGCGACGACCATATTATCATCCCGATTGGTTTGGTAAACTTTAATGAGGCAGCCAAAAATGTGCACGCTCCTCAAATCACGCACGCCACTTTTGCAAAGGCTAATCGTTTTAGCAAGCGGGCCGATTTTGACCGCAACTACGAGGTGGATATCTATCGCCTTTACACGCCCGACGAAACCGTCGTGGTGACGCCGGAAGGCGATACCTTTTACGATCAGCCACATTTTCAGAACCCGATGGGTAAATAGGAAAACATGGGCCAATATGCTTTTCAGAACGGCCAACCGCTTAGGTTGGCCGTTCTTTTTTAACATATTTCCTGATCCGTTGTGATGCACAACTCATTCGCCAAGATGTTTATCTTTGCATTAAAGGAGGCAATTCACGACTTATTTGCCCCAAGATAATCGCTAACAATCATCTGTTTTGGAAAAGAACGACAAGATTTACATCGCTGGTCACCGGGGTATGGTGGGTTCGGCTATTTTAAGAAAATTGAAGACGGAGGGTTTCACCAACTTCGTGTTGCGGACCTCCGGCGAGTTGGATCTGCGTGAGCAAACCGCAGTGCGGGATTTTTTCGCCGCCGAGCGGCCCGATTACGTGTTTCTGGCGGCGGCCAAGGTGGGCGGGATTATGGCGAATAACGTATACCGCGCCGATTTTCTACTGGAGAACTTACAAATCCAGAATAACGTCATCGAGAGTGCGCACCGCACCGCGGTCAAGAAACTGATGTTCCTGGGTTCATCCTGCATTTATCCCAAATTGGCCCCGCAACCGTTGCGGGAGGATCACCTGCTGACCGGCCTGCTGGAACCTACCAACGAGCCCTACGCCATTGCCAAAATTGCGGGTATCAAGCTATGCGAAGCGTATCGGAGCCAATACGGTAGTAATTTCATTTCGGTGATGCCTACCAATCTATACGGCCCCAACGACAATTACGACCTTAATAACTCGCACGTACTGCCCGCTATGATTCGTAAGTTTCACGAAGCGAAGGAGGAAGGCAGACCAACCGTAGCGCTTTGGGGTACCGGGGCCCCAATGCGCGAGTTTCTGCACGCCGACGACCTGGCCGACGCCTGCTATTTTCTGATGCAGCATTACGACGAACCAGAACTCGTCAACGTAGGAACGGGGGAAGACCTGACGATAAAATCGTTGGCTGAGTTGATTCAGCAGGTCGTAGGCTATGAGGGCACGATCGACTGGAACACCGACAAGCCAGACGGCACTCCGCGTAAGCTTATGGATGTAAATAAGTTACACAGCTTAGGCTGGCAACACTCGATTGACATTAAGGCGGGTGTAGAGGTTACGTATCAGGATTTTTTGAAGGGCATCGAAACCTACGCTGTTTGACCAATGTCCAAAGAAAAAGAACAAATTAAGCAATTGTCGGCGCGCGATGCCGACCGGATTATCGAAATGGCCTGGGAAGACCGCACGCCCTTCGACGCCATCGAGGCACAGTTTGGCCTTTCGGAGCCGGAGGTGATCGTCTTGATGCGTCGCTCGCTGAAGCCCGCTTCCTGGCGGCGCTGGAGAGCACGGGTGCAGGGCCGAAGTACCAAACACGCGCTCAAATCGAGTGAACTCATGCATCGTTTCAAGAGCGACCGGCAACGGGCAATTTCGCGCAATACGATCAGCAAAAGATAAAGAGCGGATGCCCCACCGTTAATGGGCACAGACCTAATTATTGTGGGTGAAACACGTATTTTACCTACGAATATTCTACATTTTGATAAAAATACCTTAGATAGCCATCATTTTATAGTGACTTCTGATTAGCTTTGCAGAATTTTATCAAAAAAATTTTAATTTTTTGCATAACGATGTCTTCAAATATAAAGCTCGATCAGATA
The DNA here is from genome assembly GCA_038242095.1 of Cytophagales bacterium. GTDB lineage: Bacteria > Bacteroidota > Bacteroidia > Cytophagales > Spirosomataceae > Persicitalea. The sequence goes on from JBBSSJ010000162.1 coordinate 5,788, forward strand.
GATCGTAAGGTGCTCGAGATACTCCAATCCAACGCCAAAATCACCAATGCGCAACTGTCCAAAGAGATCGGACTTTCTCCTGCCCCCACGCTGGAGCGCGTTAAAAAGCTGGAAAACGCCGGAATTATCAAGAGCTACCACGCTATGCTCGACCCCGAGAAAGTGGGGTTGGGCGTAACCACTTTTGTACAAATTTCGCTGGTAGGCCATAAAAAAATGGTAACCGATTCTTTTGTAGAAAGGGTGAACCAGATTCCTGACATAATTGAATGTCACCACATCACGGGTACCGGTGATTTTCTCATCAAAGTCATTTCCAAAGACATCAGCAGCTACCAAAAGCTGATGCTCGAAACGATCAATGAAATCGAGGAAGTAGCCAACACCCAAACGATGGTGATCCTGTCGACTTTCAAAGAAAGCAAAGTCTTGCCAATTCCTTAAAAATGGGGGAAGGGTAGAAGGGCCAACGGCCAATGGATGAAATAAATTTCCCTCTGAGCTTTGTAGTCTACTGATCTTGATTTCCGTACATAAAAACCCCCGCTACTAGTCCGTAGCGGGGGTTCCTTTTTATACGCTTTGCCAAAAAAGGACATTCGTCTCGTGCCATCTTTAAGGGTAAGCACTGTCCATTATCCGTAAAAAATCATTTTCTCCTGCTTCTACGATCCTCGCGGCGGGATTTTTTAAGATTGTCGATAGCTTTCTTGGCTTCGTCGTGCTGGGTCGACTTGCGGTCGGCTTTGTCAAGGGCCAGCTTGTAGTAGCGCTGGGCTTCGTCGACGCTCTTACGCGCTTCGGCGATTTTTCCCAGGCCTAACAGCGATGACACGTAGTAACCCGCATCCAACGAGTTGGTCTGCACCGAGAAATTGATAGCTTTCTGGTAGTAGTCGGATGCTTCGTCGTAATTTTTCTCGTAGTTGAACTTATAATAAGCCAGCACATAAGCCGCGTTGCGGCCGCTCACGCCCTCGTAACCGGGCATACCGCGCGCGATTTTGTCCAGGATATTGCGGGCCGCCTGTTGCGCCTCGGCCGACCGGCCCGTCACGAAGGCCGAGCGGCAAAAGTAGCGCTCGAAATAAGGGTTATCCGGGTAAGTTTGCCACATGTACTTGGCCATGTCGTACGCCTTGCCGTATTGGTTTTCCAAACTGTAAATCTGCAACAGAAAGTAACGTGCCTCCACGCGGGTGTAGAAAGCGTTGTTGGCTACTTGCTCCAACTGCTGAATACCAAGCTTTTTATTTCCCTTCTGAAAGAAAATAAGCACTGGTTTCAGGATTGGGTACTCTTTCGGGATCCATTCGGAGTAGTAGTTGTATATCCCGTCGCCAAACAGCAGCTCGGGGCTAAGGTCAGTGTAGCCTTTGCTTTTTTCGAGGTACTTTAAGGCGCTTTTGCCCGCGAAGGTTGCCTTGGTCCACTGCTTGCGCTCGGCGTAGAGTCGCCCTTTGAAAGCGTAGGCTGCCGCCAGGAAAAAAGCGGGCTCTACCTTTTTGTCCTCGGAATCATAGAGTTTTTCGGCCAAATAGATGCAGGAATCCATACGGGCCAGGAAGCGGTTGTCGTAAGCCGTATTCTCGGTATTGGGCACGATTTTCCACCAGTCGGCCAAGCCCATCAAAAACTGCGGCATAGGATGTTTTGGGTAGCGGTATTTGAGCCAGCTAAACTCCGACTCGGCGGCGGCAAATTTGTAATTGTAGAGCAGGTTGATAGCCTCCGTCGCCTCGATCTGCACGCCGGGATTCTTCAACAGCATGTCGTAATTTTTGTCCAGATCCGACGCGTTGTAGAGTTCCTGCGCTTGTGCCGTGCGCCCAAAAGCGAATGGAAGCAGTACCAGGTTGAATAATATTTTCAGGTGTTTAATTGTCATGTTTTCGCACGGGGAAATATGCTTAGGGTAACGCTGGAACGTTATTTTCCGTTTGCGATGGGGGCTAATTTTAAAAAAGGGGTTAATTTGGGGGGTAAGGAGTTATGTGATATGAATGATGGATAATGAGATCATTTGCATTGACCTTATTAATCGGCTTTGCATAAGTATTTTACATAATATTGTTTTTTAGAATCAGTCCCAAAATCTATTAAAAAAGGCAATTCCCTTATAAAAGGACTTCATGATCACCGTTCAAGACAAGACCTTTGTCCCTTTCCTTACCGCCGCTGAGCTTAGCGCGCGTACTACCGATTTGGCCCGGCGGCTTGATGAGGATTACGAAGGCAAAAACCCGCTTTTTGTGGTGGTATTGAAAGGCGCGTTTCTCTTTGCCGCCGAATTATTCCGACATTTGAAAGTACCCTGCGAAATCACGTTTGTACGGCTTTCTTCCTACCAAAAGACCGAGTCGTCGGGCCGAGTAAAGCAGATTATCGGGCTGGAGGAATCGGTGCAGGCCCGGCACGTGGTCATCGTCGAGGACATTGTCGATACCGGCCTCACGATGGCGCAGCTCACCGCCCAACTCGCCGGCCAGGGTGCCGCCAGCGTCGAGATCATCACCCTTCTGTACAAACCCGACGCCCTGCGCGAGGACATCAGTCTGCGCTACGTCGGCTTCGAAATCGAAAATCGCTTCGTCGTCGGCTTCGGCCTCGATTACGAGGAGCAAGGGCGAAATTTGGATGGAATTTTTGTGTTAAAAGAAACAAATGTCGAACAAGAATCAGGGTCAACCGGTACACCGAAGCGGGCGAACGGTCAAGGGTGAACGGGAGATTGTATTCTGCCACGATCATTTTCACAACAGTTTTTTCCGCGTACCGCGTCGACCTTTAACTATTAACCAAAAAACATATGCAACTGCAATTTCATGGTGCGGCCCGAATCGTGACGGGTAGTAAGCACCTTATTACTACCGAACAAGGCACCAAAATTTTGCTGGACTGCGGCCTCTTTCAGGGCATTCAGACCGGCGAACTTAACCAGAACTTCGGTTTCGATCCCGCCGAAATCGACTACCTGGTGCTATCCCATGCCCACATCGACCACAGCGGGTTGATCCCGAGGCTGGTAAAACAGGGATTCAAAGGGCCGATTTACTGCACCGGGGCTACGGCCGATTTATGCCAGATCATGCTCATGGACAGCGCCTACATTCAGGAAAAAGACGTTGCCCGCATCAACAAACGCCGCCGCCAGCAGGACCGCGAGGAGCTGGAAATGCTCTACGATTCAGAAGATGCAAAGCGCTCCCTTGATTTGCTAAAACCAGTACGCTACGGCCAGAATTTTCAGTTGGGCAAAGATGAAGTGGATGTATTCTTCACCGACGCCGCTCATATTATCGGCAGCGCGGCCGTCAACCTGAACATTAAGGATGGGGGCACGTTCAAGAAACTGACTTTCACGGGCGATATCGGCCGGCCCGAAGACCAGATTTTGCGCCATTGGGATGCCTTTCCGCAAGCCGATTTCATCATCTGCGAGTCGACCTACGGCGACCGCCTGCACGAGAAACAGCCCGATTTGCAGGCGCACTTGCAGCGCATCGTCCACAAATGTTGCGTGGAGGATCGCGGCAAGCTGATTATCCCCGCCTTCGCCATCGACCGTACCCAGGAACTCATTTACGCCCTCGACCGCCTGTCGAGGGCAGGCCAGTTGCCACGCATTCCGGTGTACATCGACAGCCCGTTGGCTATAAAAGCCACGGCCATCATGAAGGCTAACGAGACCTATTTCAATCCCGAAATTCTGGACTACATCGAGCGCGATGGCGATGCCTTTGCCTTTCCGTACTTACACTATGTTTCGGATGTGGCCGATTCCAAGGCCATCAACGACCGCGACGAGCCGTGCATCATCATTTCGGCCTCGGGCATGGCCGAAGCCGGGCGCGTAAAGCACCACATAAAGAACAACATTGAAAAGGCCTCGACCACGATTTTGTTCGTGGGTTACGCCGCACCACATACGCTGGCGGGGCAATTGAAAAACGGCGAGAAAAAGGTTAGGATTTTTGGACAAGAGTACGAGGTGAAAGCGAATATCCAAACGCTGGAATCGTTCTCCGCCCACGGCGACTACAACGAAATGATCGATTTCCTTTCTTGTCAGGATGCCTCCCGCGTGCAGCAGCTGTTCCTCGTCCACGGCGAGTACGACACGCAAACGAGCTTCAAGCTAAAACTTCAGCGCGAAGGCTTCGACAGAATCCACATTCCGCAGATGCACGAGCGAGTAGTAGTGTAAGGGTTGTTGATGCGTTGATTTGTTTAGCTGGCTAACAGGAGACTTTTCACTCGTATTTTTCGACCGCATAAGTCAGCGGGTACTACTTTAATTTTTAGTAAAATCAGCTCACAGCAAGTGAGTTAAATAAATAAACGCATCAACAAATCAACAAATCAATAATTTGCTTGCATAAACAACCGCCATACCGCTATCTTTGTGGCCCAATCTGGCGGAGTGGTGGAATTGGTAGACACGCACGTTTCAGAGGCGTGTGCCTTACAGCATGCGAGTTCGAGTCTCGCCTCCGTCACATTCCCAATGCAAAAAGCCTTCGCACCAGCGAAGGCTTTTTTGTTATTTTCTTCTCTCCCGCGCCTTCTTCGCCAGCCTAACCGCTCCCATAATCATCACTGCAAATAATATCAGCCCTACCACGCCCCAAACCCACTGCACGGCACTTTTCAATACGACCAAAAACACAATCGCGAATAAAAATACCGTCGCTACCTCATTCCAAAGTCTGAGCTGCAGGGAGGAAAACCGGAACCGTTCGGCCTCCAATTCATAAAGTAATTTCCGGGTATAGAGGTGATACACGACCAACCCCGCGACAAAACCAAGCTTGATCTGCATCCAGCCCTGGCTCAGCCATTCGGGCATGATGTACAGCATCGTGAAGCCCGTTATTAGTGTCAACCACATCGCGGGTACCATAATTGCCCGAAACAGCAGTCCTTCCATCTTGGCAAACTGCCGGAACAAAATACCTCGCTCCGGCTCGGGCTTGTCGCTGGCCTCGGTGTGGTACACAAACAGGCGCGGCATATAAAACAAACCCGCAAACCAGCTAACGATGAAGATGATATGGAGGGATTTG
>JBBSSJ010000163.1:0-10815 GCA_038242095.1 Cytophagales bacterium
ATGGTATGATTAATTCCAGAGCATTTTCTAACCGAAGCCTGAGTCTGACGGCGGGGTATTGGTTTGGAAAATAGATTTTGAATACCGCTACTGGCTGTGCCTGACCTCTCACTTGCTAAACATGGTGACTCCATTTTATGAAACCCTCCCCCGAATCCTACAAACCGCAGACGGTAAAAATTCTCTTCATCGCCGAAGCACCAGGATTTGACAGTTCAGAAAAGTTAATCCAGCACTTCTACTTTGCCAATAACAACCTCTTTCGGACCGTTTTCACGGCTTTCGAACGGGTGTATGGAGCATTTGGTTCGGCCCAGGATTTCCTGACGTTTTTCAAATCGACGGGGTGTTATCTCGACCATTTGAGTCCTGTAGCTATCAACAGAAGTGATAAAAAGGCAAGGCAAGTGGGCCGGCAAAATGCGGTTCCGTCGCTGAGTGCGCGTTTGAAACTGTATCAGCCGGAAGTGATCATTGTGCTGATGAAAGACATTCAAAAGCAAGTAGCGGAGGCACTGGAAATGTCCGGCATCACCTCCGTTCGGCAATTTGAAGCCGTTCCTTATCCCGCCGGAAGCGATACCAACCAGAAAAATTGCATCGCTGAAATCATCGGCCTATTGAGTGGACCGGCAGGCGAATGCATTAACTAAATATTATTGTCTCCTACATTCCGCTCAAAATCCTGAAGGTCTGCGGATCTTCCTCACCGCCGTAGTATTTATCCAATACGCGCAGGAAAGTGTCGTTGTCGGTGGTAACGGATTTGAAAAGCGTCATACTGGATCGTAGTTTCAAATCATCCGGCGTACCGAAAATTTCCTTGGCGGATTTATCTTTTACTGACAGCAAGGCTTTTGAGATCTCCTGCAGCCGATCGCCTAACGTGGGGTGTTCCAGGTACGCGATGGCCTCTTCGCGACTTTTGATGGCGTAGGTTTTTGACGTTTCGGTCTGGCCCAAACCAACAATCTGGGGAAAGACAAACCACATCCAGTGGGTCTGCTTGCGGCCGTTGCGGATTTCGCGCAAGGCCATTTTGTATTCATTTTCCTGTGCCACCACAAAGCGGTTCAGGTCGTGGGGATCGTTCATGAGATAAGTCGGTTAGCGTTGAAAAAAATACAAGATAGCACCCGCCAAAACAAAAAATCCAGCGACTCCTTTGCCTTAGACAAGAAGGAAATCGCCGCTAGGTTCATGCTTTGGTAAAATAAGTTAAAGATTAGTTTGTCGGTGGCAAGATAACCACGCTACACGTCCAAATCGCCTTCCACGCCGTCGTCCATTGTCTTACCGGTAACCAGCGAGGCGGCCATTTTCAGGAATGAAACCATGCGGTTGTTTTTGGTGTCCCAGTAATAAATATCCTCGGGCTGGATGCGAACAACCGTTAGATCGGGGTCGTCTTTACCCCCTTGAAACCACACTTTGATGAAAGAATTCCAGTATTTATCGATTCGGGCCCGGTCGCGCGAGACGGTGGCCTTACCGTAAATGCTAAGGTACTCCGATGAGCCTTCCTTGCAGAAAAACAGCTGAACGGCTGGATCATTGGCAATCTCCTTGTTTTTGTCGGAAGAGGCCGCACTGAAAAAGTAGAGTGAACCGTCGTCCTCGACGCCTTGCAGCGACATGGGGCGGCTGGGCGCGGGACGGGTTTCGGTAAATGTGGTAAACATACAGATACCTTCGGCCAGGTCTTGCAGTTTCTTTACGGCTTCGGTACCGGCCAGGTTCTCGATGTGATTGTCTTCGTCGTGACGTGCGTCTTGCATAATACGGGTAGGTTTTAGGTAGGTAATTCTGGCAGATGTAAAAGTACCGTACCACCTGGCCCGATTTTTATATTTAAATAAAAATATAAAAACGAAATTTATATTATACTTAAAACACAAAAAAATACGGATATGAAAATTGCAGTTGAGAAAGGCCACGAAAAGCCATTGCTGGAAGATGGCCACCAGCAAGTGACGATCACCGACATCGAGGAGGGTAGCAGCGAAAACAAAGGAATCCCGTTTTTCGCCGTCCGGTTCGAGAACGACGGTGGCTACGTATCGCATCGTTTTTACCAGTCGGAAGCCGGAATGCCCGCCATTGTCGGTCTCTTCGAGGCGGCAGGCATCGATGCCAAGGCTGGTAAAGATCTGGATACCAAGCAGCTGATGGGTAAAGAAATGACGATTGAGGTGGGTGAGCGTTCGTATACCGACCCCGTCACGCATAATGAGCGGACGCTGAAACAGGCAGTCAATTTTTTGGTAAGCTAAAGGCAGAGCAGGAGACCTTTTCTTGAAAAAAGCAGCGAACGAAAGACCCGCTGTTTCCTACCGGGAGCAGACGGGTCTTTTTATCTTGTCTCCACGTGCCCGATTTCAAAGACTTCACACTCTATCAGGCCAACATGCTGCGGTAACCAGGCATCGGTTAGATAAAAAAATAATTAAACCACCAAAGTGTTGTAGTGCATGATGCAATTGACTGATTGACACCCTATCTTCGTCTTACCTTTTAACCGCCTCAATTTTCGAATGACAGGATGCTGCCAGAAATTTACGAAATCACTTATTGCTCGGTCGCCAGCCCGGACTTGAGCGCCGAGGACATCGACGACATTTTGCAGGAAGCTGAAAAGCGCAACGGTGAGAACAATGTAACGGGTTGCCTGCTGTACCATCACCAGGAATTTATCCAAATTTTGGAAGGAGAGGAAGCGCGAGTCAAAACCATTTATGACAAAATCGCCCGTGACAGGAGACATATCGCCGCGGCAGTGCTGGCTGAGGGTAAAAAGGAAAAGCGCACCTTCGAGAGTTGGAACATGGCCTACCAGGAACTCACGGATACCGAGGCGCAGCAACTCACCCAAAAATTATTTATCGGCAACTTCGTCACTTTCTCCAAATTAGCCGAAAAAGACACGATCCCAGTCATGCTGTTTTGGGACTCGGCGCGGGAGCTTTTAGAACGCAAAGAGTAAGACTTTTCTAGTGGTGGCGTGTTTTTTTTATTGAGCAAAAAAACATCCACTCAATCAAACATACCAACATGGCTTATAAGAAAGGCGACAAGGTATCTTGGAACTGGGGCAAAGGCTCCGCTTCCGGTAAATTGCAGGAAAAATTCACCATGAAAGTGACGCGCACCATCAAAGGCAGCGAAATCACCCGCAATGCCACCGATAACGAACCCGCTTACCTCATCGAACAAGAAGATGGCGACCAGGTCCTGAAATCAGAATCGGAATTGGAGAAGGGGTGAGGGTGTTATTGGCCCTTCACCCAAACAAATCACTCGACAGGTAGCGATCACCCCGGTCGCAAATGATGGCTACGATGACGCCGTGATCGAGTTCCTGCGCCAGCTGAACGGCGGCCCAGGCAGCACCGCCGCTACTCATGCCGGCAAAAACACCTTCTTCTCGCGCCAGGCGGCGGGTCATGGCAATGGCGTCATTTTCCGAAATATCAATGACACGGTCGACCCGCTCCGGCTCGAATATCTTAGGCAGGTATGCCTCCGGCCAGCGGCGAATGCCGGGAATACTGGTACCTTCGGTGGGCTGACAACCTACAATCTGCACATCGGAATTCTGCTCTTTCAGGTAGCGCGAGGTACCCATGATGGTACCCGTGGTGCCCATCGACGACACAAAATGCGTTACCCTACCCGCCGTATCACGCCAGATTTCTGGTCCCGTGCTCTGGTAGTGCGCCTTCCAGTTGTCGGGGTTGGAAAATTGGTTGAGCATAAAATAGCCCGGTTCCTGTGCCTTGGCGTCGGCGTAATCGCGGGCACTCTCGATGCCGTCGGTCAATGTGACGGTTGCGCCAAATGCCTCCATCGTCAGCACGCGTTCACGGGTCGAGTTTTCGGGCATCACAAGTTCAATTTCGATGCCATAGGTGCTGGCGATCATGGCCAGGGCAATACCCGTATTACCGCTCGTGGCTTCGATCAGTCGGGTATTTTTGTCAATTTCTCCCCGATCCAGGGCGCCCCGAATCATGCCAACCGCCGCCCGGTCCTTCACGCTACTGCCAGGATTGTTACCTTCTAACTTCCCATAAAGCGTGACATTGGGATTAGGATTAATGCGCCGAAGTTCAACGAGCGGCGTGTTGCCAACAAGGTCGAGAATTGAAGACATTTAATTGTTTATTTGTTGATGCGTTTATTTGTTTACAAACTTGGGGGCGTGTCTTGCGTGGTAGTATGGGGCGCTCGCTTAATCTGAAAGGCTTACTAATAAACAAGAATACCTAAACACCCCCACCTTCCTCCTTTCCTCCCTTCCCGCCTTCCTCCATTTCTCCTTTCAACCGATCCGCAAAGCCATCCCAACCTTTTTTGAGATTCAGATCGTACTGATTGAAAGGAATTTCAATGTCGGCTTCGCGGAATTTCTCAAAAATCACGAAGCGAATCTCGCTTTTTATATACTCAATGCGCCAGGCACTGTACGTCCAGAACAGAAGTTCGTACTTTATTCTCGATTTGCTAAAATCCCTAAGACGCACCGTAGGAGAAGGATTCTTAGCAATTTCGCCGTGGCCGTTCACGGACTCTAGCAAGACCGACTCCACGTGGCGCGGATCATTGCGATAGGCCACGCCTACCGTAATGATGAATCGCGTCAGCGAACGGTTGTGCGACCAATTGGTAATATTGTTGTTGATGAACTTAGAGTTGGGCACAATGATGCCGATCGAGTCACGGGTTTCAACTTTCGAGGTGCGCAGCCCCACCTCAGTAACGCGGCCCACCAAGCCGTTATCGAGCTCCACAATATCGCCAATGTTGATGCTGCCTTCAAACAGCAGAATCAGGCCCGACACCAAATCGTTGAACGTTTGCTGCAAACCCAGGCCGATGCCTACCAACAAAGCTGCCGAACCCGCCAGCAGAGGCGTGAGCGAAGTACCCACGATCTCGAGCGACAGAATAATAACGATGAGGTAAACAAAGTACTTGATAAGCTGAATCACCGCTTCCTGCCGACCCTTATCGACCTGTTTACGTCGGAAAAATCCCCGCCGCAAAAGGCTTGATATAAACCATACCAATAGCCGAGCGGTCATTAACAGTGTGAAAATCAGCAGGACGTCGAAGACCGTGATTTGGTACTTATTGACTCTCAGAAGCTCAAATTCCAGAAAATGCCGCACGCCGCTTGGCAGTCCGCGGCTTATTTTCTCGGCCCCCTTTTCAATGGCGGGCTTAGCCTGTAACAGAAGCAACTGAATCGTCAAAAGCATCGTTTGATTTTATCCTGTTCAGGGATTGGAAATGAAGAATATCAAAGTGCCCTGCAAATATTCAAAAAGTGACGAACCATGGTCGCCTTTGATCGGAGTAAGCGTCACATTGGGGGCGCCCCGCTTTTTCATGGCATCGTAGGCATTTTGAGAATTGAAGAAAAACACCAGCTTGTCGTCGGTACCGTGGTAAAGCTGCGTGGGCGTGGTGGGTTTCCAGTCGTAGACGTTGTTGTCGGCCACTGCGTTGAGGAAGCCCGTATCGCTGCCATCGTTGACGCCCTTGATGAAACTATCGGTGAAGATGGTATTGAAAGACACATCGATGTTGGTCCCAAGTCCGTCTTTTTCGATGCGGCTGGCCCAGGGCTCTTTAAAATAAGCCGATTTGGGCCGGTTAAGACCATAAATGCGATCATAAGTGAGCGTTACCCACAAATACGAACCATTATACCCCGCGACGCCGTGCGTTGTGTTGTTGATGAGGTACTTCATAAAGGACGTCTTGTCATAAGCGCCCGCACCCAGGCTCGACGCCCGTAGGTTAAACTCGGTGGGGACTTCTTCTTCAATTTTCTTTTGCAGCGACATCGACGCGAATCCTCCTTCCGAATAGCCTGCGATGTAAAGCTTGTTATTCCATTTTACGGCGCTTTGTTCTTTGAGGAACTCCTTGGCCGCCCGCAGCATGTCCAGCGAAGCCGAGGCCAGGCTGGCACGGTGTTCGTAAGGGTGTGGCAAATCTTTGGAAGCGCCGTAGCCGATATAATCGGGATACGAAATGATGTAGCCCAGCGCCCCCAGCGTTGCGCCCACAGTATTGGCCTCCGAGTTTTCTTTGAAGTTGGAGGGGGCCTGTTCGTCGCTCGTGATGGTACCATGCTGCACGCTCACCATGGCCACTTCCTTGTCAGTATCGGGTAAAATCAGCGCCCCCGAGGCTGTAATCTCCTTGCCGTCCGTATTTTTGGTTTTGTAGGTAAGACGATACGCCTTAACGCCATTGGCCAACAAATTGGAAATGAGCGGATCGAAGCCCACCAGATTCTTAGCGATGTCGGCTCTGGAAAGCGTGACGATCGGACTGCTGTCGACCAGGTACTGGTTTTGGGGCTTGACGGGCCCGTCGGTGGTGTTGTTACAAGCGGTAACAAACAAAAAAAGGCTGAGCGTCAGTAGCGCCCCGCCTTTTCGTAACATCGGAAAATTGAAATATCGGTTCATGTAAAAAAAGAAAACGGGTGAAGTAAAAATTGTCAAATACGAGAACTTCAACGCAAATGCTTCCTTTTTCGTTTGTCGCTTTCTTTCGTTTTATGCCTTGGTTTCGTCACGCAGCGCACGGCGCAGAATTTTACCAACGTTAGTTTTAGGCAGTTCGTCGCGGAATTCGATGAGCTTCGGGCACTTGTAGGCTGTCAAATTCTCGCGGCAGTAAGCACGCAACGTTTCTTCGGTCAATTCAGCGTCTTTTTTATTGACCACAAAAATCTTTACAGCCTCGCCCGAGCGCTCGTGCGGCACGCCCACGCAGGCTACTTCCAGCACGCCGGGACACTGGGCCACAACATCCTCGATTTCGTTGGGATAGACGTTGAAACCCGAGACCAGGATCATGTCCTTCTTGCGATCCACAATTTTGAAGTACCCGTCCGGACTACGTACTCCGATGTCGCCCGTCTTGAACCAGCGGCCGCCTTCGTCCTCAAACATCACCTTGGCCGTTTCGTCGGGGCGGTTGTAATAACCATCCATTACCTGCGGGCCCTGCGCGCAGATTTCGCCGGGCTCGTCGTCTTCGGCCCACTGCCCGTCTTCCTTCATCACCTTCACCACCGTGCTGGGCCATGGAATGCCAATGGTGCCGATACGGTTCTCGCCCTTCAACGGGTTGGAAGTCAGCACGGGCGAGGTTTCGGACAAGCCGTAGCCCTCGGTGGGAAGGTTGCCGGTCTCCTTGTACCAGCGCTCGGCCACTACTTTTTGCAGCGCCATACCCCCGGCCGAAGTAGCTTGCAATCCACTAAAATCGACTTCACTAAAACGAGGATTGTTGAGCAGGCCATTATAGAGCGTGTTCAAGCCGGTAAATATGTTGACTTTGTAGTTTTTAAGTTCGTCGATGAAGGCATTCATGTCCCGCGGATTGGTAATAAGCAGGTTCATCGCGCCGGTTTTGAGGGCCGAGAGCGCGTTGACCGTTAGGGCATATACGTGGTAGAGGGGCAGGGCCGTCACGATCACCGGGGCATTCGGGTGTTCACCTATGATCGGTTTAAGCCACTCGGTATTAGCTTCTACATTGGCAATAAGATTGCGGTGGGTCAGCATAGCCCCTTTTGACACGCCCGTAGTGCCTCCTGTGTACTGAATAAACGCCAAATCGCGGTTCCTGACTTCTGGCCTTTTGTAAGAAGCCGCCGCACCAAGGGACAGTGCATCATTAAACGCTACTTCCTTCGGCAAATCGTAGCTGGGAACCATTTTCTTGACGTACTTCACCACCAGGTTGACGATAAGCCGCTTGGGAAAATTCATCATGTCACCCACCTGCGTGACGATGACATGTTTAAGATCGGTTTTGTCCACAATTTTAGCCAAGTTGGAAGCAAAATTGGCCAGGATTACGATGGCAGTAGACCCCGAATCATGAAGTTGGTGCAGCATCTCGCGGCTGGTATAAAGCGGATTGACGTTGACCACCACCAGGCCCACCCGCAGCGCGCCGTACATGGCGATGGGGTATTGCAGCAGATTCGGCATCTGGATCGCAATGCGATCGCCCGCCTGCATACCGACACTCTGCAAATAAGCGGCAAATTCCGTAGAAAGACGGTCGAGTTCGCGGAACGTGATTTCCTTGCCCATATTGGCAAAAGCGGGCTGATCGGCATAGCGTTTGAAGGCCTCATCCATCATTTCCAGCAGCGACGGGTAGGCATCAGGATTTATTTCGTAGGGCACGCCTTCGGGGTATGCGTGCAGCCAGGGATAGGTTTCTTGGGTGATCGTCGGCATTGAGTTAGTGGGAATAGCGCATTAAATGAACGAACCAATAAGCAAACAAGATAAAAAATTATTGACGCAATGCTATTTCATTGTAAATAATATTAGCTAACCGACTGGCCTGACGTCTCAAAATGGGGTAGGTGCGTCAAGCGATATTCATTCCTTCCCCGATGCCCAACACCCGGTACCCTAAGCCACGACGCCGGGCTTCAGCTTCAAACACTTCGGGCTCTTCCGTATTGAACTCGAACAAATGGTAATGGTGCGGTACCACTAGGCCCGCTCCGATGGCGTGGCCCAACCGTACGGCTTCCTCGGCACTGAGGTTGCCCGCTACGCGGCGCCCGGGCTGATTACCGTTGATGGGCAACATCGCCACATCGACAGCAAAGGGCATCAACAAATCTTCCAGACCGTCGAACCATAGGGTGTCGCCGCTGTGGTAGACGCGTGACTTGCCGAACTCGACGACATACCCCATGAACCTGCACTGCCCCAGCGCATCGCGCTCCACGGTATTGTGCGCCGCCGGAATACCGTAGAACCGAAAACCGTCGATGTCCTTCACGAAGGTATCGTTCATGCCGATGGGAAAATCCTCGGCGCAGCCCAAGCGCTCGGCGATGAAGGCTCGATTGGCCTCCGGAACTACTAACTTCGCATCAGGATTGGCCGCCAGAATAGGTCGCAGCGTGTCGGCATCGAGGTGATCGGTGTGGTTGTGGCTGCTCGTCACGATGTCGATCATATCCAGTTTGGCCGGGTCGATGACCAGCTCGCTCATCCGCACGTGGGGCTTATCGGTGGTGGCGTATTTCACCGTCAGCGAGTCCGACAGATAAGGATCGAAAAGCAGATGTTTTCCTCGCCATTGCAGCAGGAACCCACTTTGCCCCAGCCACCAAAGCCGGAAACCCGGCCGGTCTCTTTGCGCCGTGACACGGATATCAGCCAGCAGGTCGCCGTCTTTTTGGTAGATGGGTATCAGGTTGTTAGGCATTAGGTATTAGGTTGGCGTACGCATCTCGTTCGATTTCCCAGCGCCACATCAGGCCATCCTCGGGATTACGGAAATCGTCAGTACGGACGAAGCCGATTTTTTGCAACAGTTGGGCGGAATACCCCATTTCGGGCAACGTGTGGGCAATTACTTTTTTGACCTCCGATCGCTTGAAGGCGCGGGCCACCAAGGCTTGTGCCGCTTCGGTGGCGATGCCCATGTGCTGGTGCGAGGGCTTCACCTCATATCCGATCTCCACGCGCCCCTCTTCGTCGGGCTCGCCTTTGTAACCACAACTCCCAACCAGCAGATTATCGGGCAGGTACACGATCAGGTGGACCCACCAGTCGCGCAGGGGTTTGTGCGCTTTCCAGCGCAGGTAAGCCGGGGCGAAAGAATCGCGGTACCGACTCCACTTTTTGGGTACGTTGGCACCGATGGCACGGGCCAACACATTGTTGCCCATTTTAATAGCTTCAAAAAGCGTATCGTCGCAGGGATAAAGGCGCAGGCGCGGGGTTTCGATCATGAGTGTTTCAGGTGTCGATAGCGGGCAATAAAGCCACTTTTTTTCGATTTTCTACCCAACCTCCCCAAAATATCACGGCGTAATCCCGTATTTTTGGGTTCATCACCAATCAACTCAACGCCGCCCCTCACTTTGAAGTTAGCCGCCATCGATATTGGTTCCAACGGAGCCCGCATGCAAATTTCGTCCGTCCTGCACGACGAAGGTACCACCCGTTTTAAGAAGGTAGAATACGTCCGCTTTCCGCTTCGGCTGGGCCACGATGTGTTCACGGAAGGACGCATTTCGTCGTTGAGTGAGGACCGCATGATGAAGCTCATGCTGGCGTATCAGCTGCTGATGGAGCTGCACGAAATAGAGGACCACCTGGCGCTGGCGACTTCGGCCATGCGCGAAGCGGCCAACGGTACCGAAGTGCGCGACCGCATCATGGCCCGTACGGGAATCCATATCCAAATCATCGAGGGAAGAAAAGAAGCCCAACTCGTCAACAACGTGGTGGTGCAGTCGCTGGATGACGGTCAGTACTTGCACGTGGATGTTGGTGGCGGCAGTACCGAACTGAACCTCTATAAAGGCGGCGTGAAGTTGAAGGCCCGCTCGTTCAAGCTGGGTTCGGTGCGGTTGCTGGAAGGGAAGGAGGCGAAAAATGCCTGGACGCAGGTTCGTGACTGGATCGAGGAAAACGTGGACTACACGCAGCCCATCGAGGCGGTGGGCACCGGTGGCAACATCAGCAAGCTGTTCGATTTATCCTCGAAGCGCACGCTCAAATCGACCAGCGTGGCCGAAATCGAGCGGATGCGCGACTACGTGGCTGGCTTCACGCTCGAAGAGCGCATCAACAAACTGCAACTCAACCCCGACCGCGCCGACGTGATCGTTCCGGCAGCCGACATCTACCTTTCGGCTATGAAGTGGGCCGGGGCCGAAATCGTCAACGTACCCGATTTGGGCTTGAAAGACGGGATTCTTCAATTATTGCACGACCGGATTATAAAGCGGAGGAAGTATTG
>JBBSSJ010000164.1:0-10609 GCA_038242095.1 Cytophagales bacterium
AAAAGGCGGGCCGGGGCCTTCCCCGAAAAACCAGCCTGCCAACGAGTGGGCTGGTTTTTTTTATACAAACCGAGCTAACTGACACGAATCCTGATGCAAACGCCCTGCCTGGTTGCGCCGCACTTTTCGGGCGTTGTTCGCTTCGGGGCAGCGGGCTCCCTTGCGGAGCTGAGCCACCCCCAAACCCCACAGGGACAAAGGGTGGGTTTCCCTGCTGGTTACGCGGTACGGAAAATAGTAACTCAATTGACCATTACCCGGCCATGGTACACTTTATCGTCTACCTCAATCTGGTACAGGTACATCCCCGCGGGTTGCTTGATGAGCCAGTACAATTCATTTTCCCCCGAATGCGCCTTGAATTCCATCGCTTCCAACAACTGTCCGCTAAGTGAATAAATCGACAGTTTGAGCGCCTGGCCGACGGAATCGTGGGCTAAGGATACCAGAAATTTCGCGTAGTAACTCGCAGGATTAGGGCTGACCCTTACGCCCGGCAGTTCTGTATTCTCCGCGACTACCCACCGGATGCTGTAGGGTTCGCCTACCCGATTGCCGCTTCGGTCCTTTCCTTGCACCAACAAAGTGTAATTTCCCGGCCCGCCCGATGCCTGGTAGGTAGCCCGCAGGCTATTGTCGTCATCCAGCAGGTAAGTAATTTGCCGGGTTTCAATTTTTCTAAAATCGCAACTATCGCAGGCTTTCAGATACAGTTCGATCAGACCGGGATCGAGGACCAGCGAGTTTTCATCTTTCAGCAATACTTCGACCGTGGGGTCTGCGGCGAATCTGGCTTCGTTAACGGGTATCGATCCGTTCACACTTACCTGCATGACCGGGTTCAATCGATCGGGTCGAACGGAGAACGGATAAACTACCGAAGCCGCTACCCGATCCCAATCCAATTGGAGCCGCGCCACATTATTATCCTTCCGCAGTTCGTCCACTTCATTTTTGTCATCTATCAGCACCTCTATTTCTGATAAAGGATTGCTGTTCGGGAAGGTCAGATATACGGTATCCCGCAGAGCCGGAGCGCGAACGATGTGTTGTGATACGGCCGACAGGCCATTCGAAGCGGTTTTTTTGAGGCGAACACTTACGGTCCGCTTTGGCTCCGACTTGCCCACATTGGCCAGCACCACGCCCACCTGAATGGAATCCGCTTTCCCCAGGGCCAGCGAGGGATTTTTGCTTTGGATAAAAATCCCCTGGGTACTGACCGAATAATCCGGTTTACTGATCCTGAACACCACCAGCGCCGGATCACCCAGCAGGATAAGTTGGTGGATGTTGGCAATGTCATACGGGTCGGGCGAGTGCGTAGCAATATCGTGACTCACTTTTTGTAAAACCTCACCAATCGGGCGTCCCAGCGTTTCCTCCTCCGTAAAGAGTGCTCGATAGAGCTTCTCCAAATACTTGCCCGATGTGGGCGCATAGCTCCAGTACGAATTGGAAAGTACGCCAATGGCCCCTTTGTCGGGAGCCATCAGCCAATCCGTGGCCAGCGTTTCGTAGCGAAAAAAGACGTTACCCACCCCGCAACCGTTAAAATACATGAAGGGGTATTTTCCTTTGTTATTTAATCCAGCAGTTGGAGCGGAAGCAAAGCCGATGTTCAGATCGGGAACCGTGGGCGAAGCGTGGCCCATAAAAGTAATCATGCCCAGGCCCGCGTTCACCTGCTCGGAAATGTTCACATTTTCCACGGGTTCGTTGGTCCGCTTGACCAGCGTCTCCACCGAACCTTTCAGAAAAGCGTCCTCTACCAGGGGTTCTATGTTGCCAAGAATCGTTTTGAGCCGGGAAATCTCCTCGCCCGATTTACCTCCGCTCAGGTGCAGTATTTTCTTGCTCGACAGATCAGCTTCGGCGGCCTCCACCTCTTTAATTTTGGCAAGATAAGCCAGCACCTCCCGGTTGCTAGAAGCGCTGAGCCGACCCGTTCGGAATGCTTCGCTATCGGGCTGCGTCCCGGCCAGTCCGGCCGACAGCAAAACATCTGAACCCGGATAGCCGAACGTCGGGACATGGTCACGGTCCTGCCATGTTTTTAGCACGTCGGGAAAGCTCACGCCATTGCCAATCAGTAACAGGTACTTATCCTTACCACCGTCTTTGAGCTGGTAATCCAAAAAGTTACGAAGACCCAGCGGCCCCCTTTCTCCGTAGTTGAACTGATCGAAGAGTTGCCCGGCGTCGGCTACCAGTACCTTGTAATTGCCTCCGGTCACCGAACGTCGATAATTTGCGTAGAGATTGGCGGAACTTTCCAGAAGACCATGTGTGATAATCACGTAATCGAACCCCGTTGGATAAGGCTTGAAGGTTACCCTGTGCAGGGCTTTTCCGGCGAGTGGTTTGGTGGATATAAATAAAGTACGGGCCGTCGACGTGCCGGGTACGACGGTTCTCAACTGGCCGTTTTCGTACTTGCTTTCCAGATACCGGGGATGACCCGCATCGGTAACGTCGTACACCAGTGCAGTAGTACCGGTTTGAGCATCAATCCCTTCTAAGGCGATGGTCGAAGCGTTGGACGCGTTGGGAAGCAGGTAAAAATATTTGGTATCCTGACCCGCCAGTGTAAATCGCTGGGGGTAGTTAATTTCGTACCGGGTCAACGAGTAGAGTTCCAGCAGGCTTTTGAATTCCGACTGCATGGAAAATACAAATTCACCCTTGCCGTTCAACTCATTTTCGGCCACTGTTGCCCGTATGGCACGATGGTCGAACCCGATGATTAGTTGGGTATCAAACTTGCGGGTTCCGATAAAAAATTTGAGCGGATGCTGAACGTCAAAACGCCCATTCACCAACGCCTTCAGCTGAATGGGATACTGCGGGCTGCTTACCCGGTTTGAAAGCTGGATGGGGGTACTCGCTAACGAATCACTTCGCACTACTTTTCCCGTCCAATTCTCGCCGCGCTCGTAGTAGCTCTGCTGCAAGCTAGGCACCAGTCCATTATTGTTGTTGAACGCCCATTCGTCCTGAAATTCTTTCACTTGTCGTTCCAGGTGGAACGCCTCCGGCTTTGCGGCGGTGTTGGCATAAGGAATTTCCTGAATTCGCTTCCCCGTTCGGGTCGGGCTTACGGTCAGAAAATAGTAGGCATCGTCATTATAAAGACTAACATTTGTGGGTGGTCGGGCCGAATGGGGCCGGTAC
The DNA here is from genome assembly GCA_038242095.1 of Cytophagales bacterium. Taxonomy (GTDB): domain Bacteria; phylum Bacteroidota; class Bacteroidia; order Cytophagales; family Spirosomataceae; genus Persicitalea. The sequence continues at coordinate 3,175 of JBBSSJ010000164.1, forward strand.
ACGAGACTGTCCTGCTCACCCGTGTTGCCAGCAGAAAAAAATTCTACATATCCAGCAGAACCAAGTCTTCCGTCACCATTTCCTACTACCCGAATGGCTACTTCCCGGCCCCGGTAAAAAAGTTGGATGCGATCGATTGGCGTTGCAGAGTTTGGAAAACCGACTGCCTCGAGTTCGGTAGCGAAGATTTGGTAGATTCCGGCTCTGGGAATAGCAATTTTAAAATAAGGCTGATCGTAGTCTATCCAGGAATCAGAGTAAGGCGCCTGGGCGAAAGCTCTGGATAATCCTACCAATAGGAATATAAGTAGCTTTTTTTTCATATGGGAATGTCGTAAAGCTATTGGCCAAATTCAGCCCTCTGCTGGCAGCCAGTCTATCTTATTTATAACTGTATTTCCTAACGCCGTGGAATCAAATAAAGATACTCAATTTGTTCAGAATGCGTATTACTTTTTTATAAATCTGTTATGTTACTGCTTCTTGCGCCATGATTGACAAGTAAAGAAAGCCCTGTTCCCCCTTTGCCTTCCGTGTTTTAATCAAAATCCCTGATCCTATGACATCACGTCGCGATTTTCTTCAAACAATAACCCTGGGCACCGGGTTGGCGTCCCTCGCTCCTACGCTACTTTCCGCTACACCCGCAGCGGATGCCAACCAGAATCCCGCCCGCAAGCTACGCGTAGCCATTATGGGCCTGGGCAGCTACGGTAACCGGGTGGCGGAAGCTATGAAAGATTGCCAATCGGCCGAGTTGGTGGGTATCGTGACGGGCAGTCCCGAGAAAATTCCGGTCTGGAAAAAGAAGTACGGCATTCCTGACAAGAACGTCTACAATTATGAAACCGTCGGGCAGATGAAGAACAATCCCGACATCGATGTGGTCTACGTCATCACGCCCAACTCGCTGCATCCTGAGCACGTCATGCAGGTGGCCGCAGCGGGCAAGCACGTAATCTGTGAAAAGCCCATGGCCGACACCGCTGCCAACGCCCGGAAAATGATCGACGCCTGCGAAAAAGCGGGTGTGAAATTGCTCATCGGATACCGGCTGCACTTCGAGCCTTATACGCGCAAAGTTATCTCGATGCTGCGGGCGGGCGACATGGGCGAGCTAAACTACATCGACAACTACCAGGGCTTCAAGATCGGCGATCCGACCCAATGGCGGCTCAAAAAATCTCTGTCGGGTGGTGGGGCACTCATGGATGTAGGCATTTACGCCCTCAACGCCGCGCGCTATCTTGCCAACGAAGAACCCCTGTGGGTAACGGCGCAGGAAACCAAGACCGATCCCGTGAAATTTGCCGAGGTGGACGAAACCATTCAATTCCAATTAGGCTTCCCGAGCGGCCTGATCGCCAGTTGCGCTACGACCTACAACTTCAATTTTGAACGTCTATACGTCACGGGAAGCAAGGGCTTCGCTGAGATGACCCCGGCCTACGGCTACGGCCCACTCAAAGGCCGCACCCACAAGGGTCCCCTCGACGAGCCCGTCGTGACGCACCAAACCGTACAGATGGAAGGCATGGCCGATATTATTCTCAACAACGGCACCATCGACCCTCCCGTCGACGGCCAGGAAGGCCTGAAAGACATGATCGTCATCGACGCTATTTATGAGTCGATTCGGGAAGGGGGGAAGAAAATAGTTTTGAATGAGTGACGGCGGGGTGCCCCGAGGCGGCCGTCCGCACGGTGATGGAATGAGTGAATATGCGAAAGTTGGCGAAATCATCATTCACTCATTTTATCATTCAGAATTATCGGCGTAGTCCTCCTATCCGCCAGTACGTCAGTACCAGAAAAAAAGCGATCAGGCTGAGAAGATAAATGACGTTGCGGAGATCGACGAGGCCGCGACCGAGGGCCTGGTACTGTTGGTCGAGGGCGGCAGCGGCGAAAAACGAGGCCACCGGACTCGATCCCAGCAGCTGCGAGAGCGCGCCAAAGCCGCTGTACCACACGAAACCCAGGAAAACGCCGATGACGAAGGCCACGATTTGGTTGTCGTTAAGTGAGGAAGCCCACAATCCCATCGCGGTAAGTACCCCGCTCAGCAGCAGTAGCCCGATGTAGGAACCAAACACCGCCGCCGAATCCACGTTACCGGGCGGGTTGCCTAACTGGTACACACTGAAATAATACAGCAATGTCGGCAGCAGCATCAGCGCCACCAGCAACCAGTTGGCCAGAAATTTACCTAGTACTAGTGAAGCGTCGCTCAGCGGTTTGGTGAGCAGTAGTTCCAGCGTACCCGTGCGGCTTTCCTCCGCCAGCGAGCGCATCGTCACGGCCGGAATCAGAAACACCAGCACGAAAGGCGTCAAATTAAAAAACGCCCCCAGATCAGCGTAGCCGTAATCCAGCACGTTGGAATCGGGAAATACCCATACGATCAGCCCCACCGACAGCAAAAAAGCCCCCATCACGATGTACGCAATGAGGGAGTTAAAGAAACTACTGACTTCTTTTTGAAATATAGGAAGCAAGGGGGAATTCAAAAATTGATACTACTCAAAAACGGGCTCGTTGCGGCGCATGATAGCGGCTACGATCAGCGAAATAATGAAGCCAATAATAATGTAGGACAAGATTCCCATCATGAACATCATGCCGGGGGTCATGAATTTTTGGGTCATTTCCATTCCGGCTTCAATTTGTGAGTCATCCAATCCTTGCTTCTCCAGATTTTCACGGGCGTTGTCAACCGCCTGCTGCATTACGTTGGGGTCTATAAATTTCATGTACAATACCGAGAAAGCCGAAGAAAGCAAACCCACGATGCCCGATACCATCGTCCCGATACCGAGTCCTTGTCCGTACGACATGTACCCGGCGTTAGCGGTTTTGAAATCACGCATGGCTAAAACCATACCCGCAATCAAAATGACAAAACCCAGATAACCCAAAGCCTGATTGGTGTTTAGCGCCGAGACCAGGAGAATCGCAGAATAAACGATAGCGGCTACGGCCGTGATAATGCCGTATTTGAGCGCAATACTGGTGACGGTAGTTTTTTGTTCCATGCTAAAAGGGATTTGGAGGGTTAGGGGATAAATTGGTATGCGGGTAAAAGTAAGTTTTTTTAGTAAATTACTCAATCGAGCCGCTATGATTTTCGGATTCCCTCAGCCGGATTTGGCCGCCGGAATACCAGCGAAATAATCAAAATCGGCAAAACCGCCATTACGGTCTTCTTCCCCAACTCATCGGTAATCATGTCGCCCGGCGTGAGGGCAGAGATGCCCGTGAGCATCGTCTGGAACTCGGTTTCCCCGATATTTTTCACCAATTCAGCTTTGCCATTCATCAGAAGTTGCCGCATTTCGGTGAGGTAGCGCACGAAAAGCTCGGGATCGCCGAAGCGAAGAAAAAAGTAGATCAGCCAGCCCAGCACAAAGGCGCCCACGGTATTGACCACGTAGCAGACCGTCAGCCCTTCCCAAAAGTGCAGGTAGCCGTTGCCGATTTTGCGGCGGTAGTACCAGGTCGCGGCTACCATCATAATCAGGAAAATCCCAAAATCAAGAACCCGATTATTCCCCAGCGGCATCAACCCCACCGCGTATAAGCCCAAAAAAAACAGGAAGGCCATCACGCCCGTCGCCGCCCCAAACATCAGCGGAATTTTGAGTAATGGTTTATTAAAGTAGTCGAAAGACATTCTGGTTTATTTGTTTATGCGTTTATGTGTTTAGGCATTTATGCGCCATTCTCCGCCGTTTACAATTCCGACTACTTTTCCTTTTAATTCTTGCCCTAAAAACGGCGTGTTTTTGGATTTTGAAACTGATTTCTCGTACACCCATTTTTTGTCGGGGGCGAAGATTGTCAGATTGGCGGGTTGGCCTTCGGCTAGCGTGAGGGCGGGAAGGCGCAGAATGCGACGGGGTTGGGTGGTGAGTTTTTCAATGAGTTTTTCCAGGCGAAGGCCGCTGTGCATTCTGGCAACCGGAAAGGCCGTTTCCAGCCCGGTAATGCCGAATTCTGCGTGGTCGAATTCCACGTTTTTGTTTTCGTCCGCGTGCGGACTGTGGTCCGACACGATGGCGTCGATGGTACCGTCGGCCAGGGCCTCGCGCAACGCTGCCGCGTCGGCGGGCGAGCGGAAGGGCGGGTTTACTTTCAGATTAGTGTCGAAGTCCAGCAATGCGCTATCGTCAAAGGCAAGTTGATGCGCGGCCACGTCGCAACTCACCGGCAGGTTTTTGCCCTTGGCTTCGCGCAGCAGCGCCACGGCGCGAGCTGTCGACACCAAGGAAACGTGCAGCCACGGGGCCGCGCCCGGTGATAGCGTTTGGCCTTCGAGGGCATAAGCCAGCAGCTTCAGATCACGGCTGAGCATCATTTCCTCAGCCAAAGCGGGCATACCTTTCAGTCCAAGCAGGGTACTGGTCACACCCTCGTTCATTTGCCCGAACAGCGTCAGTTGACGGTCTTCGGGCCGGTTGATGAGCAGCGCGTTCAGCGGCCTCAGGTACAGTAACGTTTTCAGCAGAATGTCGGCGTTCTGGATCGGCACCTCACCATCGGTGAAGGCCACCGCCCCGGCGCGGTGCAGGTCGATCATCTCCGTAAAATCTTCGCCCGCCGCCCTGCGGGTGACCGCCGCCGCCGCGTGGACCTGCACGGGCTGACCAGGTCGCGGTTGCCGCACGTAGCCGAGCGTATCCTTAGCATCCACGACGGGCTTGGAGTTGGGCAGCAGCACGATTTCGGTAAAGCCGCCGCGCGCGGCAGCCGCCCGCACCGAGTCCAGATCTTCCTCGTGCTCATAGCCGGGATCCCGTGAGGCCACGCGCATGTCCAGCCAGCCCGGCGACACGCACCAACCGTCACCCTGCCACAGTTCGGCGTCGGGCGCTTCGAGCGCCACGCCGAGCCGCACGATGACGCCTCCTTCGATCAGCATGTCCAGCGTCTGCCCGTTTTGGGGTGAGGCCTTGTCTACCAATTTTACGGCGCGTAGCAGGATTTTCATCGAATCGTCGGGAATACGGTTTTCATAAAAAAAGCCCCTCGCGGAGCTTGCAATAAAAATAGGGCGCCCTAAGCACCCACAAAGGTCTTGTAATCCTCGGCCGACAGCAAACCATCGAGCGAATCCGGATCGGCTACTTTCATGCGGATAATCCAGCCCTTGCCGTAGGGGTCGTCGTTGACGAGCTCGGGCGTGGCGTCCAACGCGTCGTTGATTTCGGTCACTTCTCCGGCCACGGGCAGAAAAAGGTCCGAAACCGTCTTGACGGCTTCCACTGAGCCAAACACCTCGTTCTGGCCCAATGAATCACCTACGGTATTGATGTCGATGTACACGATATCGCCTAGCTCTTTCTGGGCGTGGTCGGTGATGCCAACGGTGGCTACGTCGCCGTCCAGGCTGATCCACTCGTGGTCTTCTGTGTATTTAAGGTTGTCGGGAAAATTCATTATTGATATGGTTAATGGTGGCCTTTCAGCCGCAATCGTTTTCTGCCTTCATTTTATTTTACAAATAACAGAACGCAGGCCGGATTTTCCAAAAATAAAGGAAAGTAAGGATTTCAATTAAAGCCACTACTCCGCCAGATTAAACTTCACCTGCACGCCGCCCGCCGTGGTGGAGCGGTAGAACGAGTTAGACACCAGCGGATCATTAAAGGTACGATCGAAGTAGAACGACATCGTGAGGCGGTTGCTCACAATGTAGCTGACTGTGGGCCGAAGCTGAAAATTGATGTTGCCCGCGATGGGGACGTTCTCGCCGTCGAATTTGCGCTGAATGGCCCGCGTATCGCGGAAAGTCACCTGCAATTGCGCGGTCAGATCGTTTTTCAGTTTCTTTTTCACCCCGTTGATTTTGAAAGGAATCGGAACGTTGTTCTTGGTAAAACCGATATTAACCGTCAAATCCTGATTGAATAATTCGGCTACCTGGGAGTTGGACAGGTTCAGCGCCACCGAGCGATCGCGGTTGTACTCGATCCGGCCCGTGATGCGGCTTTGGGTTCGGAAATTGATACCCAGTAGTGGCGCAAATTTTTCGGTGACCGTCACGGTACTCAGCACAAAAACCGGCACGTACTGCCCCAGGTAGTTATTGCGGGCCGAAAGTGGGTAACCCGTCACGGCCAGGTTGACGTAGAGCGCTTCGTAGCCCAGCGACGACGTAAAGTTACCCACGCTGTAATCGGCGGTATAGCGGTGCGAAAGCGTGAAGGAGCTAAACAGTTTCTTGAAAGGCTTCAACTGCGACAGACCATTATAATCTACCTGCCAGTTGGGCATCGGGAAACCCAGGAAAGGGGAGATGCGCACGGTGTTGGGATCCTTGCCGGTATAAGCCGCGAAGAAAGCGGGAATCAACACGTCCTGGGAATTCACGTTGTACTCGCCGCCGTTCTGATTTTCCAGGTTGAGCCGGTCGCGCAGAATCTCGCGGTAGCCCCGGAATTTGTCAAACACTGGCGATTCGTTGTCGCGCTGCACTTTGGCGAAGGCCGTACGGAACGACAGGAAGGACATGCTGAACTGACCGTTGCGCACCGGGCTTTGGCTGATGTACTGTCCGCCGGGCGCGTCAGGACGGTAAAATTCCTGGTAGGCATCCTGCCGGTTGAGTCGCCCGATGATTTGCACCCGGAAATCTTTGAAAGGTTCGAGCGTGGTTCGGTAATCGAATTTCTTCTGGACCGTTTGCTGGAAGGCCTGATTCTGGACCGTACTGGGCGTAATCCACCCATTATTAGCGGCCCGTACGTGGATGTTACGATCCTGAGCGCCCAGCACGAAGGGCAAGCCGGGCGCGTTGACGTCGTCAAGACCGAAAAATTGCGGCGTGCGCAGGTAGCCCGGCAACGCGGTGGTTTCGAGCACGGAGTAATTGAAAGTGATGCCGCGCACGGTCATCAGCACGCGGGCCACGTTTTTGAGTGCCCCGCTCGGTGGAGCGGGCAGGTCCTCGATGTCGCCGGGACTCCGGGCGAAGTTCTTGCGTTCCTGCGAAGGCGAATTGGCGAAGCGCAGGTACTTCAATTTGTTATAGAGCGCCACGAAATCCACCCGCCCGGTGATGCCCCGCTCGCGGCTGTTGCGCAGAATGTTACCGAACGGCACGCCCGATGAATCCACAAGTCCCAGGGCGTTCGCCTGGAAATCGTAGCGAACCGTGTGGTTATAGTCGGCGGTCATCCAATCGGTGAGCGGGAGCTTATCCAGCGGCAGGCGGTAGATGAGGCGAATCTGCTGGTCGTAGTTTTTAAGACGCCCCAGTTTCTTGAAATTATTCCAGAGCGAATCCTGCTTCACTTCGGTATTGATGTCGCCGCGCGGCTCGTCCACGATGGCGTTGGCGGTGGCGTTGTAGCTTAGCACCACGCTGCGGGTCAGGTTCCAGTTCAGGTCGTAGTAGCGGTTGAACCAGAAGTATTTCTCGTAGAAAGGCTCT
>JBBSSJ010000165.1:0-10585 GCA_038242095.1 Cytophagales bacterium
CGATGCCGTTAAGGATCGGTCGCCACTTTCGGTGGCTGACTTCGACCAGCTTTACAACCTCAATTACGTCATGTATTCCGACTACGGCTCCCGTGACCGACTGGCGTACGGCAATGTGCCGCTCTCACCCGCCAACGTCACCACCGTGGATGATAAGCTGGTGATACAATTTGAATTGAAGCGTCCCAAAGATCAGAATTATGGGGTATTGCTGATGGAAATCAGCCAAACGGGTACTCTAAAAAAAGTGCTGAACGATCTGCCCGTTCGCTTTGCCGGACAGCGCGATAGCGACCGACTGGCGGTTTTTGAGCAAAAGAGCGACGTGCCGCTTCGCCGCCATTTCGTGGCCCAGAACGAACCTGTTTTAATCCGGTCTTTAGACGGAAATACTGACCCGCTCCTGGTGACCTACTACCGCCACGGTTTCGACGCGGCGGCCTCGCCCATGAACACCACGCCCCGCACGGGCGTCGCTAAAAAGCTGACAATCGACAGTACCTTCACCATCGAGAGCGGGCAGAACGTTTCATTCGCCCAGGAAGGATTGTACTACATTGTGTCGGACACGACCCAAACCGAAGGGCTGGGCATCCTCGTGACCGACGACCGCTACCCAAAAATGACGCGGCCCGAGAAGCTCACCGAGCCGCTGCTCTACATGAGTACCAACCAGGAAATCACCGAGATGTCGGGGGCGCGTGACGACAAGAAAGCGCTCGACAAGTACTGGCTGTCGCTCATGCAAGGCAACCCCGAGCTGGCGCGCATGGTGATTCGCAGTTATTACGGCCGGGTGGAAGAGGCCAATCGGCTTTTCACCAGCTACAAGGAAGGCTGGAAGACCGACAAGGGCATGATCTTCATTATTTTGGGTCCGCCCGATCGCGTGCAGCGCAGTAAAGACAAAGAAGTGTGGGTGTACGACCAGAAGGCCAACGCCACTAACGTCAATTTTACTTTTAATAAACGAACCAACCAATTCGTGGACGATCATTATGAACTGGTACGCTACGTAGAGTATCAGCCCATTTGGTATCCCGTAGTAGAAGCATGGAGAAACGGCGCTATCCGGTAAGAAAATCCCCCTCAATTCCCAAGTCCGACATGGTCTTTGGCTTGCAGTCGGTCATGGAAACCCTCCGTTCGGGGAAAGAAATCGAACGTCTTTTGATTCAGAAGGACCTGAGTTTTCCCGATTTGCAGGAACTTGCCCACGAGTTGCAGGCGCCTTTGAGTCGGGTGCCCATTGAAAAGCTCAACCGCCTCACCCGCAAGAATCATCAGGGAGTCATCTGCTTTATTTCACCGGTGCGCTACGTGCCGGTCCATAACGTACTTTCGCAAGTATTTGAAGACGGCCAAACGCCGCTCTTTCTCATGCTCGACCGCATCACTGACGTTCGCAATTTTGGCGCCATCGCCCGGACCGCCGAGTGCGCCGGGACGCAGGCGCTACTGGTCCCCTTCAAAGGCGGTTCGCAGATTAACGCCGATGCGATGAAAACTTCTTCGGGCGCGCTCAACTACCTGCCCGTGGCCCGGGAAGGCAGTATCCTGGATACGCTGCACTACCTGCGCGATAGTGGGCTGCAAGTTGTGGCATGCACCGAAAAGGGGGACGACAGCCTGTACGAGGTGGATTTTAAACTCCCGACGGTTATCATCATGGGTTCAGAAGAAGACGGTATCGCGCCACAACTTCTCAAGCTTGCCGACCGGCAGGTCAGGATCCCGCTGCGCGGGCAGGTGGAGTCGCTGAATGTGGCGGCCGCTACAGCCATAGTACTTTACGAGGCCGTCCGGCAACGGGCTATTTAAAAAGAAGGCAGAAGAAAAATCAAGCCGGGGCCTGCGCAGGTTTCGGCTTTCTGGGTTTGTGAAATTGGCAGGTATTTTTACTTGATTTAGGCAACCGCCGATCCTTAGCTTACTAACTGTCAAAATCATAAAACCTATAACTTTTCGTCACTTAGCCAACGGTTTGCAGTTTAAGATTTATTAGGTCTAACTTGATCGGACAACAGATTCCGTTCTTACTAAACCTTTTAATCACATGGACGCAAAAGAAAAAAAAGAAAAATTCTCTGGAAAAGAGGGAAGATTCATCTCGTTACAGGAAGCCACCAAACTTACCCATCGGTTCCACGAAAAGAAAAAATCGCACGGCCTTGAAGCTCAAACCTACACCGAGGCGCAGTTTTTTGGTAACGAGCAGCTCAAAAGACTCATGGCTCGGGAAGATTGTGTGGGACTTCGCTTCTTCTTCGGCGTTACCGAAGACAAAGAGATCAACGACCAACTGGTCATCGTAGCCGTCGACGCCCAGGGTAAAGACCTCACTAAGACCCGAATTGGCCTGAAAGACATGCCCGATGGTGACGGTGATGCCCTGACCGGAGGCCCCTGCTGCCCCACCAATTGCACTCCATAAACTACTCCCGCAAAAGCCTATGGCTTTTTTTACTTACGTAGAGCGCTATCCGCTGGCGTGTGCGCCCGTTTTTTTCATTCTGTTGCCCTTACTGCTGTGTGTAGCTCGGTACCGCAGTCTTAACAGTGCCTTTCGCTTGATGCTCATCTTTTTAGCAATCGATCTGTTCGTTGGGCTGATAATGATTCAATTGGCCGCAAATCACCAAAATAATATATTGGTGCTCAACTTGTTCGTGCCGGTTCGCTACGCTTTGTTCGGTGCTATGTTTATTGAGCAGTTTCAGTCGGAGCGGTACCGTCATTGGATTCGGTACTCGATCGTTGGTTTCATTCCTTTTGCGTTACTCAATATCTATATCAGCAATTACAACCTGGCCGATCTGCACTATCACCGGGTAGGCAAATATGCCCAGGTGATCGAGAGCGCGCTCATTATCCTGTGGGCGCTGCTCTATTTTTACGAGACCATCAAAGCGCTGAAGGTGAGTAATATCATTCAGTACCCCTTCTTTTGGGTGTGCGCAGGTTTATTGATTTTTTACTCAGGCAACATTTTCTTCTTCCCGTTTTGGCATTATATGTACCAATGGGAAAAGAACCTGGAGCTGGGATTCATCGAAAGAATCCCGGCTATTGTGGAATTAATCTCGTTGCACTTGTTTTCAATAGGTATTTGGCAAACCCGATCGCACCGTGATACCATTAAATCCTGACGACATACGCTGGAGTGTCTTTATCGCTTCGTTGGTGATGCTGCTCATGGCGGCGTTCGTGATTGCCTTCGTGATTTATTACCAAAAAAAGCAACTCGAGCAGGAGAAAAAACTGCGCGATGTAGAGAAAAATCACCAGAGAATGCTGCTCGAAACCGCGCTAAAGTCCGAAGAAGCCGAGCGACGACGCATCGCGCAGGACTTGCACGACGACATCGGCACAATGCTATCGTTGACCAAGCTTAGCCTTAATCAATTGATCAAAACCCTGGGGACGGCCGAGCGCCCCAATAATGGAAATGCGTTTGCGGACAAAGCGAACCTGCGTACCGAGTTCACCCTGACCAAAGCCCAATCCCTGGTAGAGGAAACCATTATCCACGTGCGGCGCATCACGCGGGACCTCGTCCCGACTACGCTGGAACAATTTGGCCTGGCGGCGGCCATCGACGAATTCATCGTGCGAATGGGCGAGCATGTGGGCCCTTCCGTCCGTTTTCATTGCGACGCCGAGGATATCCCCCGTCAGTCGCCGGGAGTAGAGCTTGCGCTGTACCGCATCATGCAGGAACTGGTCAATAATGCCATCAAACACGCCAATTGCGACGAAATAGAGATTGACCTCCACTTTGACAAAGGCAAACTGGAATTACAGGTTACCGATAATGGCAAGGGCTTCGACATTGAAAATGTTCAAGCCAGCGCGCAAAACGGGCTGGGGTTGCGCAATATCGAGAGCCGTCTGAGCGTAATCAATGGCGCGGTTAATTACAACAAACCCGGCGTCCGGGGATCGCGCGCTCGGGTGCAGATCCCCGTCGAACCCGAGCGCATCACCCGCCCCGAGCCGCTCTATCCCTTTCGCAAATCGGGCGTTAATGAATAGCGTTTAGTTGTTTATTATTGATTCAATAGGCAACTATTACCTAAATTATACCTACTCAATGGCTGAGCAGGTGCCATTGGAACTTTGTGCCTTTGTACCCTTGTGCCTCTATATAAAAAAACAATGATTTCACTCAAACTCGCCATTGCTGACGACCATGAGCTTTTTCGAAAAGGCTTCATCGCCATGCTCAGCAGTGTGCCTGATTTTGAGTTTATTCACGAGGCGGCAAACGGACAGGAACTTATCGACCAGGTAGCCATCGAGGCGCCCGATATCGTGATGATGGACCTGCAAATGCCCGTCATGGACGGAATGCATGCGACGGAAATACTACAAGAGACGCATCCCGACGTAAAAATCATTGTCGTTTCGATGTACGACGAAGACCGTTTCATAATCCATATGCTCGAAAAAGGCGTGCACGGCTATCTGCTTAAGGATACTTCGCCCGATGAGGTCGAAAAAGCCATTCGCCGGGTAGCGGAGGAAGGATTTTATTACAGCGATTTCGTGTCGAAGGCCATGCACCGAAAGATGGTAACAAGAGTGGCCAACAAGCAGCCGTTTTTTCCAAATAGCACCAACGTAGGTCTATCCAATCGCGAGCATGAGGTGCTTCAATTGCTCTGCGAAGGCCACTCTACGGCCGATATTAGCGAAAAACTTTTCATCAGCACCCGCACCGTAGAAGGTCATAGGCTACGAATTCTGGAAAAAACCGCCACCAAAAACACCGCCGCCGCCGTGGCCTTCGCTTACAAAAATCACTTGATATAAGGGTAAAAGGAAAACCGAAAGCCTGTAATTTAAAATCAAATTAAAGCTCAGCTTTTTTCAAACGTTTACCCCTCTCTCCCTTTCTCCCCTATTTCCTCCTGTAATAATTCAGTGTCACATTCGGTACGGCGCGGCGCTCGCTGAGGGTGTAATATCCGCCCATGGCGCGATCAAAACAAACGGCTTCGCCCTGCGGCTCGAATTCGTAGGGTAAGGTTTTGAGCGCCTTGCGGGTAAGAGCCTGCGCGACGGACTCTCCAGCTGCGCGCCGCCAATAAAATACGTTTGTGTAGGTTCTGATCAGAACTTCGCGCCCGTCGTCGGCGATATCGCCCCCCGTGGCAATAATCAATTCGGGGATGGTGCCTACCAGTTCAGCCTTGGAGACTTGGTCGGTCGATTGCGGGTAAGCAAGTCGATAGATATTTGCTTTGTCGAGTTCCTTCGATATAATAAAAATGTCCTTGGTCAGCGGATCGAGCAACAAAGTCTCCGCATCCCTGGGCCCGTCGGGATACTGGTAAACGATTTGCTCGACATCCCCGGCGGCAAACTGACCCTCGAGGCTGGTCAATTCGGGAACTCTGTATATAGTGCGCGTGCCGTAGCCTAAGGTATTGTTGCCAATATCGCCCACGTAGATATAACTCACCCCGTCTTTGGGGCCAGGCCCCACGGCAATATCTTCCCAGTCGGGACTGCTGGCATTGGGCAAGTCGTAGGTACGGATATCTTTGCCATCGTGGCTGAGCAAAATCAGTTGCGGCGGATGCCCTGCATCCTGGTGGGTCCAGAGGTAACCCGGGATCGTGCGACTGTCGGCGAGTCCCGAGGCTTCGTCGATTATTCGCGGGGTGATGGGTGCCCGCGTCGGTACGTTTTCAAAGTTTGCAGGGCGGCTACCTGCGGGACCGATGGTGGGGTCCCTGGGATCGCAGGAAAGCAAGCCAAATAACACCAGTGAGACTGTGGGACGGAAAAGCGTTCGGTAAATTGTCATAAAGTGGTCGGTCACGGTAGATTTGCCAAAATTACGTACTTTTGCCCCTTCTTTCTACTAAACCTTCACAGTCTCGCTTTATTGTCCCCACCCGTTTGCCCTTATGTTACGTACTCACACCTGCGGCGAGCTTCGCCTTGATCATATCAATCAGGAAGTAACCCTTTGCGGCTGGGTACAACGCACCCGCGACAAGGGCGGCATGCTTTGGATCGACCTGCGCGATCGCTACGGTATTACGCAACTGCTGTTTGAAGAGGGCCAAACGCCAGCCGAACTGCTGGAAGCCACCCGGGCGCTGGGCCGCGAATTTGTGATTGCGGTGAAAGGAGAAGTAATAGAGCGCTATTCTAAAAACGATAAAATTCCGACGGGCGACATTGAAGTGCGCGTTCGTGAGCTGGTGGTGTTGAATCCGGCCAAGCTGCCTCCTTTCCTTATCGAAGACGAAACCGACGGCGGCGAGGACCTGCGCATGAAGTACCGCTACCTGGACCTGCGCCGCAATCCGATCCGCAAAAACCTGATGCTGCGCCACCAGGTGGCGCGCTACACCCGCCGCTACCTCGACGACCTGGATTTCATCGAAGTCGAGACGCCCGTCCTGATCAAGTCGACGCCCGAAGGCGCGCGCGATTTTGTAGTACCCAGCCGCATGAATCCCGGTGAATTTTACGCGCTGCCGCAATCGCCGCAGACTTTCAAGCAATTGTTGATGGTGTCGGGTTTCGACCGTTATTATCAAATTGTCAAGTGTTTTCGCGACGAAGATCTGCGGGCCGACCGCCAGCCGGAGTTCACCCAAATCGACTGCGAGATGGCCTTCGTAACCCAGGAAGATATATTGAATACTTTCGAGGGGTTGATCCGCAATTTGTTCAAAAATGTAAAGAACCTCGACCTGCCCGAAGTACCCCGGCTCACCTACGCCGACGCGATGCGGCTGTACGGATCAGATAAGCCCGACATTCGGTTTGAGATGCAATTCGTGGAACTGAAAGGCGCGGAGCGTGACCTCACTTCTGATAAAGATTTTGGCGTGTTCGATTCGGCCCAGCTCGTGGCGGGCATTCGGGTGCCAGGCGCGGCCAGCTACACCCGCAAGCAAATCGATGAGTTGACCGACTGGGTGAAGCGCCCGCAAATTGGCGCCAGGGGATTGATTTACCTGCGCGTCAACGAAGACCGTAGCTTGAAATCGTCGGTGGATAAATTCTACGACGAAGCCGCCCTCAAAACCTGGGCCGAAGCATTCGATGCCCAGCCCGGTGACCTGATCCTGCTCATTTCGGGCGAAGCTGACAAAGCCCGCAAGCAGCTCGGCGAGCTGCGACTCGAAATGGGCAGCCGCCTCGGACTGCGCCAGGCCGACGATTACCGGGTGCTGTGGGTGGTGGATTTCCCCCTACTCGAATACGGTATGGATGATAACAACGTCAGCACCGGTCGCTGGTACGCCATGCACCATCCCTTCACCAGCCCTAAGCCTGAAGACATTGACCTGCTCGCGTCGGACCCCGGTGCCGTGCGGGCCAACGCCTACGACATGGTCATCAACGGGGTGGAAGTCGGCGGGGGTTCGGTCAGGATTTTCCAGAAGGAACTCCAACAGAAGATGTTCGGCATCCTTGGTTTTAGCCCCGAGGAAGCGCAGGCACAGTTTGGCTTTTTGCTCAATGCCTTCGAGTTCGGCGCACCACCCCACGCGGGAATTGCCTTCGGCTTCGACCGCCTTTGCTCGCTGTTCGGCGGCGCTGATTCCATTCGCGATTTCATTGCATTTCCCAAAAACAATTCGGGCCGTGACGTCATGATCGACTCGCCCTCCCACATTGCGGCCGCGCAGCTCAAAGAATTGAGCATCGACGTGGTCGCCAACTAAAAAGTAAATTAACGAATCAGTCCATGCATAAAATCAATGCCGGCCGTTGGCGCTCCGTTCTGTTCTTGAGTGGCTTTCTGTCAATAGTTTTTTTTGTGAATGCCCAGGCCCAAACCATGCCCAACCCGGCTCAGATGTCGTCGGGTCAAATGCTCAAATACTATCAGCAGGCCAAAGCCAGCGGCATGAGCGACATGCAAATCGAGCAGGCCGCTATGGCGCGGGGCTTTACGCTCGACGACATCTCCCGACTGCGCGAACAATTGCAGGGTGGCCAGGCTGAATCCATTGGAACAACCGGGCCCGCTGGCAAGCGCGATACGTTGGGCGTGAGCCGCCGCCAGCAGGACCAAACCCTGATTAATCCTGAAAAAGAAGATGCCCCCAATCCGCAGCCGGAGAAACAGCGGCGGATTTTCGGCAGTAGTTTTTTCGATAATGCCTCGCTCACTTTCGAGCCGAATTTGCGCTTGGCAACGCCCAAAAATTATGTGCTGGGTCCCGACGATGAGTTGATCGTGGATATTTACGGTAATTCGGTGGAGAACTTTCGCTTGAAGGTCAGCCCCGAAGGGACCGTCAAGATGCGAAATTTGGCCCCGGTCTACGTTAACGGTCAGACCATCGAAGAAGCTTCCGACCGCATCGTGAGTCGTCTGCGGCAGGCTTTCGCCAGCCTCAACCGCCCCGGTAGCGGTACCTACGCCAACATTACGCTGGGTAACGTCCGCAGCATCAAAGTGATCGTTACTGGCGAAGTGACGCGCCCGGGTTCTTACACGGTGTCTTCGCTGGCCACGGCTTTCAACGCCCTTTACGCGGCGGGTGGACCGACGGAAAATGGCTCCTTTCGCCGGATCGAGGTAATTCGCAACGGCAATGTAGTCGCCAAAGTTGACCTTTATTCCTTCATTGTCGATGCCGATGCCAAGGACAACGTTACGCTACAGGACCAGGACATCATCCGGGTATTTCCTTACCAAAACCGGGTAGAAATGTTTGGCAATGTCAAGCGGAAAGGGATTTTTGAAGTACGCACCGGGGAAACTTTCCGCGATCTGGTACGCTACGCGGGGGGATTCACCAGCGACGCTTACACGGCTACGGTGCGCTACCGACGCAACACCGACCGCGAGCTAAAAATTGGCTCTGTTGACGAGGCAAACTTCGACACATTCCAGCCCCAAAATGGCGATGCTTTCGAGATTGGCAAGATCCTGGATCGCTACGAAAATATCATTACCGTGGAGGGAGCGGTATACCGTCCCGGTCAGTACGCCCTCGAAGCGGGTGCTACCACCGTGAAAGAATTCATTGCCAAAGCCGATGGTTTGCGCGAGGATGCCTTTTTGAACCGTGCCATACTTCAGCGCAAAAATGATCGCCTCGAGACGGAAATGATCTCGTTTGAACTCGGAGCCCTCATGCGGGGTGAAATTGCGGATATTCCGCTACGCCGGCATGACATGTTGATTGTCCGCTCCGAATCGGAGATGCGGGAGTCCCGGACGATCACTATTCAGGGCGCGGTGAATCAGGGAGGCACTTTTAATTTTTCTCAGAAGATGACCGTCGCCGATCTTATTTTCCTGGCCGGAGGCTACGCCGAAGGTGCTACGCCCCAACGCGTGGAAGTAGCCCGGCGCGCCGGAATCGACTCGACAGGGTTGAATAACAGCACCAACAGCCGCATTTTCACCTTCGATCTGGGCCCGGATCTCAGCCTGCGCCCCGCCGATCAGCGGTTTACACTTGAACCCTTTGATTTAGTTTTCGTCCGCAAGGCGCCACAGTACGAAAATCAGAGAACCGTCGTCATTATGGGTGAGGTAAATTATCCGGGGCGTTACGCTATTCTCAACAACACCGACAGAGTCGTCGACTTGATTCGCCGGGCGGGTGGCCCCAAAACGGGAGCGGATCTATCGGGGGCGCGGCTGACGCGAAAAATTGTGAAGCAGGAACGTGAGTCGGTCAGGCTACTTGAGAAGCTCGATCCCAAAGCCAGACTCGATGTCGCAATCCCGGGACTTAATACCGAAGGAAAGCCCAATGCCAGTCTCGATACGTTGCGCGACACTGCCTTGACCCAAATTGTAGAAGCGCAGCAGCAACTGGTAGGCCTGGATATGTCGGCTATCCTGGAAAACCCCGCCTTACCCGCCAATATATTTTTACAGGAAGGCGACTCAATCTATGTGCCGCAGCGTGAAGAGACAGTCCGTATTATTGGTGAGGTGCTCAATCCCTCAATGGTCAATTACGATCCTGCCTATAGCTTTAACGATTACATAGCGAGGGCGGGCGGGTATACTGATAACGCCCGCAAGAGTAAAGCATTTGTAGCGTATCCTAACGGCCGATTGAATCGAACGGAGAATTTTTTGGGTCTCAACGCACGCCCGGACATTAAGCCGGGCACTACCATCACGGTACCCGCCCGTCCCGAGCGACGCAGACAGACCATCAGTGCGGGCGAACGCATCGCCATCCTTTCACTCGTCACTACCCTGGCCCTCACAGTGATACGGCTTTTTTAATTTTTTCAGCTATGTCCGAAATTCCCGCTCCCTTTAATCCCGGTCCTGCTTCCGATACTATCGAGATTAGCCTGAGCAGCATATTCGCCTTTTTTAGCCGGAATTGGCTCATCCTGTTCCTGGCGGGATTGCTTTCGGGCGTCGTCGGCTACGCGGTCTCTTATCTCGTGACGCCACAGTACCAGGCTACCGCTGCCGTACTCCCTGAGTACGGAGCGGGCATAAAGACCGGCGGCCTCAGCGACCTGGCGAGCCTGGCCGGAATCTCGCTCGGCCAGGGTGGCTCCGATGCACTACGGCCTGATCTGTACCCCAGCATCTTAGCAAGCAAACCTTTTCTATTGAAAG
>JBBSSJ010000166.1:0-10572 GCA_038242095.1 Cytophagales bacterium
AGCTACTTTATCGTCGAGGTCACCTCACCGCAACCGAGCATCGACTGGCCATAGTAAAGGTTTTGGACTTCCTTCGAGGCACTTAGCTAGTCTGCTCCTTGATCGGATTCAGGATTTCGCGACAAAAACCATTTCTCACCCCCCAGGATCAGGGCCATGATAGTCGCCGAGACGATGACGATGAAAACATCCTGGGTGGCTTTCATCCAGACGAACGCACCCAAAATCACCGCATCCAGCAGAATGGCGGTGCCCACGACGGCCACCAGAATATAGATGACCGTGCAGATAATCAGGGAAATGACGATGGCCCGGCTGACGTTCTTTTTGGGTTCCTCAATCTCGCCGCCGCTGTTGGTGATCGTGGTGAAACCCTTGTACGCCAGAATGGACAGGGCCAGGGCGCTCAGATAGTCCGTACCCGATTTGTCGGGCAGGGCGGCCGGGGTCATCTTGTCAAGACCGAATCCGGCCGCCCACAGTCCGCCCACGGCAAATACCATGATCCCACCGATTTTGAGGACCGCCATGACGAAGGAAGACTTCTCGATAAAGTTATTGCCGGAAATATTGGCCAGGAAAGCCACGCCGATCAGGGCCACACCCAGAATCGACACCCAAACGCTGCTTTCCGGCACATCGAACAATTGCAAGGTGTAGGTACCAAACGTGCGGGCCACCAGGCTCTCGTTGATGATCATCGACAGCGCCATGAGCAGGGCGGCAAAGGCCGTGAAGGTACTTTTGCTGTAGGCTTTCTGTAAATACATCGCGATGCCTCCGGCGGAAGGAAAGACGTTGGACATTTTTATGTAGGAATAGGCGCTAAAACCCGCGATGACCGCCCCGCCCAGGAAAGCGAAGGGAAAAAGGGTACCCGCGAACTTGGCCACCTGACCCAGCAGGGCAAAAATGCCCGCCCCGATCATCACCCCGGTTCCCAGCGAAACGGCTCCCGTCAGTGAAAGGCTGTCTTTCTTGTACTCTGACATAACTTAGAATCGCAGGGACAAGCCGCCGCCCGCGCCGAAGCGGTTGTCGTAGCTGCCCATGAGTGAAATGTTCCGCGACAGGAAGTATTCGATTCCCGCCGACCAGGTGACCTCGCGGCGGTAGGCGCCGTTGTCCAGCACACCCTCGCGGGCGGGCCGCTTCGTCCAGCCGAAGTCGGCCTGGTACTCGTACTCGCCGAAAAGCATGGTGCGGGGGAAAATCATGATTGAGCGGCTCAGGCTGACCTGCGGCCGCAGCTTGCTGTCCATGCGGACGTCGAGGTTGAACATGTAGGGCGTCAGGAACCGGATGCCGCCAATGGCGGTGACGGTGGCGTCGCCGGGCGTTTCCCCCCGCTCGTTCTCGGCGTTGACTCCGCCGAAGACGCGGAAGTAGTCATATAGGTAACGCTCGTAGGTGACCTCGGTTTCCATGCGCTGGTTCCAGCCGTACTCGGCCCGCAGGTTGAACTGGTTACGCAGGTTAGAGACCACCCCGGTAAGCTGCGTCATGTGGGAGGCCACGTCGGCCACACCCCAGGCGAAATAGTGATTGCTCTCGGTGGTCAGGCGGGCGAGCGGCGAAGCCTGTAGGCGCGTATCGCGCGGGGTGCCGTAGCTGAACACCCGCGCCATGCCGCCGTTGAGGTGGTATAGGATGTGGCAGTGGAAGAACCAGTCGCCGTACTCGCGGGCGTCGAACTCGATGACGGTTTTTTCCATCGGCGGCACATTGACCGTGTGCTTGAGCGGCGAATACTCACCGTTTATGTTCAGCACCCGGAAAAAGTGACCGTGCAGGTGCATGGGATGGTGCATCATGGTCAGGTTGTTGAGGGTGATGCGCACAATTTCACCCTTTTTGATCTGAATTTTGTCGGCCTCGGACAGTGGCACCCCGTTCATGCTCCAGATGTAGCGCCACATGTTGCCAGTCAGGTTGAAGATGATGCGGCGGACGGGCTTGTCCTCGTCGGGATCGGTGGGGATGGTCGTTTTGGCGGGCGACTTGAGGTAGTCGTAATTGTACTCGGCGAACATATCCATGCCCGGCATCTTCATGTCGCTCATCGCCATGTCGTCTATGTCCCCCTTCTTTTGGTCAGACATGGCCATCCCATCCATTTTCATCCCGTCCATTTGCTTCCCAACCTTTTTTTGGGCCGAATCCATCTTCATTCCCGACTTCGCCATGCCGTCCATGCCCGCCATTTCGCTGTGGTCCATTTGGGAGTGATCCATTTTAGAATGATCCATCTCTTCCATTTTGGCTGTGTCGCCCCCCATCTTCATTCCCTTCATGTTGCCCATTTTACTGTGATCCATTCCCGCCATCTTTTTGCCACTCATATCCATGCCGGGCATCGCTTTGTCCGCCATTTCGGTAGTGTCGCCCCCCATCTTCATTCCCTTTTTGTGTTTCATGCCGGGCATTTTGCCATGGTTCATTTTGGAATGATCCATGCCGGGCATCGCTTTGCCGCCCATGTCCATTTTATCCATTTTCATGCCCCAGTTGGCCATCATTTCCTTTGGCTCTTCGTTGGAGGGGTTGAACTTGGTGGCCGGAGCGCCCATGCGCATCTTCATGGCTGCCATCTGCTTCATCATGGCGATCTGGTCGGGCTTGGGGACAATGGCGGCGGCTAGCGGCTCGCCCTTGCCCAGGTAGGTCGAGGAATGCCCCGAACCGTCCTGCGCCATGGCCCGGATCTCTATCTTACCGCTGGCCGGAATCGTGACGATGAAATCGTAGGTTTCGGCCACAGCGATGAAGGTCTTGTTATGCACCACGGGTACGACGTCCAGCCCGTCAGCCGCCACCAGCAGCGGGTCCTGCCCGCCGAAGGTGAGCCAGAATTGCGAGGAAGCTGCCGCGTTGATGATCCTGACCCGCACCTTTTCGCCCGGCTCGAACCTGGGGTAGTTCTGCACCGACTGCCCGTTGCTGAGGAAGGCGGGATAATAGATGTCGGCGATATCCATCGTTTCCATGCGCTGCTTCCAGAAATTGAGCTGCGCCCCTAACGCTCCGCGTGCGATCACGCGGTTGAGCGGCACCGTGGTCTTTTTCCTAATGTTGTACCACTCATTGCCGCGCTTGAGGTTGCGCAGGACGTTTTTGGGCTTCTGGTTGGTCCAGTCCGAAAGTACCACCACCAGATCCTTGTCGTAGTCCAGCGTCTTTTCCTTCGGCTCAATGACGATGGAACCGTAGACCCCGCTCTGCTCCTGCAGCATGGTGTGCGAGTGGTACCAATAGGTGCCAGACTGCTTGAGCTTGAACTCGTACTTCTGCGTTTTGCCGGGTTCGATGGGCGGGGTGGTCAGATACGGAACTCCGTCGTAGAAGTTTGGCAACAGCAGCCCGTGCCAGTGAACCGACGTCTCGACGTCCATTTCGTTCTTGACATAAATCACCGCGTACTCGCCCTCGGTGAAGCGGAGCGTCGGGCCGGGAATGGTACCGTTGACGGTCATGCCCGTTACGTCCCTGCCCGCGTGGTTGACCGTCTCCTTCTTGATGGTGAGCGTGTACTCGTGGACGGGAAGGTTCTCGGGATTCAGGTTTTCGGTTTGCTGCGCCATGGCCTGCCCTCCGAGCAAGACGGTGGCCACGAGTAAAAGAAATCGTAAATTTTTCATCGGTTTGTGGTCTGTGTAAGTTTTGTTGGTTGAAGTGTTTTAATTAAAATCTCAATATCCGGCCGTTAGGTAGTCGATTCTGCCCACTGCGGTGTCACCGTGGCTAAGGCCGGGCATCACGCCGAAGGGCTGAGTTTGGCTGGCAGGACTGTTACCAGCTTATTTTCCAGGAAATACTCGATGAATGGCTTGGCCATGCGATGAAGGACAGAGGGAGAATCTGTTTGAACTGAGCGTAAACGCCCGACAGCCGGGCTTTTGGGAAAGCCCGGCTATAAGTCATTGCACGAAAATCAAATCAGGAAGATTTGGAACAGGATCTGAATGTCCCGTTCCGAAAGCGGCGGGGGATCAATGCGAAACGGCGCAATTTCCACCGCTGTGACAGGTTCGAAATAATGGAAGGCATAGGGGGCAAGCACCGTGACCGGGGCATGAAACTCCGGGACCGACAGGTCCGTTTGCAGGTTATTGTCGGTTTGGAGAGTCTGATGTAGGTTCTTACAGCAGTGTTCAGCCGCGAAGTGAGTATATTTTGCGCTGGTGTCCCGGTAATCGGTCCCGACGTCCATCATGCCGCAGTCAAAGTCGCCACCGCCCAGCAACAACCCGCTTCTGACCGCGTGCCCCCCACAGTAGTGGGTGGCCACGGTGAGGCCCAGGTTGCTCATCAGCAAGATGATGGCCAGCGATATGGCGACAATTCTTTTCACAGGTGGCAAACTTACTTTTTTAACTTCAAAGCCGGACTACACAATAATGAGTAAACATTACAAGATTTGGTGATTAAATCTATTCCATTTGGGCAAAATACCCTTATTTTACTTTGTTTTCTGTTCCATGATCAACAGTTTCTCCTGTTTGATTTTCGTATAGTGATCAGGCGCATATCCGGTATGTTCTCTCAATCCTCGAACGAGATGCTCCTCATTCTTAAAGTCCAGCACACGGGCGATTTCCGTAGGAGATATGTCTGTGTAAACAAGTCCTTCTTTGACTTTTTCTATTTTCCTTGATAGGATGTATTCTTCCAAAGTGCAGTCTTGAATTTGGTAAAACAAAGCATCGATAAGGCTGTATTCGCGTTGGAAATCTTCCCTGATGAGTTCTGAAAACACGACCGTGCTGCCGGTTGTAAACTGTTCATCGACCCCTGCGTCCACTACGGCTCTCATCTGATTTACAAACTGCTGTTTTTTGAGCATGATCGCAGCGGCTTTTGCTCCTGCTTGGTTTGTTGGGCCGGGTATGCACCCGAAACAGAGGATTCCCGAGAACAGTAGCTCTCACTTACCCCGCCATTTGAGGCCCGTGGATCGACCGTGACAGAATTCTCCATCAATTTCTCGTTGTGCTTTTCGTCTGCAAATCTCATGGCAATCCGAACGGTTTGTTTTTAACCCGGGAACTATTCACAAAATTATCAATTGGCTGATGATGTATGTTACAGGATTTTTAAAAAAGATTGCACAATTACCTCACTACCGTAAGGGACTTTTTTCCAATCCTTTGGTCGTCCCCTGTATGGTCTTTTAAGTGAAGCCTCGTCTTGCCGTTCAGGCTTTGAGTTTTTGGCAATGCTTCCTCACCGCCATTGCCAAAGCTGTGGCTTTGATGAGTTTTTGCTGATAGCGTCCTGCCGAAAACGCCGTTTCACTGGGTAATGGCGTTTCGGCACACCAGAAAAATAATCAAAGGCAGAATGGTGAACTGGAGTACAGGCGTCAAACCCGCCCCCACCCAGGGAAGCAGCGGCATGGCTTCGGCGTACGCCCAACTTCCCCGGCCCGTGTGCAAGGTTTCGGCGACGATGGCCCCCAAGCCGCCAGTAAGCATCAGGACAGCGATCTGGAAAGGCTTCATACTACGCGTCCAGTAAACATTTCCATAGATGAGGGCAAAGCCATAAAGGAGCATGAAAACCATTAGCACATCGGCAATTGAAGCCAGCGCGCAGAATGTAATGTGCTTGAGATCGTATTGGTAGCCTTTGTACAAAAAACCTTGTGAAACCTCCCAGGCAAAATTCAGCACATAGGCCGTTCCGGCCACGGAAGCCACGTAAAGGCGGTACGTGCGGCGGTTTTGGACTCGCCCGGCAAAATAGAAGTAGGCTGTCACCGTAAGAGTAAGGGCGAGGGTAGGTACCAGGAAAAGAGCGGGGCTGAGTAGTTCCATTTGAAACGCGGTCGGTGGTTTATACAGAGTCCTTGGTTGTTTTGAGAAAGTCCGGGGTTCTTAAAAAAAGTCGGTTCGGCTGACGCGCTTATGTGGCGCTTTACCCTTTTTCCGGCTCAAAAAGTACAATCCGAATCCCGAGGCCACCGTCAGCAAGCCAAAAATGGAGAAAGCCCGCAGTAGCCAGTTGCCGAGGTTGTCGCGGCTCTGGTAGTCCATCGTGTGCAACATCCACAGGAAATCGAAGACGCGCCACTTGTTGTTGCGGTATTTCTGAACCGTTCCCAGTTCAGTCGAGACATAGACCGTCGTATTACCGGGGCTGGCAAAGGTCACGGCGTAGGCCGGCAGCGGCTGTTGGCGGTACTCGTGGTGGCCATTGGTTTTGGTAAGCAGTTCCACCTCCACCGCAGTCGGCTCGCCGTTGAAGCGGCGGCTCGCCACCCGCACGGCCTCAGCCTGGGTCAGCGGCGGACGCAGCGACCCGGTGCGAGCATCGGCCAACTGCACTCGTATGGACGTACCAATGTTTTCTTCACGGCTAACGAAATGAATTTGATAAACGGGATTGCCCAGCACTTCGGCGGTTTGAATACTCACGATGGAATCCACCCGCGTCTGTTTCTGTAGGGCGGCGATGGCCGTCGTGGGGGAAACCCAGGCCTGCCGGGGGTCGAAGAGCGGGGCCGGGCGTTTCTGCGGGTCGCCGTGGACTTCGTCCATGTTCGACCAACTGAAATATAGCCCGCCCAGCGTCCAGAAGAGGAATTGAACGCCGAGAGCCACCCCAAGGTAGCGGTGGCTCTGGCGAATCTTCCGGTGCAGTTCCGCTTTCTTCATCAAAGCGTCTCCTTCACGCTCCCGCATTTGAGCATTTTGCTGCCGTAGTACGGATTGGCAATTTCCTTTTTCTCGCTCAGCCAATAGCCGCCCTTGTTTCCGTTGGCCATTGGACAGTAAGCATAATACACCGTACCCTCGGGCTTGTCCTTCTTCACTGCCTGATAAACACCTGCCGTCAGAGAGCCGAGTTGAGCACGTTGCGCGGTAATGTCGGTTGATTTGGCCATCGCCTGAGCAGCCTGGTAAGCCTCGTCGCCCATGGTCTTTTTGGCTTTTTCGAGCAATCCGGCTAGCTCCCCGGCTCCGCTGGCTACTGCTTTGGCGTCGGATTCAACGAGGGCATTCTTTACCTTATAATACGCGGTTAACATCGGATCACTGCCGGTTTTAGCCATGTCGTGTCCTTCGTGCTGGGCAAAGGCCAGCGTTGAAATCAAAAGAGCAAAGGCAAATGTGATTGTCTTTTTCATCGGTATAAGTGGTTTGGTTTTAAAATACTTGTGAATTGTATGAATTGTAGGAGTTTAGCTCACCTGAAAATTGAGCATCATGCCATCGTCCTCGTGTTCGAGGTTGTGGCAATGAAATACAAACTTTCCGGGACGTTCAAATTTGGTTATTACCCAGACACTTTCCCCCGGCATGACGAGCACCGTATCCTTCCAGCCCTTCTCGTGGGGCATGATTTTGCTTCGTCCGCCCGCGCGGCTGAGTACCTGAAAGAACGTACCGTGCATATGCATGGGGTGCGGTTCGTCGCCCTTAATGTTATTGAATTCCCAGATTTCGGTACTGCCCAGCGTGACGGACTCGTCGATACGATCCATCACAAAGGTCTTGCCATTGATCGTGTGCATACCCGCCATGCTTTTCATTTTGCCCATCTTGTGCTTGCCGGAACTTCCCATGGAAATGCCAATGTCAAAAGTTCGGGTTTTGGCGGCGGCAGCGGCGGACATGACGGCCACGGTGTTGAGTATAGCGGGCATACTGAACGAATCTGCACCGCTTCGATCGACCACAAATTTCAAAATCTTGAATTCCTGACTCCCCTGCGATTCGGCACCGGAGAAAGGGTTGCTTTGCAAAAATACCTCGCTGTTCGGGGCCAGCTTGCCGAAATCCACCAGGAGGTCGGCTCTTTCGCCGGGAGCCAGGGGCAGGCTGGTGACAACTTCGGGGGCAGGCAACAAACCACCATCGGAGCCAATGACAGTGAATGAGTCTCCGCTGCTCAGGGCCAGGTTGTAGATGCGACTGTTGGAGCCGTTCAGCACCCGCAGCCGGTAATTTCGGGCGGCGACATTATGAAATGGAGCGTTAGCTCCGTTCACCGTTATCGTATCGCCCATGTAGCCAATCATCACCTCGCCCATGGTCGGGTTATAAACCAGCGACCCTTTGGCATCGACGCGCTTGTCCTGGATCACCAGCGGGATTTCAAAATCACCGAAAGGCAACTTCAATGCCCGTTCCTCTGGGCTTTCGATGATGAACACACCCGCCAGGCCCATATATACCTGCCTACCCGTTTTGGTGTGCGGATGCGGGTGATACCACGACATGCCGGCCGCCTGGTCGATTTTGAATTGGTAGTTGAAGGACTGCCCGGCCGTAACCATCTGATCGGGGTGGCCGTCCATATTCGACGGAACGAGCAGCCCGTGCCAGTGAATGTTGGTGTCTTCCGTCAATCCGTTGGTGAAGGGGATCGTCACCATGCTGCCCCGCTCCGCCCGGAAGGTCGGTCCCAAAATACTGTTTAGGTATCCCAGCATGGATCCGGTCTTGCCCGCCATCACTGATCCGGTCATGCCGTGGGCCTTTAGGGACGTCCCCGATAAGGCGGTTTCAAGTAGCGGGAGCGGGGTGGTGAAAGCACCCGGTGAAATGGCGGGAGCCACCGCGTTCATTTCGCTCATGTCCATGCAGCCCGACAACAGCATTTCGGCCGTGGCCAGTCCGGCGGCCCCGAAACCCAGGGTTTTCAAGAAATCAATTCTTTTCATTTAAGACAAGCCGGGGAGTAGGAAGGGAACTGCAATGAGCCAGTGCAGCAGAAATGACTCTGGCACTAATACGCAAAAGTATCAATCCTTAATTCTGTTCTACTTACACAATTATGTTGCAGACGTGTAATATTTTTTGTCTAGTACCCGAAGTTTGTGTCTTTTTTTGCTTGATTATTATTTTTGCTCTTCCCCCAACCTCCGCCATTTTTCCAAATCCTCAGGGGTGACCAAACTAGCCACGAATTCGTCCATCCCCACGTCCCTCCGCTCCAGAGCGTGACGGCATAGCGCTATCGAATTTCGGCTGCCTTCGAACCCCTCTTTTCGGAAATCTTTTGCTATGCTCTCTGGCAGCCTTTCCAGCTAATCCTCGTAGTCTTTACGAGTTATGTTACCACTTGCCTGGTCATAATACCGATAGGCAGCATTTCCGTAAATGAGCACAAGTCGGTTGAATTCAACCTCATCAAGCGGACAGTTTTCTATCAGTGCCTGTTAATTTACCCTGATGCTTTCCTTCGGGTGGCTAACGTAGATCGGCCTGTTGAATTCTTGCTGGGTCATTTGGATGTTGATTTTTCCGCCGGTTTTGAAAGAATAGCCAAGTGCCAGTAAAAGAAGGCTTCGGGCTGTACCTTCCTGAGTTTGTTCAGTCGGCTGTACATGGGGTCGGTAATTTGCAGATCAGCAATTTGCGCTTGGTTCTGATATCGGTCAATCGTCATCGTGCTAGTTTGTAGCAAACGGCTCAGGTAAGCGGCTTTGGACGCAGCTACAATGGCGTGTTCGATGCGAAAATCGCTGACGATGAAATTGTTCAGTCGCTTCACCCCATCCTGTAGAAACCCGAACTTAGGTTCTTTTATGTCGCGCCGGGTCAAGAGCAGGGCTGTTTTAAAAACATCGCTGAGTACGTCGGATGGTGATATGGAAAGCTGCCGGAACCGGATTTCCTGCGCGGACAGCCTGTCAAACGTCAGGCGTGTGAGGTTCAGGTCAGTGGCTTGGTCGAACAGCAACCCCACGTCGAATAGTTGCTTCACCATTTCGAGCGGACGGTTTTTGCTGTACAGGATTCCCGTCGTGTTGGGAGCGAAAGCCGTGAGTTTGTCGCCCAACAAACAATTGATGTCCGGCAAATTCACCGTCAATGTTGGCTCGGCAATTTTAAGCCAGGGGTGCGTTATCGGCTTTTCAATAAGTCGAGCGTAGTCGACGGGAGCGAAGAGCACATCGAGCAAAATCGGCTCATCTTCGGTTGCGCCGATACCAGGCGTGTAGTAGAACTTGTAATGGCCCACCGGTACGTTCTGGTGGCTATTACGGTCGGAATCGTCGGTCCAATTGATAAACTGACTTTGGGCCACGACAGCATCGAAGGTGTCAGAAAGATTCTCGGGTTGTCGGGACATCACAATGTCGATATCGATGGACAACCGCTGCGGGTTCTCAAAGTGCAGAATCAGAGCCGAGCCTCCCTTGAATACAAAATCCAGGTCTTGCCGGCGCAGTTGCTCGAGCAGGTACAATGCCCAGACGACTTTTTCGAGCAGCTTAAGATCCGTTTTTTTGCCAAAGCGCTTGGCCACATTCTGCAACCAGTCCCGGGTGAAAGTTTCGGGTGAAATCATGGGGTAAGTGGGATATTGGCCTGGGTGAGCAACGCGTTGAGTTCCGGTAATTGGTTGCGCCGGCGTGCGTACCGCTGTGCTTTGTCTGTATTGATGATGTACCTGGCGGTGATGCCCTCGACAATGCGTGGCAGTTCTTCCTGGTACATGAAAAACAAGCCATCATCTGCGATCAGGTCAACCAGCAACTTTTCGGCTGTGATGGTCGGTACGCCGTCGACGTGTTGAAGGGGAGCTTCGCTTACTAATGGTTTAATGAGCAGAATCCGG
>JBBSSJ010000167.1:0-10459 GCA_038242095.1 Cytophagales bacterium
CGAAGTTTGAAAGCAGTTTTCTAAAACGACTCTCATCATATCCAGTCACAGAACGCCACTTTCTTTCCGTTGTTAAACTCGTAGTTGAAATATTCATAGCACCAAAAATACATTTATATTCCTATTGCAACAAGTCTATTAAGCATTCAGCTTTAAATCAGCATTTTGCTGTTGTGGTCAAATGGTGTGCTGTTTTTCAATTACCACAACTTCATAAACATACAAACGTTACCACAGCTTGCCCCGATTATAAATCGGGACTTGTATCTACATCGCGTTTGCAACGCGATCCGAGCATGAGTGCCCCGCGTCGCAATCGTGACGAAATGTGATTCTGATTTTAAACCACAACGAAAAAACTTTAAGAATCCCAAATCACCCCACGCGCCTGCCGTCGTTGGTAGGCCGTGAAATCGTTTTCCTCTAAATCCAGAATCAAACAAAGAAACGATAGGGCGGTCTTCTTGTAATAAGATCCTTGCACAATTTCTCGGCCGACACGTTCCAGACTGTAAAACCGCAACATTTCGACAATGTCGTTCCAAAGGCCGTAGTTCATCACTTTCCCCATCACGAACAGACTATCGGCTTCGAAGTCGATGACCGCTATGTCCACATCCCAGAAGGCGGTGTTGGACAGATTGGGTTGGGTGGGTGGTATGCTCGGCGGCGTCATGAGTTTATCTTTTTAGTAAATCAGGCAATGCCCTTACCGCAGTTGGTCGCTCAAAATCCGCCAGCCCGGGATTTTACATATCTTTGCCAAGATATACAATTCGCTATGATTCTCGAAAAAATTACCGCTGCCGAGGTGCCCGACGCGCTGCTGGCGCAATACGAAACCGTTATCGGCTTGGAAGTACATTGCCAACTCCTGACCGAATCCAAGCTTTTTGCGCCCGATACCAACCGCTTCGGCGGCGCGCCCAACACGCACATCAGCCCGCTGACGCTGGCGCTGCCGGGTACTTTGCCACGCCTGAACAAGAAGGCCGTCGAATACGCCGTGCGGCTGGGGCTGGCCTGCGGGTGCGAGATCAGTCGACGTACGCTGTTCGACCGCAAGAATTACTTTTATCCCGATTTGCCCAAAGGCTACCAGATTTCGCAGGACAAAGCGCCGATTTGTGGCGGGGGCAACGTGACGATCACCATTAAAGATGCGGCCGGTCAGGATCAGGAGCGCGTCATTCGGTTTCACCACATTCATCTGGAAGAGGACGCGGGCAAGTCGGTGCACGATGGCAACGATACCGCTACCCAACTGGACTACAACCGTGCCGGGACGCCGCTGGTCGAGATGGTGAGCGAGCCCGATTTACGTTCGGCGGAGGAGACGGGCGCTTTCGTGACCGAAATCCGCCGCCTGGTGCGCTATCTCGACATTAGCGACGGCAACATGGAAGAAGGGTCGCTGCGCTGCGACGTCAATGTGTCGGTACGACCCTGGGGACAGGAAGAATACGGCGTGAAGGTTGAAATCAAGAACATGAATTCCATCCGCAACATCATGCGGGCCGTGGAGCACGAGCGGCGGCGGCAGGTG
Organism: Cytophagales bacterium; assembly: GCA_038242095.1. GTDB lineage: Bacteria > Bacteroidota > Bacteroidia > Cytophagales > Spirosomataceae > Persicitalea. The sequence goes on from JBBSSJ010000167.1 coordinate 1,547, forward strand.
GCGACGCTCGAAAACGGCGACGCGCTGTTTCAGGAAACGCGCATGTTCGACGCCGAAACGGGTGAAACCTACGGCATGCGCGTGAAGGAAACAATGAACGACTACCGCTATTTCCCCGATCCCGACCTGGGCCCGGTGAAGCTTTCGGAGGCCACGATCCAGGGAATTAAAGATCAGATGCCCGCCTTGCCGCGTGAACTGCGAGCAAAATTTACGGTGCAGTACGGCCTACCGGCTTACGACGCCGAAGTACTTACCGACACCCGCGACCTGGCACGCTATTTCGAAGCCTTGTGCAGCCTGACCCCGCATTACAAATCGGCATCCAACTGGCTGATGGGGCCCGTGAAGTCGTACCTCAAAGATAGCGGTACGGAAATTACCGCATTTCCGCTGTCGCCGGGAACGCTGGCCGAACTCATCGAGTTAGTAGAAACGCAGGTTATCAGTCATTCGGTAGCTACGCAGAAGGCCTTTCCAGCCTTGCTGGCCGAACCCAACAGCAGCCCGCGCGCGCTGGCGGAGGCTAATAACTGGCTGCAAAACCGCAATACCGATGAACTCGGAACGTTGGTAGAGGCAGTACTTGCCAGCATGCCCGACAAGGTGAAAGCTTATCAAAAAGGCAAGAAAGGATTGATGGGGCTTTTTGTGGGTGAAGTCATGAAAAAGTCCAAGGGTACGGCGGATCCTAAACTGATTAATGAGCTATTGGCGGAAAAACTTGGTTAATTTAAAATGAAAAATACAATGTGTTATATGAGAAGTATTCAAAGCCTTGCCTTATTTCTGCTACTCAGTATTGCAGCATTTGCGCAGCAAGCCGTTGCGCCCAAGGAATTCACGATCTCGGGCCAAGTCAAAAATGGCGCGGCGGGTGAGAAGGTTTTTCTGCAATTCTCGACCAATCCGCCCGTGACGATCGACTCCACCACATTGGCGGCTGACGGTTCCTTCACGATCAAGGGCGTAGAGAAAGATGGCGGCAATTTCTACGTGCTCAACATCGCCCAGCGCCAGAAGATGGTGTTGCTCATCGAGGGCGGCGAAAACCTGACCGTCACGACCGATGGCTACGACAAGAATTCTACCGGGCAGCCGGGCAAATTTGAGGTGAAAGGTTCCAAAAACATGGACTACTACGCCAAGCTCATGAAATTGAACCAGGATATGGTCACGAAGGTCAATAAGTGGAACGAGCAATATGCCACGGCCACCGAAAAGAAGGACCAGAAGAAAATGGAGGAAATCCAGAATAATTTTCAGGAGGCCGAGCAGCAGCACGTCGCCAAAATAAAGGAAATGCTTCCCGAGATGGGCACCTCGCTGGTGGCGATTTTTGCGGCCAATAACATGCTCAATCCCGAGCGTGACTTCGCCGAGATGGACGCCGTAGCCCAGCGGTTCGAGAAAGAAAACCCTTCGCCCAAGATCGTGCAGGCCTACACGGGCTACATCAAGCGCATCAAGGGCATTTCGGTGGGCGACGTTGCTCCTGATTTTACGCTCAACAGCCCCGAAGGCCAAGACATAACGCTATCGTCGCTGCGCGGTAAGTACGTGCTCATCGACTTTTGGGCTTCGTGGTGCGGTCCGTGCCGCATGGAAAATCCCAACGTCGTGAAACTGTATAATAAGTACAAAGACAAAGGCTTTGCCATCTACGGCGTGTCGCTGGACAAGGAAAAAGCGGCCTGGTTAGCCGCCATCAAGAAAGACAACCTCACCTGGACGCATGGCTCCGACCTGAAATTCTGGAACTCAGCCGTAGCCCAAACCTACGGCGTCAGCGCCATTCCTGCTACTTACTTACTCGACAAAGAGGGTAAGGTAATCGCCAAAAATCTTCGCGGCCCTTCACTTGAAGCCAAGCTCAGCGAGCTACTCGGCGGAGAGTAAATTCAATTTTGAATGAGTGAATGTCGGAATGAGTGAATACTTTTGTATTCCATAATTCACTCATTCCGACATTCAAAATTGACTTCCTCACGCTACCTACAACGCGGCGTTTCTGCTTCCAAAGAAGACGTCCACAAGGCCATCGCCAACATTGACAAGGGGCTTTTTCCCAAGGCTTTTTGTAAGATCGTGCCCGATATTTTGAGCGACGATACCAATTATTGCACCATTATGCACGCCGACGGCGCGGGTACCAAGACTTCGCTGGCGTATCTCTACTGGAAAGAAACGGGTGACTTGTCTGTCTGGCGCGGCATCGCGCAGGATGCTGTGGTGATGAATACCGACGATCTGCTGTGCGTGGGCGCGACGGGCCCGATGCTGCTTTCCTCTACGATCGACCGCAACAAAAACCGGATTCCCGGTGAGGTGATCGCCGAAATCATCAACGGCACCGAGGAAGTACTACAAATGTTGCGCGGCTTTGGCGTCGAGATCCACAGCACGGGCGGCGAGACCGCCGACGTAGGCGATTTGGTGCGCACGATCACGGTCAATAGTACGGTAATCGCCCGCATGAAGCGCGCCGAAGTTGTCGACAACGCCAACATCCGGGCGGGCGACGTAATTGTCGGCTTAGCATCTTACGGACAGGCAACCTACGAAAACACCTACAACGGCGGCATGGGCAGCAATGGTCTCACTTCCGCCCGCCATGACCTGCTCGGCAAGTACCTGGCTGCTAAGTACCCCGAAAGCTTCGACCCGGAAGTAAACAATGATTTGATTTACAGCGGCAGCAAAAACTTGCTGGATGCCGTGGAAGGCACCCCGCTCAACGTTGGTCAGCTCATCCTGTCCCCTACCCGCACCTACGCACCCGTCGCCAAGGGCCTGCTCGACGAAATGCGGACCGAAATCCACGGCATGGTGCATTGCAGCGGCGGCGCGCAGACCAAAATCCTGCATTTTGTCGACGATTTGCACGTAATTAAAGACAATTTATTTCCCGTTCCTCCTTTGTTCCAACTGATTCAGGCCGAGAGTGGCACGAGTTGGCAGGAGATGTATCAGGTCTTCAATATGGGCCATCGCCTGGAAGTGTACCTGCCCGAGGCGCAAGCTGCCCGCGTTATCGAAATTTCGGAATCGTTCGGCATCGCGGCGCAAGTCGTGGGCCGCGTGGAAGCGGCGGAAGGTAAAAGCCTAACGATTCGCTCGGAGTTTGGAGAGTTTTTATATTGAGGGGGTCGGCAGTGTACGAAAAGTTTTAACTACGCCTAAACCGAAACTTTTTTCTAAATAACGCAAGCAACAAAAAAGCCTGATAATCAGTAGACTATCAGGCTTTTTTACTTAGTCGGGATGACAGGATTTGAACGGTCCGGGCTGGCGTTCCAGCGGCCGACCGTCTGCGACCCCACGCCCCCCAGGCGTGTGCGCTTTCAGGTTAAAAAAAGAAAAACCCGGTCATTACTGACCCGGTTTTGTCGGGATGACAGGATTTGAACCTGCGACCCCACGCCCCCCAGGCGTGTGCGCTACCGGGCTGCGCCACATCCCGATGATGTGTTGGGAGGGCAAAAGTAAGGAGAAAAAATGTTCTGGTCAAGGGTTATTTTCTTTTTGAGCCCAAACACTCGACAGATTTTTCATAATTTGATATTCAAGGCATTATTATACCCTGTTACATCTAATTCTTATGGTGCTGGATGTGTTTTCTGACGTTTATAGACCAGAGTTTGCACTGTTTTATTTTGAATCTTGTACTTTTACTATATAATGATTAAAGTATAAGCCACAATCATTGCCATAGTCAATCTTTGGAGGAGGAGAAATGCTCAGTCTGATAAATACCTATAAATCAGCGCATTGGTACTCAACATAACGTTCGTAGTCCTTACTTGGTCTTTTATTTCTGCGAATGAAAAGTGCAACATCAAAAGGTATTTTCAATTTTCTGTCCTATACGCCTATGCTACGCGCAGAAACCAATAAATACGCTTATTTATTTCTGATCCTCAATCTAGTCCCCGTTATTTCATTCTTCCTTTACATCAGACAGTATGCAGTAAATGTCCCTTTTATGGACGATATGGAATTCGTGGATACAATCAATGAACTCCATAAGAACCTTGCCCGGTTACCCTCACTTCTGTTTAGGCAACAAAATGACCATCGCAGCGCGGTTCCCCGATTGGGCGTGCTTATGACCTATTGGACTAGCGGTACGCTCGATTTTAGATTTGCTGTTCTCTCGGGTTACCTAAATTTAATGCTGCTCGGGTGGTCGTTCTTTCTGGTTTACAAATCGAGTCATAAGGGGTACTTAGGGTTTCTTCCAGTGACCCTACTACTTTTTTCTGCGATCGTCTACCAAGACCATCTATGGACCATCACGGCTTATCAGCACACCTTGTCTATCGCCTTTTCGATATTGGCCTTATTTTTTATTCAAAGAAACAAGATCAAATATTGGTATTACGCCATTCCTTTTTCGATAGCAGCGACGTTGACCAACCTTGACGGTATCAGTCTATTAGCCGTCATAATGGTGTGGTTATCTACCCAAAAGCGTTGGAAACATCTCTTCGTCTACTTTCTTTTTGCCTCCCTCTATTTACTGTTATACTTTTCTGATTTCAAGTTTTCACCGGCTTCCAAGTTACCCTCCTCAATAGATGGAATCTATTTAGCAGCGCTTAGCTTCGTGGCACTGACTGGCTCAATCGCCAAGGTGATCTCGGATACCTACGATGTCACGCTCTCCATTATCATCGGTGGTACCGTTTTGTTTACTTACCTCTTCTTGAAGATTATCCCCTTTCTGAGCGCTTCTCAATTTCCCGAATCAAGAAAGCATTTCTTCAATTTTAGTTTTGCCGAAATGTGCTTCCTGAAGCTGTTGACGAGCATAGCCATTATTGCGGTCGGGCGGTCGGCAGATGGGATTGATGGGATGATGGCCATTCGATTTCAGATATACTCGGCGTCGCTGATAATTACGTTCTATCTTTTTGTTATTGAAAAAATAGATGGCAAAATACTCACAATCACGCGCTATTTTTCTCTTTTGCTAGCCATAGCCCTCAACTCTATGAGTTATGTAAAATACGATGCCGCCGTAAAATATTTTTCTTCCAGCCTCAAAGCAGACGCTTACAATTATCCCGCAAAAGGCATTTTTCTACATCAGTATTTTAATCTTCCTGATCCCGAACCTAAATTTTATCGAAACTATGTTTTCCCGATTTTCTTCGATCGCGAAACAATCGCGAATTGGAAATCGGGCAACGGCACCCACACCGGGGCTATTGATTTGAAGGTGATCGGTAAAGAGAACAAAGGGGCATACAGCCATTATCTAAATCCATTACTTGAATTCGTCGTCGAAACGGATAAATTCAAGTCTCTCAAGTCGGAAGCCTACCTTTGTATTTTTCAGAATGACGAATTGAGTACTCCGTATATTGTAGCTTTGATGGAGGACAAAGGAAGCCTTTATCAGCGCCTGATTAGCAACAAGTTACCAACCCGCTGGTATGGTGACATTCCTGACAAAATACCAGCGGGCACCTATCAGGCCAATCTTTGCTGGATAGAAAACGGTGATCCTAAGTCGATTATACTCTCCAATACGATTTCATTATAAGTAGCTTTTTTCGCACCAAAAACTTACTTGTCTTTACGAGTGATAGTTTCTGAATTGTAACTTCTCAGGAAATAGATTATGGTTACTTGATTTTGACAAATCCACGCGATTATCCATGCAGGAATACTTTTCTTCAAGGCTTAGGGGAGTTTCACTTATACTTGTTTTTTGAGCTCTCCTTTTATATTCAAAACAATCACCAGCTACACAATTAATTAGTGTGGCCAATTTTTTGCAGAGGGCGGAAACGCTCATGCGTCGTTTAGGCTTCGAAGGGAGGAGTCTGAGGGCGAAGTATAGTGACTACTTCATCCTACTGGCTATTTACCAGGCACTAGTATTCGTTTAGTCGTCACTTGATCAACGGGTTATTTGAGCACTTTTGGATAAAGGCGTGATCCAATAATTGTTGCTGTATCGCCTAACGTAGTGACTTCGCATGGTTTCAGCCGTCTACACCCTTGATCCTATAATTCAACGGTGTATCTTGTATCTTAACCGAATAACGGTAAATTTGCCCGCCTGCACTATCACAAAAAAATAAATTTCAAGAGTAAGTAAGGAAATGTCCTACAGTCCTTATTACAAGATCTCAGGTCAGTTGTTTAATCCAAAAAAAAGACAGATTGAGGTAGGCGTTTCTATTCAATAGCCTATTTGACGGAAAATCAATAACGGGCTTTAATCAAAATATTTATATAAAATCCTTCCTATATCTTATTTATTTGACTAACATATTAGGAGCCTTCCATAAAAATTAGGAATCCGGATCCATTAGTTTCTTAGATATATTTTGGGAATATCATGAGAATGTAAGATAACTGTGACTAGTATCTTTTGGAGCCATCGATTTGATTTTCAATTTTTTATATTAGTTAGAGGAGTAGATTTTGCTACTAAGATTCAAACAAAACCTTATTGAGTCATGCCTTTTTAACACACAGTTCCTATTTACAACATTGATTCCTTGGTCCGTTATTACTTTCGCTTGATTATAGTGAATGGTAAATGGACATTTTCTCCCAAAAGCAAAAATTTTCACTAAATTTAATGCGTTGCATATGTGTAGATCTTACACATTCAAAGGGCTAGCGCCCGTACTTTTTGTTTTCCTTTTTTGCATCTTAGTCTTAGGTACCGAAGCGGCCGTAGTTTCACCTAATCCACCCGGGCAGCCTCGCTACCTGAGCATGTCGATCATGAATGTGGAGGACGGCGACACCTACCTGCCCATTATGGAGCGGGCAGCAGCAGCGGGTATGAATTCCTTCTTGCTGAACATTAACTGGGATCGCATCTATCGAAAACGGGGTACGGCGGCTGATTGGAGTCAGGTTGACAAGCAAGCGGCACTAGCTCAGAAGTTGGGGTGCAAAATCATGCTGAGGGTTTGGGTGGCGCGTCACAACGACGGTGAAGAGGGATCGAATCCTTGGTGGCCTGAAAACGTCCGCCCAGTGTCGGGAGAGGGCGTACGCCACCAACACGTTAATGGATTTAGCTTCTCGGCTGAGAATGCCGTGAATGAGGCCAACGGCTTTGTCAAAGAAGTCATGCAGCATTTCCAGGCTCGTCAACAAGCCGGGGAAATTGTGCTCGTGGGCGTAGTAACCAATAACGCTTCTGAGATTGGCTATAGCGTAGATGCCTTCAACCCCAGAAAGGGGAGGAATGAATTACAAATGTTCGACTACTCCTATTACAGCAAGCAAGCCTTCCGGGAATGGCTAGAGGCAAAGTATAAAACGACAGCGGCACTCAATAAGGTCTGGAATTCTAATTATTCCCGATTCTCCGATATTAATCCTCCCTACGTCAGTGGAGACCCTTACAGCGGAAGTGTTGGTAATGCTGGTCAGGACTGGTATGTCTTTCGCCACGCGGTATTGAAAAAGACAATAGATCGATTTGGAAATACTATTAAGCAAGTCGACGCCGGGTACAAGTATTACCTCGATATGGGTAGTGTATACGACGGCCTTAGTCCACTTCGGGCGACACTTGGCTTCAAAACTTTGGCAGAAAATACCGATGGGTTAAAAATCAACGATGCTCCCAGTTATCCGCATCGCTTTGCAATGGATTTGTTAAGATCCAACCTTGAAAATAAGATTATAGGAAACGAATTCGAGTTTTCGTCAATAGAGACTGCTCCCGAGTGGCGCAAGCAAATCAATGAATCTTTTGAACACGGAGCTGACTGGATTAACATGTTTGGCTTTGACCTGAATTCTCGCTTTCCTTATGTTGAAGGCTTGATCAGAGAAACCGCCGCCAAATGGCTTAAAAGCCCAGTCCAGAGCATCCAGCCTACTCAAACGATAACTTATCCATTATCTGAAGCTTTATCGCAGGGTACCAACCCGGTGCAGAGGCGCTGGCGGGTAGAGTATGCGAAAACCGACAAACCAATTCGTGTTTTGCTCGTGGAGGATTTGATACAGGCCAGCCCCGTGCCCAATCAGCCACCAGTCGTGAGCCAGCTTATCCCCGCCCAGCGCGCCACCGTGGGGCAATCTTTCCAATACGACATTCCGCAGGCCACCTTTAATGACCCTGACGGGACGGTTTCGACTATATCAGCTACTGACGTGCCACCGGGTGTGGCTTTGTCCGGCTGGAAACTTACCGGAATACCCACTAAGATTGGGCAATACACGGTCACCGTGCTGGCTACGGACAACGAAGGGAGTAATGTGTCCACGCAGTTCAGTTTTGTGGTTACCGATGTTGCTCCTTCGGCTAACCAATCGCCTGTCGTCAGTAAGGTTATTCCCGCTCAGTTGGCCTCCCTCGACACCGAATACAAATTTGAAATTCCTCAAGGTACTTTTACGGACTCTGATGGTACTTTAGCGGGCCTAAAAATCACAGGCCTCCCCCCGGGACTCAACTATACCGGGAAAAATATTTCGGGTAAGCCCACCGCCGCTGGAGTCTTCACCCTCACCGTGACGGCCACCGACGACAAGGGGGCCACGGTCACCACCCGATTCACCATCACCGTGGCCGCGGCCACTGCGCCGGTCGAAAACGGCAACAAGCCGCCCGTGGTCAGCAAAGCGCTGACCAACCAGCAAGCCACGGCCGGCAAGGCATTCGCATTCGACGTACCCAAATCCACCTTCTCCGACCCCGACGGAACCATCGCCGGCATCACCGTCCAGGGGCTGCCCGACGGAATGTTCGCCGCGGGATGGCTGCTGCTGGGAACGGCCGACAAGGCGGGCAACTACCTGGTCACCGTGACGGCCACCGACAACCAGGGAGCCAGCGTGTCGACCGAGTTCGTCCTGGTCGTGGCCGGCGACAAGGCGCAGAGTGCGCCGATCGCCCTGGCCAACGCCATCCCCGACCAGCAG
>JBBSSJ010000168.1:0-10430 GCA_038242095.1 Cytophagales bacterium
CTTATGACGATTACCACGACCAACTCCATAAATCGTTCGACCACGCCTTGGCGCACGGCATCGACTGGGAGTTTGGGGGCGTGTACGTCGAGGGCTCCCACGCCGGGGAAGTCTACGACCGCGAAAAAGAATTTTGGCAGCAAGCCGAGGTACTCATTGGGATGTTGGATGCGTACCGAATCTACGGCGACGCGCGGTACCTCAAAGCCTACGATGCTACGCATCGCTTTGTTTTCGACAGGATGATCGACCACGCAGTAGGGGAGTGGAAGCCGCTGCTTACGCGGCAAGGCGACCCAATCTGGACGCACATGAGCCATTCCTGGAAAGTGAATTACCATAGCATACGGGCGATGATCCAAACCATAGCAAGGTTGGATCGGCTGATTGAAAGTGAGCGGGCAGGTGGGTAATTAATTTCTCAAGCCTACTTCACAAACTTCCTTCCCTGTTATTTGAAACAGATATACACGTCGATGGTACAGTATTTTAGCGTTGAAGCGTAAATGTTTAAGCCACAGAAATTGCCCATAGTGGCAACCGCCTAAACGACTAAACATATAAACAGCTAAGCAATAACCCCCATAACCATGAATGAGCAAACGATTAAAGGAAGCTGGAATGAAATGAAAGGTAAGCTGAAGCAGAAGTACGCTGACCTTACCGATGACGACCTGACTTACGCCGAAGGCAAGCAAGACGAAGCCTGGGGCAAAATTCAGCGGAAAGTAGGTAAGACCAAAGAAGAAATCACGAAAGAGATCGCCGACATGTAATCTGTCGAACAATTGATTTTTTTAATGAGCAAAACCCCCTAAGCCATCGGCTTCGGGGGTTTTGCTTTTACGGTCCTATCCAAAATATTGACCCGGTAAACTACGGGAAATACTTACTTTGCAGAAAAAGACCCTCCGCGACGCATGACTTTCCCCGCCCGGCCCTTGGCCTTCGTTACCCAAAAAGGAATCCCCTACCTCCGTGACAACGCCAAAATTATCGGGCAATTTATCCTGACAATATTTTTTGTCGGGGTGGGGATCTGGTTCATCGAACACGAGCGGGCCGAATTGGGGAGGGTGAAAGAATTGCTTGTCACTTCGTTGTGGGAATGGGTGGCGGGTGGTATTGTACTTACGCTAGCTTACATCGCCATTCAGGGCCTGATGTACGTAGCATCCTTCGCGGCCATCAGTAGCCGGGTGTCGCTCTACGATGCCATGATTTTGTTTTTGAAACGCAACTTCGTCAGCATTTTCCTGCCCGCCGGTGGTATTTCGTCCCTGGCTTTTTTTACGGGCGACCTAACCAAAAAGGGCGTCAGCAAATCTCAGATTCACTTTGCTTCGTCGATTTATGCCTTCGTCGGGATTTTGTCGGTTGTCGTAGTGGCGATTCCGGCTTTTGGCTTCTCCCTAGTACAGGGCAACATCGGCTCGGGCGAGTGGGTAGCGCTGGTGGGCTTGATCGCGCTGGTCGCCGGGTTGTTTGGTTTTTACCGTTCGATTCAAAGCAAGGGATTCATCTACCAAAAATTGATTGGGTACTTTCCCGCCGCCGAGCTCTACATTGAAGACCTTTCCAACAACCGCATCGACCGCAAGCACTTTCTGCTCACGGTATTTTATAGCGTATTAATCGAAATCGTAGGCGTCACCCACGTATACATCGCGATGATCGCCCTGAAACTCGAACCTTCGCTGCTTGCCGCGCTGATGAGCTATGTTGTGGCCGTTATATTCCTGATCATTTCGCCCTTTTTGCGGGGTTTGGGCGCTATCGAATATCGATGAGCTATATTTTGGTGCGCTTTGGCTACAACGAGGCGGCGGCGGTATCGATCACCTTTCTGTTTCGCTTTCTTGAATTCTGGCTGCCGCTTTTTGCCGGGGCGACGAGTTTTTTACTGAAAATAAATAAGCTTATTCTCCGCATATTTCCGGCGCTGCTGCTCTTTGTGCTGGGCGTCGTCAACATCGTGTCGGTACTGACGCCCGCTATCAACGCCCGGCTCAGCTTTTTACGCGGGATCTTGCCCGATAATGCCATCGACGTCTCCAATTACTTCGTCCTCATCGCGGGATTATTCCTTTTGGTCACGGCGGCCTTCATGCTTCGGGGCTTACGCATGGCCTGGTACTTTGCCGTGGGGCTGAGTATCATTTCGCTCGTCGGCAACCTCACCAAAGCCATCGACTACGAGGAGGCGATCCTTTCGCTGATTACGCTGGCGATGCTGTTCGTGTCCCGCAAAGAATACTACGTCCGCAACTACCGGAAGCTGGGCATTTTTGGCGTCCAAACTACACTGCTGAGTTGCGCGGCGGTGGTCGTTTACGGCTGTATCGGCTTTTATTTTTTGGATAAAAAACACTTCGACATCGATTTCAGTATCGGCGAGTCGATTCGCTACACGCTCCAAAACTTTTTCCTAGTCGGCAGCAGCGACCTCGTACCGCAGGATGCCTTCGCCCGGCGGTTTTTGTATTCGATCAACATCAGTGGTTTCCTTTGTCTGTCATTTTTGATCTATACGCTCATCCGTCCCTACATCGTGAAGGCCGCGCTGGAAGACGAGGACCTCGAATGGGCGCGCACGGTGCTCGAAAGGCACGGCAGCACCGCGCTTGACCACTTCAAAACCTATTACGACAAGATTATTTTCAAGCCCGAAGACCTCGAATGCTTCATCGCCTACCGCATTGCGGGCAGCTACGGCGTGGCGCTCGAAGGCCCGGTCGGCCCGCCGGAACAGCTCCGCGATTGTGTGAAACAATTCAACAAATTCTGCAACCAAAGCGGCCTCAAAAGCCTGTACTATCGCGTACCCGAGTCTCAGCTCGACCTGTATCCTAAAAAAAGAAGGATACTACTCGGTCAGGAAGCGGTGCTCGACCTCACGACATTCACCCTGGACGGCGGGGCCAGGAAATCACTGCGCAACGGTCTGAAAAAAGTGGGTGAAAAGGGTTTCGTTGCCAAAGTTTACCAAGCGCCCATTAATGACGGGCTGCTGCAAAAGTTGCAATCGGTTTCGGACGAGTGGCTCATTGATACCGAGCGCAGCGAAATAGTCTTTTCGCAGGGCATGTTCGTCTGGGAAGAACTAAAACAGCAAACCATCCTGACCGTGGAAAACCCTGAGGAAAAAATTGTGGCTTTCCTCAACGTCATTCCCGACTATACCCCCGGCGAAGGTACTTACGACATTGTGCGCAAAACGAAAGACGCTCCCGGCGGCGTGATCGACTTCGTAACGGTGGAGCTTTTCAATCACCTAAAGGCGGCGGGCTTTACTTCCGTCAATTTGGGCTTTGCGCCGATGTCGGGTATCGACGAGCCGAATAATCTGCCCGAGCGCTCGATGAAATTTGCCTACGAGAAAATTCGTTCTTTTGGGCGGTACAAAGGACTACGGGATTTCAAGGATAAATTCGGCCCCGCCTGGCATAACAAGTACCTGATATATAATGACGATTACGATCTTTTTAATATTACGACGGTGCTTAGTAAGGTGATAAAACCGTAAGTTTTTAATGATGAGTTATGAATTGTGAGATGGCTTGGGTGCGGACTGGGTTAATTGTACTGTTTCTGCTCGGTCATTTTTCGCTAGTTTGTGCTGCTGATTTTTCTAATCGAGACGATACCGCTATGCCTGCTGATTTGCCTCTGACTTTGGTACCTACGCCGGGGGAGAGCGATCTGCCGCTGGTGTTTTTTATTTCCGGGGATGGTGGGTGGATTAGTTTCGATCAGTATTTAGCTGAGTCGCTGGCGGAGAAGGGAATGCCCGTCGTGGGACTGGATGCGAGGAAGTACTTCTGGAAAGAAAAAACGCCCGAAGGCACTACCAACGAAATCAGCGCGGCCATTGCGTATCAGATGAAGGTTTGGAAGAAAAAGACATTCGTCCTAATCGGCTTTTCCTTCGGGGCGTCCATTATGCCGTTCGTAGCCAGTCGCCTGCCTCCGGTCTTGAAAAAGAACCTGCGGGGTGTCATCGCCATGTCGCCCAACGAGCGGACGGACTTCGAGGTGCGCATTGCCGATATGCTCAACATCGGTCGCCGCCGGGGTGAGAACAACGTGCTGGCCGAAATGGTAAAGATCAAGCCGTTGGGCCTCGTCTGCTTCTTTGGCCACGACGAAGATATTCAGGTTGAGACCAAAATCGAGAAGACAGATATTCCCATCGTGCGCCTACCCGGCGGCCACCACTACGAAGACAACTATGCGACTTTGTCGGCAAAGATTTATACTGTGGTGCGGCGGTCCGACGATTCGGCAGCTCGCCCGTCACAGAAATAAGAAGCGCTAATGATCAAGTACCGAATCATTCCTATTATTGTGTTGGCGATCACCTCGTTAAGTTCTGCCCTTGGGCAAACTGATTCTTCAAATAATCAGCAAATTCTCCTTCCCCTCTACGACATTGCCAACCAAACCCAGGAAGACATAGCCACCATTTTGGGTCCGCAAAGCAGTCTGAACGCCGAAGACGCCAAAGCCGCTATCTGCGCCAATTGCCAGAAATATTCCTATCAAAACCACCGCATCGTCATCGAGTACACCAACGACATGGCCGACCGCATTACGATTCATACTGAGGCGCACATCTGGCCGTGGCAGGTACATGAGCTGCTGGGCTTGCCCGAGGCTTTGCCTGATTTTGCCGATAAAGACAAAATGCAATGGACGCGCTACGAAGGCATTCGGGAGGTAAATGCTTTTTTGAGAGAAGACGGGATGGTTAGGCTAATTCTGGTGAAGGTGCTGACAAGCCAATAGCCTTAAAGAATCAAATTTATATTTATGTAATTTAACTATTTGGATACCATTTATTCATAACATCTTTGATTGTATTATCAATATTTTCTGCATCCTCTAATCTTATGTATTCCTCATCTTTTAAAAATTTTAATATTGGATTTAAATTTGAAAATTTAGTAATATCTCCTTCGCATATCGATACTATAATATCACTTGATAATACGTCATTGTAAACAGCACAAATTTGGAAGGCAGGCTTAAACCAAAACAGTTCAAACTCTTCTCCTGCCATAAGTGAGTACATTTTGACAGGTTTCATCCATTTATCTTTATCCAAAGAATTCGATATATAAATATTTAAAGCTACACCATTTCCGACATTTTTCGCATACCATACTTTCTTCTTAGAGTCAACCTTAAAAATAATTATTGGTTTATTTCTAGCCTTTTCATCAGAGTAGCGCTGATTCTCTCGCTGCTCTTCATTCTTATATATTACATATGTTAATGTGGCAAGTAATATTAAGCTAGCCATGCTTACCCACATACTAATGAAGTCGCTAAATGCACTCCAATCTTGCGAATCATAGGAAAGCCCGTTTCTTGAAAATTGACATATATAGAAGAAACTAGGAATAATAATTACTAGAATTGTGAATCCTAGTGCAAAATTGAAAAGTTTCCGAGTGGAAGAATTATTCATTTTATTGATTTAATAAATGTTTTCTTTATAATCGACATGCTTTTTTTAAAAGCATGTTACCGCTTCTTAAAATTATGGATTTTAATGACAGAAAATCTTTGACATTTTATGGGCATAAAACATAATGGTGCTATTTATACAATAAGCGGAGGTAGCATTGGAAATGATAAGCACTCCAATGAATCAAAACCCCACCAAATCCGGGTAGTCATACGGTTCCAGCACGGCGGGTACGTCGGTAGGTTCGGTGCGGGAAGTGATTAGTTTGCTGATCGCGTAAGCTTGCAGCTTTTCGGCGGGGTAGGGCTCAGCCAATAGCTCCGATACTTCCCTAGGCGTCAGCGATTCTTGCAGGTACGCCTGTTCCAATTCGTGCGTCAGCAGGCAGGGCATCCGCTTTTTGCTGTTGTGGATTTTGGCCATGAGGGGATTGGCGGGCAGCGTCAGCATCGTGTAGGTATAGCGTACCTCGCCCGATTCCGGGTCGGCCCATTCGTCCCACAGGCCCGCGATGCTGATGATTTTTTGGGCATTGGTGGCGTCTTCCGTTGGGTGGATGTAAAACGGGTATTTCTTTTTGCCTTCCGTGTGCCACTCGAAAATGCCCGTAATGGGGATCAGGCAACGTCGGCCCGCGTTGGCCGCGCCCCGGAAAGAAGGCTTTTCGAACATCGTTTCCGACCTGCAATTAATCGTCATGGTACGCAGTTTCGCGGCGTCTTTGTCCGATTTTACCCAGCCGGGAATCATGCCCCAGTGATACATCGATAAAGTACCGGGTTGCTGCGCTGACACAATGGGCCAGGCCGGATCGGAATAGGCGTTGGTATGAATGGTGGGTTCCCAAACTTTGCCTGCTTCGACCTTGGCCCCGAAGCGGGCTTCCAAAGTGGTTTGTTCTGTATTGAGTGAGGTGTGGTAGCACATTATTCTTCATCTATTTTTAAGTACTTGCGCCAGTTGTGTTGTTCTTTGAATCCCAGTACTTCCCGGATTTTCCGATTCGAATACAGCGCTTCATTTTCCCTTAACTCCCGCGTCATGGGGACGCCGGGAAAAAACCGTTCCGCCAATTCTTTGCTGGGGATAATCGCGCCGTTGTCATCGTTTCCGGCATTGAAAACCTGAAAACCCAGGTCGTCTTTTTTCAAACATAAATCCACGATCTGCCCCAAATCCCGCGCATCGATGTAGTTGAATGCATTCCGGCGCCGTACTTCAGGATTTTTGAGATAATACGGAAATAATTCAGCGTATTCGTACGGCTCGATCACATTCCCGATCCGCAGGGCATAAATATCGAAGCCCGAACGTCGCTGGAAGCCGCGGGCCGTTTTCTCATTCACAACCTTAGACAATCCGTAGCTGTCCATGGGATCGACGTCATAGTCCTCCTCCAAGGGCAGCGAATCGGGATCGGTTTGGCCATCGGAAAAACAAATGCCGTAGGTGGTCTCCGAGGAAGCAATAATAATCTTCCTGATTCCAAGCTTTACCGCCGCCTCGATTACATTATAAGTGCCCATGGTGTTGATCCGGAAAGTTTCATTATCGGGTTTGAGCAGAATTCTGGGTATGGCCGCGAAGTGGACCACCGCATCGAATTTTGGTACGCCATGGCCTGGTTCCAACTCGTCCAGGTTCGCGTACGAACTCATAGCATTGAAAATTTGGCCGGAATCCGTAATATCGGCAGTAAGATTATCCACGCCCGGATAATCTAAAGGCGTTAGGTCCACATTAAGAACTTTATGCCCCTGGGCGAGGAGATAGGGGACAACGTGCTTGCCGGCTTTGCCGGAGCCTCCGGTGAAAAGTATGCGCTTTTGTGTCATAGATTCTCCTATTTAATGGTGATTTATTCTCCTTTTAATGCGAGTTGAATGAAATTCTATCTACCGAAATGGAGTCAGTATATACTGTCAGAACCAAGGCCTTCTCGAGAGGGTATCCGTTCGTATAATAGCCAAAATTTTCGGGTGATGTATCAGTTGAGCTGGCCAACTGATACATCACCTGATAGCCACCATCAGTCTTGTCAATTTGGTTGAAGTCGAAGTTAACGTTGACTGTAGCATCCTTAGACACAACATAACGCACTATTTTACCCTGCCCTTTGGTGGTAGAAAGGCTTAGATAGCCAATGGTTTCCTGGGTTTTATTGGTCACTTGGAAGGTTAGCTGATGAGACTGCTCAATCTGCTTACAAGAAGCGAAGCCAATTAGATTTACCATTATGGATATTATCTTTAACCGATTCATAATCCTGAAATCAAGAACACTTTGTATGAAAAACCTTATCAACATCAATTAGTTGCAAAGCAGGTTCATTCCCAGTTGTATGCGTGAAAATACCTCAAGGCATAAGATTTAATCTGCTTAACCGACGCACCAAATCGCCAGATCTTCTCGATCAATTCAGCCAATAGCGCTTTGAGAGTACACCAAAGTCTACTCTATCCGCTCAAAGGCATATCCTGGACTGTCATGCGCAATACCTGTATCTAAAAACAGCTTGTTTCTAGAAATTTTTATGTCGGAATCGCGTAGGTACCACCTGCCTGCTTTGGGTGGAGCGTTCGTTTTGAACCGTAAACCAGTGACCATTTGAACTATTTCAAAGTTGACCTGAATCTTCGGTTTGCCCTTGTCGATGACGGTCATGCGACCGTTTTTTATAATGAGTTGAAGGTCAGACTCCTTTGGATTGGGCGCCGGTGGATTAGGCCCAGGTTGAACACTGACGTATCCTTAGATACTAACTAAACCCCATTTCCCGTCAATCCACGCGTTAGCTTGCGGAATACTGGTAGCGACTCGCTCATCGGGAGCCACTTTATCGCGGCAACTCATGCCCCCCAGCAGCAGCAGAAACAAAATACTCACCGTTACATACCTCATACCTCATGCCTCAAAAGTTTAAGTTTTTAGAGTAACGATCCTTTCAATAGAAAAATAGTTGGAATGGTTACCGTGAAAATTCACCTATTCTAGAAAGGCAAGGCGGCATTGGCCCTTCGACGCTCTAAGGCCAAGCGCTTTCCCTAAAAGCAAGACATACATAGATTATTTTAGGATGAGCTCAAGACCCCTTAAAACGCAAAAAAATCCAAACCTGAGGCTTGGATTTTTTTACTGCGATGCAATTTACAATTCAATTAAAATGCTCGCTTATATATTCTACAAAAGCCTCGTCGCTCATCTTGTTTGACGTGCTTTCGGTGGACTTGATGTTTTTGTACTGCGCGGTATCGGCCATAAAATGGATAAACTGCTCCTGAATCTGTCCGGTGCCCGTGACATGTACTTCGTCCATATTGGGTACCGTCGCCAGGATCTCCTTAAAAAATTTGTGGTTCAGGGTGATTTCCTGGTTGTTAGCGGCGTTCTCGTTTGAATTGCCATCGACGCCTTCATGCTTCACGTGGTCCAGAACAACGAAATCGCCTTCGTCGATATCTTGCCTTCCCACGACGATGGCATTCCGCGAGTCCATCCATACACCAAATTGTTTCTTATGCTTTGACATCTTGTTTTGTTTAGAGGTAGTTTATTTGAGAATGTGAAGGAGTGAGTTCAAAAAAACTGTGCCTTAGATAAGATATCAACCAATTTCCCTGAGTTGAAAGTTAAAGTTAGGAGTATAACACATACCTTTTTGCTGAATGGGCTTTTATCCTTTTGGGTGGGCGATGTCAATCTAGGGCATCTGCTTAGTTCCACTGAGAAGCAAAATGCTGCTCCTGATATCAGGAGCGGCATTTCGCAGAGGAAGAGGGATTCGAACCCCCGGTGGGTTGCCCCACAACAGTTTTCAAGACTGCCGCATTCGACCACTCTGCCATTCCTCTTTGGGTCAAACTAGGCTGCAAAATTACGCATCATTTTCGTTCTGCCAATACTTTTGGTAGAAAAATTCTTTCGATGCCGCTTCTCTACGCATAAAACCCTAGTTTTGTATCAGAGGCTTTCCACTCACTCTCAATCGCACAGCGGCGGCTGACCGTCGGCGACCTAGTCTCAACTCTCAACTTTCAACTCTCCACTGAATGACTGCTAAAATAGATGACAGCAACGCCCTGCCTACCGTCGAAACGGCCCGCAAGCTGGGCGTTCTGCCCGAAGAATTCGCCAAAATCGAAGAAATTCTGGGCCGTACGCCCAATTTTACCGAACTGAGCATCTTCTCCGTCATGTGGTCGGAGCACTGCTCCTACAAAAACTCCATCGTCTGGCTCAAAACTCTACCGCGCGACTCGGACCGGATGCTGGCCAAGGCCGGGGAAGAAAACGCCGGACTCGTGGACATCGGCGACGGACTGGCGTGTAGTTTCAAGATCGAATCGCACAACCACCCCTCGGCGCTGGAACCCTACCAGGGCGCGGCGACGGGCGTGGGTGGCATCAACCGCGATATTTTCACGATGGGCGCCCGGCCCATCGCGCAGCTCAACTCCCTCCGCTTTGGTAACCCCGATTTGGCCAAAACCAAGTGGCTGGTGCGCGGTGTAGTCAAGGGCATCGGCGACTACGGCAACGCCTTTGGCATCCCGACCGTCGGCGGTGAGGTGTTCTTTGACGAATGCTATAATACTAATCCGCTGGTCAACGCCTTCTCGGCGGGCATCGTGGAGGTGGGCAAAGTTGCCAAGGCTACGTCTTACGGCGTGGGCAATCCGGTGTACATCGTCGGCTCGGCCACGGGCAAGGACGGCATCCACGGCGCAACCTTTGCCTCAGAGGATATTTCCGATAAGTCGAATGAGAAGCTACCCGCTGTGCAGGTCCGCGACCCGTTCATGGAAAAGCTGCTGCTGGAAGCCACATTGGAAATCATTGCCACGGGCCACGTAATCGGTATTCAGGATATGGGCGCAGCAGGTATCATTTGCTCAACCTCCGAAATGAGCGCCAAGGGCGAACACGGCATGGTCATCGACCTCGACAAAGTACCCAC
>JBBSSJ010000169.1:0-10343 GCA_038242095.1 Cytophagales bacterium
CCGGAACAAGCACCAGACGATCATGGTGGGTTTCTCGGATGGTACCAAGGACGGTGGCTATCTGCGGGCTAACTGGTCGATCTACGGCGCGAAGGAGCAACTCACCAAGGTATCGCGCGAGTTTGGGATCAAAGTCACATTTTTTGACGGCCGGGGCGGCCCTCCCGGCCGGGGCGGTGGCAACAATCAAAACTTTTATGCCTCGCTAGGCAAGGATATCGAGGACAAGGAAGTGCAGCTCACCGTACAGGGCCAAACGATTAGTTCTAATTACGGTACCGTTACGACGGCTATGTATAACCTGGGACGGCTTTTCTCGGCGGGATTGGAAAACAGTCTTTTCCGGGCGAGTCGGAAAGATGAGCAACTCACCGAAGCGGATAAGGCGCTGATGGAAGAGCTGGCCGAGGCAGCCTACCAGTCATATCTCGACCTTAAAAATGATCCGGCTTTTGTCAAGTATCTCGAAAAGAAAACGCCGTTGCGTTTCTACGGGCAAACGAACATCGGCAGCCGCCCTACCAAGCGCGGGGCTGATGGCGAGGGTTTGAGATTTGAAGATTTGCGGGCCATTCCGTTCGTGGGTTCCTGGGCACAGATGAAGCAGAACGTACCGGGCTTCTATGGCTTCGGCTCGGCGATCAAGCAATTGGCCGACGAAGGGAAGCTCGAAGCGGTCAAGGAGCTGTACAAAAAGTCGCTCTTCTTCCGCACGCTGATCGAGAACTCTATGCAATCACTCTCAAAGGCGTTTTTCCCTGCCACTGAGTATCTGCGCAATGAGGAAGAATACCGCGCATTTTACGACAAAATGTACGAGGAATTCCAGCTGACCGACAAGCTATTGCTCGAAATTTCGGGCCAGAAAGAACTGCTGGATAGCAATCAGATGAGTAAGGAATCAATCCAGATCCGGGAGCGCATTGTACTTCCCTTGATCACGATTCAGCAATATGCCTTGCAGATGCTTTCGGAAACGCCCGAAAACCGGAAGATGGATGAGGAGCTTTTTAATAAACTGGTAATTCGTGCCATGTTTGGTATTATCAACGCAGCAAGGAATTCGGCTTAGATGGATTGGCAGGTTTTGGCCTTTTGAACTTTATAAACGCAAACGCCCCGACTATATGGTTGGGGCGTTTGCATTTGTGAGTTTGTGATTACCTAAAACCGCAATCCGAAGTTGATCATGCGTACATTGGGGCCTTTGTTTTCCTGGAAGAGGGGATTCATATCATAATGAACAAACAAGTCCGGGAAGCTGCGAATGCCCAATTCCAGCGCCGCGCCGTAGCGTAAATCATTAAGATAGAAATTGCTGCGTACGTGATCTCTTTTACCGTCGGGCAATTTGGTCTTGGTATATCCGCCGAGGCGGTAGCCTATGTAGCCACCCGCACTAATATGGGTAAAAAAGGCATTGGCAAAACTGACCGTTGGCATAAGCGAAAAGTTTCCATAAGGTACGGTCAACTTAGACTTCCGCAAGTCAACCTCGCGGCCTTCATTATTTTTCACCGGAGGGAACGACACAGATGAGACATCCTTTTGCACGGTGTTACTTCCTTCAAACATCAGATTGTTCCAAGCCACATCGAGTCCAAAATCGACGTGCAGGCCCGCTGATTTGCCGCGTATGATCGAAGCGCTTTTCACATAACCCAGGCTAATATACCGGGAGCCGAAAGGGCGAAGATCGTAATCATCCTTGCTGTAAGTACCCGGATCATTCTGACCGTAGGCGTTGAGCCCTAATGCCACAATGAATCCCTGACGCGGACTACGATAACGATTGACGCGGTGAATGCGAACCACCCGGTCGTTGCTGTCATCTTCGTCATCGTCGTAACCCCGGCTGCGACTGCTGCCGTCAGTGGCTGTTGTATCGACCCCGGTGCCGTTGCGGCGGCGACCTTTATCGTCGCCATCGTTAATATCGACCCCACGCGTCGTGATCTTAACCTCCCGCTCGCCGTCTTTGATGTAAATACCCCGAAGGTCAATCCTGACGTAGCTTTTATCGCTGTCTTTCTTGTCTTTCAGGTATTTGGTACCATCAAGATCTTCGAAGTATATTTTCGTCTCACCATTGATGGTATCGAGCCGGGCACCCAAATCTTTCAGCAGTGAGTTCAAGTCGTATTTCGCGAGCTTTTCCAGTTCCTTGCGGTCGTCGCCGTAGATAATCATGCGGGTTTTGTCTCCGAACGTGATGATGATCGAATCTTTTTGGGCGGGAGCAGCTTGGGCATTGAAGTAGCCCAGTAGGCAAAAGGCGCAAAACGCGAGTGATTTAATGATTGTTTTCATGGCTGTAGATATTTATAGTTTAGTCTTGCCTTTAAATTCCTGATACTTTCTGGATACTTTGTCTTCTTCATTTCTGATCTTCTCGTCGGCGCGGGCCAGTATTTTTTTAGGATTAAAACCCACTTCTTTCCAGTCTACCACTTCGCCCTGTTTTACATTCTTCAATTGTTGTATAATCTTGGCAAAGCGAGAATCCTTTCGTTCTTCCGCTTTACCGGGCTCATCCCAGTCGACATTCGCCCGGATAATTCTGTTTTCTGATACCACGTCTGCCTTAGAGACAGCGGCCAGCACTTCAATGGTTTGGGAAAGCGACGGCTCGCTAATTTCTGCTACCAACGCTTCTGATTCGACTGCTTTACGCTCGATAGCCGCGATTTTTACCAACTCACGGACTCTCGGGTGGGCTGTCTCCGTCAAGTTTTCGGCGGATGTAGCAGATTGGGAGGCAACAGCGTAGCGTTGGGCGTTGTTTGTTTCTGGTTTCTTTTGTGTCGATTCCTCAGTTGCCGCAGTTTCAATTGTCGAATTAACAGACGATGCAATCCCTTTTTCTTCAGCAGGAGCGATATCCAATCGTTTGATCTCCGTTTGGACAATTTCCTTCTCCGAACCCGTCAGAATTGTAGGTTGATTTTGCCAAAGGAGATAGCCGGTCGTTAGCAGCAAAGTCAGACTTGCGGCGACGGACCAAAACCAGCCCCCGAGGTGGCGGGATTTCTTTTTCTGCTTTGCTTCGATCTTCACCCATAAATCGGGCGATACCTTTGGCTCCCAATTGGTCAGCTTCTTGGCGAATAGATCGTCAATAGGTTGCTTCTTCATAGGCTACTTTTTTTTTAAACTCCTCCTCCCAATCCGTCACGCGCTGCTGCAGCAAAGCTCGTGCCCGGTGCAACTGCGATTTGGAGGTACTTTCCGTAATGCTCAGTTTTTCGGCGATTTCAGCGTGGGAATAGCCCTCGATGGCGTACAGATTGAATACCGCCCGATATCCTGGTGGCAGCGTGGCAATCATCTGCATCATCTCCTCGGCCTCCAATGCTTCATCGGCAAGGCTGTTGTCCGAGATGCACTCGGCCTCGGTCATGTCGGCAGTTTCTGGTATTTGCCTGCGTTTTCTCAGGTACCCCAGTGATTCGTTCACCATAATCCGGCGCATCCAACCTTCAAAACTCCCCTCACTCTTGAACTGGTCAATCTTGTCAAAAACCTTCATGAAGCCCTCCACCAGAATATCTTCGGCAATCATATGGTCCGGGGCATAGCGCATACAAACACCCAGCATCCGGGACGCGTACTTTTCGTAAAGCTGGCGTTGCGCTTTTGGCTCGGCTCTTTTCAAAGCCTTTACCAATTGCGCTTCCTGATTAAAGAGCGGTAGAATCCTGGACATTCTATTGGGGTGTTTCTATAGCAAGATGCACATTCGCCCCGGGCAGGTTGCACCGTCGTCTAGAATATTTCATCTTTTTCAAATAAAAAAAGGGAAACGAATCCTTGGATCCAATTCCCTATTCTTGTAACACTACTGTATGATAGATAAATAGAGCGGTTGGTATATAGCCTTTCGCCGTTGACCTTTCCCCCATTCACCCTTTTTTACCCCCTTCCGTGCCCGAGCGCAGAATGTACCCGAGACGTCACCAAGCGTCTCTCGTCGCGGGCCTTGCGGCTGTTGCGATACCAGAGGTAGCCAATCACACAAAAGATCAGGTAGGGCATGACGAACAGGTACATAATGCCCGTATTGAGACCAATGCCGACGTCGTTGCGGCCATTGCCCATTGTACTTTCTACCGAACCCCGGCACATAGCGCATTGGGCCCAAAGTTGGCTGGTGGAGAATACCAGCAACAGTAATACAGAAACGAATTTGCTCAGCAGATTTTTCATTGGTAGTAAGGACTAATTAATAGATAGACGACCACACCCGTGATGCTCACGTACAGCCAAATAGGAAAGGCCCACCTAACCGCTTTCTTATGCTGGGCGATTTGATTGCTGTACGCAAAATACACCGCCCGCAGGACAAACCAAACCACAACCACCGATAGCACAATGTGGCTAATTAAAAGAAAATAATAAATGGGCCGGATCAGTCCTTCGCCGCCAAAAGTCGTGGATTCGTTACTCAAATGGTACAGCACGTAACTCACCAAAAAGAGGGAACCCAATACAAAGGCCGCTGTCATCGCCCGTCGGTGCGCTGCAATATTTTTTCTTTGGATAAAAAGAAACCCGATCACCAATAAAACGGAAGTGAGCGAATTAATCACGGCGTTGACATGGGGTAGCACCTTGGTCCAGGCTCCCAAATCGACTTTTTGCCGTACCCCCAGCAGCACTGCCACCACTAGCGGGATAACGACGGCCAGGACGTTGATGAGACGGTTATACTTGCGACTCTTCTCTAAGACTAGCGTTTCCAAATCTTTGACTTATTTTTTCATTTTGCCTTTTCCCGGTTGTGCTCCAGGATTCTGACTTCGGCCATAAGCCGGTCAATTTCCTCGGGGTCGGTGGTGTCGTAGAAGCCGCGAATAAAGCCCGCGCCATCCATTAAACTTAACCTTGCCGGCGGAGAAATGGTTTGCAATCCCGGCACTTTTTCGTTTAGTCGAAAAACGTCTTGAATGGCAGAACGAAGCGTTGAATCGGGTAGGGCAGACACCAACCATCCCGCATCGGATTGTCTGCGCTCATTGAGTGAGGGAATGAGTTGAGAATCATCCTTGTCGATTAAGGTAAGAATGATAAACGAGGGGTACTCCTGATGCAGGGCATGCAAGCGAACTAGTTGGCTCAAAACTTTCTGGCAAGTGTCGCCGCAGGGGGAGGAGAGGGTACTTACCAAAACCGTTTTGCCTTTAAGAGAGGCTGCATTGATAGTGCTGCCAAAGGTGGGCAGGGAGGAATCCTGGATCTGGTAAAAAGCGGTGTCACCACCGGGCTTCATGACTACATTATTGGTGGCGTCACGGAGCGGGACGAAATAAGGTAGATCGAAGTGATTGCTGGCAAATAACTTAAGGAATAAAAAGAATAAAACCGGGAATGCCAATGTGATCATCAGCAACCCGGTTTTTAAGTATTTCCGCATGAGATTATCTTGCTTCCAGGATTGAACCACCCTCCCATATTAGGGCGAGCAGCAACCAGGCCACTAGAATAGTTGGAATCAGGATAGACCAGATCAGCGATTTTGCTTCGTGCTTCAGGTGCATAAACTCACCTACGATATAAAAAGCTTTCACGATGGTCATGCCCACGAAAATGGCGATTTTTAGGGGGCCATGATGCATGGTAAAGGCAATAACAAATTCAATTGCGGTAAGAACGGAAAGAATGATGAATACTTTCCATATCTGTTTGCGTTGAGCGGCGCCGCCATCCGTGGGAACATCGTCGTGACGGGAGGCTACTTCCTGGGGGGTTGCGTGTATTTCAGCCATGATTTTTTAATTTAAAGAACTTAAACCAGATAGAAGAAAGTAAAGACAAATACCCATACAAGATCTACAAAGTGCCAGTAAAGACCAACTTTCTCTACCATCTCGTAGCTGCCGCGGCGGTTGTAAAAGGCCGTAGCAGTGCGATAAAAAATTAAGACATTCAGCAGTACACCACTTAACACGTGGGTACCATGAAAGCCTGTAATAAAAAAGAAGAAGTCCGCAAAAGCTGGAGGACCATACTGGTTTTCGACCAGATTGGCACCGAAAATTGTTCGTTCTACCCATTGACCGTCCACAATCTCGCGAATGACAGAACCACTTTCGGTACCGTGAATGAAGTGAGCCCATTCCCAGGCCTGGCAACTTAGGAAAGTAAATCCACCCAGAACGGTCCAAAGCATGTATTTTTCGACACTGTTACGGTCCATTCGGTGACCGGCTTCGACGGCCAACACCATCGTGACGCTACTGAAAATTAGAATAAACGTCATGATTCCCACAAAAACCAGGGGAAGCTCTATACCATGCAGAAAGGGTACCGCTTCGTACACTTTTTCAGGAATGGGCCAGTAAAGATCAGAAAAGGTAAAGTCGCTGACCGTACCCGAATAAGCAGGATAGCTATAACGTACCAATCCGTAGGAAATCAGGAGGGCCGAAAAGGTGAAGGTATCGGAGATAAGGAAAAACCACATCATCAGCTTGCCGTAGCTCGCTCTCATGGGTTCAATCCCGCCCAGCCACATTCTTCTGGGTAAGGTGTCGGGGGTAGTTGCAGCCATCGCGTCGTTGAATTATCAGTTAAAGGTCAATAAAAAGGTAAATAAATAAATCCAAAGAAAGTCCAAAAAATGCCAATAAACAGCACAAATCTCGATACGGCGCAGGTTTTTAGCGTGTACCTTGAAGCGGAAAGCCGAAAACAGCGCCAGGAGCAGGACGATCAAACCACTAATCAGGTGGAAGGCGTGTAAACCGGTGAATACGTACAAAAACGATCCCGAAGGGTTTCCCACGAAGTACACTTTCATATCCACCATCTCGCGCCAGCCCTGAAACTGCATTCCTAAGAATGCGAGTCCCAGCACAAAAGTAACAGAAATTGCCATTTTCAGTTGGACGAAGTTATCTTTTTTTGCGGAAAGATAAGCCCATTGCATACTAATGCTGCTAAGTAGCAGCACAGCTGAACTGTACCAAAATATTACGGGCATCTCAAACTCAAGCCAGTTGCCTTCCGCCCGTCGCACTAGGTAGGCGCTGGTTTGGGAGGCAAAGAGCATGACTATGCTCACGATGAAGAGCCATAGGATAAACTTCTTAGGATCTACCGATAAGGTAGCTTCCGGCTCTCTTTGCTGGGGGATTTTAACTGTTGCTTCCATTTTTTAATTTTTAATAAGAGAATGATAGAATACTACTTCGACTCATTCATGTTTACATTTTATCGATTAGGAATGCTATTTGCACGATTGGCAGATAAATGAATGAGCCGAACATTAATTGAAGCGCCGTTTTATCGTTGCATTTGCGCATGAGGTGAAACGTTTGGGCCAGAAACAGAACACCGAAAAGCGTTGCCACGAATGCTGAATTGATTCCCGTCATACCCAGATAATACGGTACCCAGCCGAAAGGCAACAGGAATAGCGTCCATATCATGATCTGAATCGTGGTATTCAAATCCTTTCCGCCTTTAGAGGGGAGCATTTTAAATCCAGCTCTTTTGTAGTCCTCATCCAAAACCCAGGCGATGGCCCAAAAATGCGGAAACTGCCAGAAAAACTGGATAGCGAACAAAATGCCCGGCTCCAAACCAAAATGGTTGGTAGCCGCAATCCAACCGATCATCGGCGGAAAAGCACCGGGAATGGCGCCGACGAAAACAGCGATGGAACCGACTCTTTTTAGAGGCGTGTACACGAACCCGTAAAGAACAGTAGAAAGCGCGGCCAGAAGAGCCGTGGTAATATTGAAAAATAACGCAAAAATCAAGAGTGAGGTTACGCCTAGGAACACTCCCCAAACGATAGCCTCCTGCACGCTAAGACGGCCGCTGGGTAGGGGCCGGTTGGCGGTACGTTTCATCAACTTGTCTAAATCTATTTCTATGACCTGGTTGATGATGTTAGCTGCTCCGGTGATGCCGATGGCAGCCAGACAAAACAGGCCCAGCATAGACCAGTTTATCGTCGGTACGGCCAGGCTGTAGCCGAAGGCACCGGAGAATGCCACCAATGCTGCCAGACGAAATTTCAACAACTCAAACAAAGCTTTCACTTTGCTTGCCACTAAACTACCACTTGACAAACTGTGGTCGGATGCGATCATTATTTAAGGATTTGATGCTTATTTAAAAACAGCTCAGTATTGGGATAGTTCCGTCGACGCAGCGATCTGATTTTCGGTCGTCTTCGCAACAGTCAGAGTAAGCCACATGACAAACTGGACACCAGCTAAAATTATAGCCAAGGTTAGGTGAATAGGCTGCGCGAAAGCGGGAACGCCCAGATATGCTAAAACAATCCCTACCACAATCTCCAATCCAACGATAACCAACATCCAGCGAGCCAACAGATACAGCGAACTGGTTGGAGAAACTGCTTTGTGCACCCGATAAAACAGGAAGGCGTTGGCCAACAATACTACAATTGAAAACGACCTATGAATGTAAAAGGTTATCCCTAATTCCTCAATCCATTGGCTGCGGGTAGCGTAGCCCATTTGAACAATAATAATATCCAACGCTTCCCTTACTTGGGTGCCAATAATAATTTGTAGGAATGACAAACCGACAAGCCCTA
The DNA here is from genome assembly GCA_038242095.1 of Cytophagales bacterium. Lineage (GTDB taxonomy): Bacteria > Bacteroidota > Bacteroidia > Cytophagales > Spirosomataceae > Persicitalea. The sequence continues at coordinate 8,573 of JBBSSJ010000169.1, forward strand.
AAATCCAGGCTTTCATCTGTTTCTCTCGCTGAATGTTCCCGGTTGATAAGCGATCGGAATAAATTCGAGCTAAGATGTAGAGGAGAATAAAAACGATGACAATCGCAACCACCATGTGCAGCGTTACCATGACGGGGTGCAGCTCGGTGGAAACTACCTTGGAACCCAGCCATCCCTGGAATCCAACCAGAATGAAGGCTGCTAGGCTAGCGTAGAAAAACTTAGGCTGACCGGAGCGTAGGTAAGGAATAGAGGCAATCAAAGTGGCGAATATCAACAATCCGGTAAACACGCCCAACAGTCGATTGACGTATTCAGTCCACGTTTTAACCACATTGAATTCTACCTCTCCTTTCAGCTTGGTTCCGTACATCTCCTTGTAATCGGAAGGCAGCTGGGATACCTCCGTAGGAGGAACCCAGCTGCCAAAACATTTGGGCCAATCAGGACACCCCATTCCCGCTCCCGTGCTTCTGACGATCCCGCCTGCAACAATCAGCAGGTAAACCGTGAAGACCGTCACCAGGGTCAGGCGCTGGAACAGGCGGTTTTGTCGGGGATTAGTGCGATTGATCGAACTGGTCATTGAAGTTTTGCGCCTCGATCTCAGCTTCCATCTTTATCTCCTCATTTTCGTGGGGGAGGTTTGATTCGAGCGTCTGAGAATAAGGTACGTTTTGGGGAATGAAGTCTTCCGCTGCACCAGGCTTGCTATAATCGTAAGACCAACGATAGACCGCAGGAATCTCGCCCACCCAGTTACCATGGCCTAAATTGACCGGGGTCGTCCACTCCAGGGTATTGGAACGCCAGGGGTTCTGCGGAGCAATCTTGCCACGGAACATGCTATGGAAGAAGTTGTACAAAAAAATGAACTGTGCAACGAACGTGAGCAAAGCGGCCACCGTTACGAACATATTCAAATTCGTGTATGAACTGGTAAAGTCGTAAGTGGTGAACTGGTAATAACGGCGTGGGAATCCAGCAATACCAATGTAGTGCATCGGCATAAATACCAGATAAATCCCGATGAAAGTAAACCAGAAGTGAATTTGCCCCAGAGTATTGTTCATCATCCGACCAAACATCTTCGGGAACCAGTGATAGACGCCCGCAAAAAGACCGAAAGCAGCGGCTGCACCCATTACAATGTGGAAGTGAGCTACTATGAAATAGGTATCATGCAGTTGAATGTCCAGCGCGCTGTTTCCCATAATGATACCGGTCAAACCTCCGGATACGAAAAACGATACCATTCCAATTGAGAATAACATCGCGGGGGTAAACACAATGTTGCCCCGCCAAAGCGTGGTGATGTAGTTGAAAGCTTTGACCGCCGAAGGCACCGCAATAATCAGCGTCAGGAACATGAAAACTGATCCCAGGAAGGGATTCATGCCCGTTACGAACATGTGGTGCGCCCACACGATGAACGATAGGAAAGCAATTCCCAACAGGGAGGCGATCATGGCCCGGTAACCAAAGATAGGCTTACGCGCATTCGTGGCGATAACCTCTGATGTAATTCCCAGAGCAGGCAAAATGACGATATACACTTCGGGGTGGCCCAGGAACCAGAACAGGTGTTGGAAAAGGATCGGACTACCTCCCACGTTGGGTAGGGCCTCACCGGCAATATAAATTTCGGAGAGATAAAAACTGGTACCGAAGCTACGGTCAAATATTAGCAACAATACCGCCGATAAAAGCACCGGGAAAGAAATCAAGCCCAGAACGGCAGTAATTGTGAATGCCCAGATAGTAAGGGGTA
>JBBSSJ010000170.1:0-10233 GCA_038242095.1 Cytophagales bacterium
TGGCGTTCAACGATCCTCCGGCAGATTTCGACACCGAGCAGCCCTACATCGTAGTCGCGCTGGACGAAGCCTGCCGACGGCAGCAGTTTAACGAAGGCTGGTTTGTCACCATGAACGACGTACCCAAACAAGCGATCAGCATGTCGATCCGGCAGATTTTAAAATCGAAATCCATCGTCTGCTCCGTGCCCGACGCGCGCAAGGCGCAGGCCGTCAAAGACTGCATCGAACGGCATGTCAGCAACGAGTATCCGGCGGGAGTTCTGAGAACGCACCCAAACTGCCAGCTATTCTTGGACAAGAATTCCGCTTCGCTACTTTCTTAAATTTGACTCATGGCCCCGTCTTTCAAGATAATCAACGGCACCCTGCTCACACCCCACCGGGCTATTGTCAATGGTACATTGGTGGTAGAGAACGGCCGGATAACGCGTCTTTCGGAGAATGAAATTGAAATGCCCGGCCTGCCCGAAATCGACGCGGCCGGTCGGTACGTATCCCCGGGCTTCATTGACTTGCACGTCCACGGCGGCGGCGGTCACGATTTCATGGACGGCACGGTGAAGGCGTTTCTAGAAGTAGCCCGCACGCATGCTCGCTTCGGTACTACTGCTATGATGCCTACCACCTTGACCAGCAGTCAGGAGACACTGTTTCATACCCTGGATTTGTACCGGGCGGCCGACCAGGCTAACCAAAACGGCGCTCGATTTATGGGCATGCATTTGGAAGGCCCTTACTTCGCCATGAGTCAGCGCGGCGCGCAGGACCCGCGCTACATCCGCAATCCTGACGCGGTGGAATACCGCGAAGTCATTCGCCGGGCGGAGAGTTGTATCAAGCGCTGGAGCGTAGCGCCCGAGCTACAGGGCGCGCTGGAAATGGGCCGCTATCTTCGCTCGGAGGGTATCATCGCTTCCGTGGCCCACACCGAAGCCATCCACGAGGACGTGGTACTGGCCGCCGAAAATGGCTACACGCTCATGACGCATCTCTATTCGGGTATGCTCGGCGTAACCCGCCGTAGCGCCTTTCGTTACGCCGGGGCGGTGGAAAGCGCGTTTTTACTGGACGACATGGATGTCGAGATAATTTGCGACGGCATTCATTTGCCACCGGCGCTTTTGAAGCTCATTTATAAAATAAAAGGTCCCGACCGCATCGCCCTGATTACCGACGCTATGCGGGCCGCTTCCCTCCCACCCGGCAACAGCATTCTCGGTCCGCTTGATAATGGCCTGAACGTGTTGGTGGAAGACGGCGTCGCCAAACTCCCCGACCGTACCGCCTTCGCGGGCAGCGTCGCCACCGCCGACCGATTAGTCCGCACGATGGTGCAGAAAGCCGACGTGCCATTACTCGAAGCGGTGCGCATGTTGACTGCTACCCCCGCCCGGATTCTGGGCCAACAGAACGATATCGGCTCGCTCGCCGTGGGAAAACGGGCGGATATAATTTTTTTTGATGAAAATATCGAAGTTAGCCTTACCATCATTGGTGGAAAAGTGGTGTATAAATCGTCCTAACTCACGTAACCCAATGCTAATCCTCAGTCCGATTACCTTCAATTCTCCACTTTCTAATCAATAAATTGTGCTCAAAAGAACTTTTATCCTCTCTGCAATTACTGCCTTTTCGGTGATGAACCAAAGCTGCAACACTGCCAAAGAAGCAACCGATACCTCGGACAAACTACGGCTCATCGTTTTAGACCCCGGCCACTTTCACGCCGATTTGTTGCAAAAAACCGCTTACGATCAGGTAGATTCGACGGTACATGTCTACGCGCCCGACGGCCCGGAAGTCAAGGCGTATCTTGCCAAAGTCGAGCAATATAATACCCGTGCCGAGATGCCGACGCACTGGCGCGAAGAGGTATACACCGGCCCGGATTATCTCGAAAAAATGCTTACCGATAAAGCCGGCAATGTGCTGGTGCTGGCCGGGAACAATCAGAAAAAAACCGACTACATCAAAAAGGGCGTCGACGCGGGAATCAATGTGTTGGCCGACAAGCCGATGGCGATCAATGTAGCGGGGTACAACTTATTGAAGGAAGCCTTTGCCTCGGCTGAGAAAAACAACGTATTGCTCTACGACATCATGACTGAGCGCTACGAAATCACTAACATCCTGCAAAAAGAATTGGCGCACCAAGCCGACATTTTTGGAGAGTTGCAGCCAGGTACCACTGAACAGCCCGCAATCAGCAAGGAGAGCGTACACCATTTTTCCAAGATCGTTTCGGGAAGTCCGCTGGTGCGGCCCGCCTGGTTTTTCGACACCAAGCAGCAGGGCGAAGGCATCGTGGATGTCAATACGCACCTGGTGGACCTGATCCAGTGGGCGGCTTTTCCCGAGCAAAGCCTGAACACCAGCGATGTCGATTTGATTTCCGCCAAACGCTGGACTACCGATCTTACACCCTCGCAATTCAAGCAGGTGACCAAGCAGGACAGTTATCCTGACTATCTCCAATCCTCGGTAAAGGACAGCATCTTGAGCGTCTATGCCAACGGCGAGATCAACTACACCTTGAAAGATATTCATGCGCAGGTGAAAGTACTCTGGAATTTTCAAGCGCCTGAGGGTACGGCCGATACGCATTATTCGATCATGCGTGGCTCCAAAGCCGACCTAATCATCCGTCAGGGTCAGGAGCAGAACTACAAACCGATGCTCTACATTGAGGCGGTGGGGGCTTCCGAAGGCTATGAGCAAGCATTGGAAGCAGCTTTCAAAAAAGTAGAAGCGTTGTATCCCGGTATCGCTTTGAAAAAGGACGCCAAAGGATGGCAGGTAATCGTTCCGGCCAAGTACGACAATGGCCACGAGCAGCATTTTGCGCAGGTAGCGCGCAAGTACATGGAATACCTAAAGGGCGGAAAACTTCCCAATTGGGAAGTTCCGAACATGATTACGAAATACTACACGACCACGAAGGCGCTGGAGATGGCGAAGTAGGGTTTGGGACGTTAGATGTTGGATGTTGGGTTTTATTCCAAAATCCAACGTCCAGCGTCAAATACCCACACCCTACTTCTGCTCGTTCAGCGCCCAGTTGTAGTCGTTGAATGATATTTTGTCGGTCTGTAACTTGGTGTCGGCGTACTTGTTGACCCAATCCTTGATTGGCATCTTCTTTTTAAAATCGCCGCCGTACCAGTCCAATATTTTTGAAATCTCGGCTTTGTCCTTCGTCACTTTATTAAGACGCGGATTATTCAGGAACTTCTCACCCTGATCGTCAAGCTGCTTGTCGAGCTTGGCGGCGGTGTAGGCCTCGTTGCGCAGCGGCGGGCACGACATGGCGGCGCAAACGACGGCGAAGTGGATGCGGGGCTCGTTGAAATCTTTACGGATAATGCCGTGCTCGATGTTGTTGAGGTCCATTTTCTTACCCCCGATCTCGATAAACTTGACATCCCAGGGCGTATTGACGAAAGGAATCTTGATCGAAGAACCGATGTCCTTAATGCTCATCAGCGGATAGTGATCGAGGATCAATTGCACCGTGTAGGCGTTGTAAGCGTTGATCCAATAGGCCAATTTCTCATCTTTACTCCATTTGCTGCCGGGGGCATTGCTGCTGACCAAATCTAGATACTTTTTCAATTGCGCCTCGTCTTTTTTAAATCCTTTATAATCGACCAGGCCGTTGTCGTTCACGTGTTCTTTAAGGAGTTTGTCCCAAATCGTGTGTTCAATGGGGGCCGACTTGGAGGTGGGGGCCGAAGTACCGCAGGAGATCATGACGAGTACGGCTGCGAAGGCAAAAAGGGTGTTTCTGAGTTTCATAGGTGTTTTAAATTTTACGGGCAATTCCTTACTAAGTACGTAAATAACGTGCCATTGGTTGACGGGGATAAATCGACGTATATTTACCTTTCCGTAAGCCCTGCGTTTTGAATGAAAGAAAATACGACTGCTGACCAATCGGTTGAACATCCTTTCCTGCGCGGTGGCGGGGAAATGGGCCGCCTGACGCGCGAAAAAGACTGGTCGCACCCCCCCCCTGGGTACGCCCGACACCTGGCCGCAAAGCCTGCGGACTACGCTCGGCATCGTGCTCAATTCCAAGTTTCCCAAGTTCCTTTTTTGGGGTAAGGAACTGATTTGCTTCTACAACGACGCCTACCGCCCTGTCTTGGGCAATAACGGCAAGCATCCCAATGCACTGGGCCAGTTCGGTATTGACGTATGGCCCGAAACATGGGAGAGTCATATAAAACCAATCACCACCCGAATATTAGCGGGGGGCAAGGCAACTTGGGAGGAAGACCAGCTAGTGCCTATTTATCGTAACGGGCGTCTGGAGGACGTTTACTGGACGTATAGTTTCAGCCCAATTATTGGCGAATCGGGCCAGGTGGCGGGAGTACTGGTCACTTGTACCGAAACCACCGACAAAGTCAGTAATTTAAAAAAACTCGCCGAGAGCAAAGACCAGCTGCATTTTGCCGTTGAGGCGACAGAACTGGCTACCTGGGATCACAACCCAGTTACGAACAAGCTTAAAGTAAACGATCGGCTGAAAGAATGGTTCGGGCTGCCAGCGCAGAAGGAAATCGAACTGCCAATGGCCTTGAAGGTGATTGCTGACAAGGATCGGAAGCGGGTAGAAAAAGCAATTGCGACGGCGCTGGACTTCTCGTCCGGCGGTCGCTACGACATTGAATACACGATCGTTCATGAATACACCAAAAGAGAGAGGATCGTACGGGTTCTAGGAAGGGCATGGTTCCGTTGAAGCGATGGGGTGGCCTATCGCTTCAACGGAACCATGCAGGAGCATGCAGGTGGCGGCCAGCCGCATGTCGGTGCTAATTGAAGATTTGCTGACCTATTCCCGCATCGCCACGCTTCGCGATACTAATATATCCGTAGACTTGAATCAGGTTATACAGCCGGTTTTGCTCGACCTGGAACTGGCCATCAAAGAAAGTGGAGCGGCAGTTATGATTCTCACTTCTTTACCTACGGTTAAAGGAGATGCTTCGCAGTTGCGACAACTGTTCCAAAACCTGCTGAGTAATTCACTCAAATTCCAGAGTCCCAACGCGATTCCAACCATCACGATCAGCAGCCGACAGATCGCCCAAACAGACTTGCCTGTTACGGTCCGGCCCGCCCGCTACGCGACCAACTACCACTGCATTAGCGTCGCCGACAATGGCATTGGCTTCGAAGAACAGTACCTCGACCGCATTTTCGAGGTATTTCAGCGCCTGCACGGCAAAAGCCAGTACAGCGGCACGGGCATCGGGCTGGCAATTTGCCAGAAGGTGGCCACCAGTAACGGCGGAGCCATCACCGCCAAGAGTCAGTTGGGCAAAGGGGCTACGTTCAGCGTATATCTGCCGGTCTAGTTTATTCTACTCGACCACGCGAAAAAGCCGGTTCCACCGAATCTTATTCCATACCTTATCCGCCACCGGATCGATGGACATCCAAACAAATACGGCTTTCCCCACAATGTGGTCAGCGGGAACGAAGCCCCAGTAACGCGAGTCCTCGGAATTATGGCGGTTATCGCCCATCATGAAGTAATAGTCTTGCCTGAACGTGTAGGAAGCAATGGCTTTCCCACCAATCGTGATAGTGCCAGGCGTCAGAATCACGTTGTCGTTTCCTTCGTATTTTGCAATGACGGTACCATAAAGGGCGATCGATTTCTCATTAATCAAAATTGTGGCACCTTCTTTTGGAACCGTTAATGGCCCAAAGTTGTCGCGGTTCCATGCGTTAGCAGTTCCACCGTAAACACCGGGCTCGGCCTGGTCAGGCTGAGCGCTGGCGGGTTCGATACTTGCAATCCGGTCCATTTTCCGGAATTGCGCCAGTACCGCTTTGGTCATGTTGACGTTGTATCCGACGCGTACGTTAGTTTTGGTCGGCTCGTCAAATACCTCCACGGGTTGCCAATTGATAAAAGGGCCTTCGGGCGAATTAAAATCGTTTACGATACCGTAGCGGCGAAAAAAGCGCTCGTCCAACGGTTCCTTCGATTTGACGAAATAAAAGGTTTCTGCGCGTGGTGGTACCGGCATCGGTTTGCCATTCACGAATACATTTTCCTGAACGATGTTCACCACATCGCCGGGTGTACCGATGCAGCGCTTGATGTAGTTGGTTTTTAGGTCCAGTGGATAATTTTCCTCGCCCGGCAATGGTGGCGGATAGTTGAATACCACGACATCGCCGCTATTTACTTCCGAAAAACCGGGCGTCCGGTACACCGGCAGTTGGATGGCATTACTGAACGAAGGAACGTCCGTCCCCCAAATCTTCTGGTGGGTGAGTGGCACTTGCAGCGGCGTCTTGGGTGACCTGATGCCGTAATGCAGTTTGCTAACAAACAGGTAATCGCCCACCATCAGGCTGTTTTCCATTGAGGGCGTAGGAATGGCGTAAGCCTCAAATGTCAGGAAACGAATGAGCGTAGCCGCTATTATCGCGAATAGCAGCGAATCGGACCACTCGCGGAAAAAGGATTTTTTGGGTTTAAAGTCCGGGGTTTGCTTTTTCTTTTTGAACATGGCTAATGCAATCGAGGATAACTTTGATAAAACACGAGCCGAATATAGACTATTTCGTATAGATTTCTTATATATAAATATAAAACTAAATCACTGAAAAATTCGATAGGGTAAACCACGTATGATTTGCCCTATCGGATTCGCAAACACAATTCTAATCAGGTCAATTTTATCGTCCTTCAAACAAATTCCCTAAACCGCCCAGCACCGAGCCGCTTTCCTTGCTGGCGTTGCCGCCACGGGGCGAGAGCCGGTCAATGAGTTTCGAGATCGGCATCGATTGCAGGTACACTTTTCCGGTACCACGCAGTGTAGCCAGGAACATACCTTCACCGCCAAACACCATGGACTTCAGGCCCCCGGCGCGCTGAATGTCGAAGCCGACACTTGGCTCGAAGGCCGCGACGCAGCCCGTGTCCACGCGCAGGGTTTCGTTATTGAGCTGCCGCTCCATCATCACGCCACCCGCGTGCACGAACGCCATGCCGTCGCCCCGGAGTTTTTGCAAAATTAAACCCTCACCCCCAAACAAGCCCGATCCGATGCGCTGGTTGAAGTGAATTTTCATGCTCGTGCCCAAAGCCGCGCACAAGAAGCCGTCTTTTTGCACGATGAGCTCGTTGCCGGAGATTTTACCGAGATCGATTGGCATGATCGTGCCGGGATAAGGCGCTGCAAAAGCCACCTTGCGTTTGCCCACGCCCCGGTTGGTGAAGTGGGTCATAAACAGCGATTCGCCGGTAATGAGTCGCGTTCCGGCTTGGAATAATTTGCCCATGACGCTTTGATTCGCCTCCGAGCCGTCTCCCATTTTGGTCGCAAAATCAATACCTTCCTCCATAAAAAGCATCGCGCCCGCTTCGGCAATCACCGTCTCGTTAGGATCCAGCTCGATCTCCACTACCTGGATATCCTCGCCAATTATTTTATAGTCTATTTCGTGTGAAGTCATGTCTTGCGTTTAAGGGTTTAGCATATTTAGTTTATTGTTTAACTGTTGAATTATGTAATCATGTAACTATATTATGATAGGCGTGTAAGCTGATTCACTCTTATTCATTAGACTAAACAAATTAACCTCAATTACACAGTTCAACAATTATACAATTACACAACCTTTCATTCTTCCTCCGAGCTCTTACGCTTTTTACTCGTCTTTTTTCGGCCGGGAATATCCTCGCGGTCGCGAAGTTTTTTGTCGTCTACATTTTTATTTAGGAACTCGTTGATCTTGTCCATGTCGTAACTCGTGGTGATCTCGCCGAAAGAATTGATCTGAATATTGAAGCCTTCGAGATCCTTGTGGACGCGCGGCCTCTCCTCTTGGGGTTCGTTGGGGTCAAGTGGTCGTCTCTTCGCCATTTTTTTGGTTTTAGGTTGTTTGGTAAATGTAAAGAACCTTGCCATAAATGACAAGGTTCTCGTAGTAAACGGTACGTATGGCCGCTTGATTGGCGGAAGAAACCGGATAAGAGGTCGTTAGGTTTTCGCTTTTGTACGCCGTTCTATCCCTAATTTTTGCGCAAAGCCGCCACCGCTTGCCGTAAGCGTTGCATGACTTCGTCTCGTCCCAAAATTTCCATCGTAACCATCAAGTCAGGCCCGGTACCCGAGCCAGTAACGGCCAGACGCAAGGCCTGCATAATCTTGCCCATTTTGATGCCCGCCGTTTCCATCGTTTCGGCTAAGGTATGCTTGATAGCTTCGACCAAAAACGACCCATCAGATGCAGCCAGCGCATCAGCGAATGCCGCGATCCCACGTTCGGCCTCCTCATTCCATTTCTTGGCGGCGATTTCAGCATCATAGGTTTCAGGGGCCGAAAACAGGAAAGCCGATTCATCCACGATTTCATGTACAAAATGCACGCGGTCTTTTAGCAGATGCACGATTTGGATCGCCTGCTCATCCGAAATCTCGATGCCTTTCTTGGCAAAAAGCGGCTGAATCTGCGTGGCCATCGTTAGATCGTCCTTTTCTTTCAGGTACTGTTGATTGAACCACATTCCTTTCTGAATATCGAACTTTGCACCTGATTTGTGCACACGCTCAAAACTGAACGAATCGATCAGTTCCTGCATCGAGAAAATCTCCTGCTCGGTCCCGGGGTTCCAACCCAATAGGGCCAGGAAATTAGCGGTAGCCTCGGGGTAATAACCCTCTTCCCGGAAACCTTTTGCAATTTCGCCCGTCTTGGGATCGGTCCATTGCAGCGGAAAAATCGGGAAGCCACCCAGGTCGGCATCGCGCTTGGAAAGCTTACCGTTGCCATCGGGTTTAAGCAGTAACGGCAAGTGCGCAAACTGCGGCATGGTGGCCTCCCAACCCAGGTACCGGTACAGCAAAACGTGCATCGGGGCCGAAGGTAGCCATTCCTCACCCCGGATGACGTGGGTAATTCCCATGAGGTGATCGTCCACAATATTGGCGAGGTGATAAGTCGGCATTCCGTCGGATTTGAGCAGCACCTTATCGTCGATCTGCGACGAGTGTACTACCACCCAACCGCGGATGAGGTCGTGAAATCGGATGTCGTCCTTGGGTTGCACCCGCATCCTGATTACGTAAGGTTCACCGCTTTCGAGCCGCGCCTTCACCTCTTTGACGGACAGCGTGAGCGAGTTGGTCATCTGCAGGCGCGTGATGGCATTGTACTGCGCGGCGGGCACTTTGGCCTCTTCCAGCCGCTGCCGCATGGCGTCGAGTTCCTCGGGCGTGTCGAAGGCGTAGTAGGCTTTGCCCTCGAACACCAGTTTTTCGGCGTACTCGCGGTAGATTTCCTTTCGCTCCGACTGCCGGTAGGGCGCGTGCGGACCGCCGACGCTCAGGCCTTCATCGATCGTGATGCCCAGCCACGCCAGTGCTTCCAAAATATAATCTTCGGCTCCCGACACGTAGCGCGCCTGGTCGGTATCCTCGATGCGAAGCAGCATCTGACCGCCCGTCTGCCGGGCAAAAAGGTAATTGTAAAGCGCCGTGCGCATCCCTCCCGCGTGGAGGGGCCCGGTCGGGCTTGGCGCGAATCGTACGCGAACTGTACTGTCTTTCATTTTCAAATGTCCACTATTCATTGTCAACTAAATAACCGCGATCACCGAAATCTCCACGTTTACATCGCGGGGTAGCTTGGCGACTTGCACGGTTTCGCGGGCGGGCGGTTCGTTCTCGAAATAAGCGCCGTACACTTCATTTACAAGCGCAAAGTCGTCCATATTTTTAAGGAAAATACTGGATTTGACGATTTCGTTGTAGGTCATTCCGGCGGCGGTCAGGATGTGGCCGATGTTTTCCATCACTTGTTTTGCTTCAGCTTTCACATCGCCTTCGGTCGATTTTTCAATGGCGATTTGGCCGGAAACATAAAGCGTATCATTGACCAATACGGCCTGGCTATAAGGCCCAATGGCAGCAGGCGCTTTTTCGGAAAATACGATTTTTTTAGGCATAATATACGTTGTTTGTACTTTAAAAAGACAATTTTCCTTTATGTCAGTCTGAGCGTAGTCGAAGACCGAAGCCCCACAAAACTACGAATATGCTACCGCAAGCCCTGATTATTTTTGTAAAAAACCCAATTCAAGGGCAGGTCAAAACCCGGATTGCCAAAACGACCGGCGACGTCAAGGCCGTGGAAATCTACCGTGAACTGCTGCAATACACGCACGATGTAGCCGAATCGCTGCCCGCCGAAGAA
>JBBSSJ010000171.1:0-10180 GCA_038242095.1 Cytophagales bacterium
GATCAAAATAGGAGTTGTCACCCAAAAGGCACCATTTGAAGCCGTCGATTATGCCCACTACCGGATTCAGGATGTAATATTTGTAGTACTGCGGCATCGAATCGCGCACTAAACGGGTACTGTAAGCAATGGGGCAGGCGTACATCCCCACCTGCACCAGAAAAGGAATGAGCTGGCCGATATCCCGAAAACGAACATTAATGACCGCAAAAAACAAACCGAAACCCAGCGAGCATAGAAATGTGAGGAAAATGAAGAGCGGTAGAAAAATGACGTTGATCGTGGGCGGATACTGGTAGAATACACTGAAACAAATGAACAAAAACAGCGAGATCAAAAAGTCAATAAAGCCTACCGAAACGGCGCTCAGCGGCATAAGCAGACGCGGAAAATAAACCTTCGAGACCAAGTTGGAATTCAGGACGACACTTTGACTGATTTGGGAGAACGCGTTGGAAAAAAACGTCCAGATCGTCAGTCCGCCCAAAATCATCAGGGGGTAAGGGATGCCGGGGTCGGGTCGTACCTTCGCGGCTATTCCAAAAACCACGGCCATGACCGCCATCGTCATTAGCGGCCGTACGACGCTCCAGGCTATGCCCAGCAGCGTCTGCTTATAGCGCACCGATATGTCGCGCTTGGCCAGAATCCACAAAAGTTGTTTGTTGCGCCAGAGGTCAGCCCAGTAGTCCAGGCCGCCGCCTCCGGCTTTTATCATTGTACGATAAGCCATAGTATTTTTTTCCTGCTCAGACCGTAGGGTCGGCCATGATTGTTTTGTACACCGATCGGAAATAGATGATCAGAAACGACAGAACCAGACCGATCAATAGACCGATTTGCGCCCGTTTGGCCGTGTCTATCGACCGGTCGACGGGTTGTTTTACAGGTTCGATAATCGTGAACAATGGTGCCTCCCGAACTAAAGATACCTTCATGGCTTCCACGCTGGTCATCGCTTCTGCGTAGAGTTGCGTAATGAATGTAGTACTGCGCTGTAATTTAGTGACCTGAGCCCTCCCTTCCGGCACCATAATATTGGCGCTATAGTCCATTTGTCGGGCCAGACGATTCTCAGTACCATTCAGAATTCTGGCAAGTGAGTCGCGACGGTTTTCTAGCAAGGTAAGCGTTCGTCGGGTTTTTGAGGTCTGATTTTCGGTATAAACTTCTTCGACCGTTTCCAGCAGGATTTCCGCCCAGAATTTAGCAAGCAAAGGGCTGGGTACGCGCACCGAGATCGTAATGAATGATGACTTCCGATCGCGTTGCGACACGTCGGTGGCGACTTTGATTGCCTCCACTACGTCATTGAGGGCCATACGCTCGTCAAGGGTGTATTTTTTTGGATCATTCCCCTTAAAGTGAAAATTCTCCCGTTTTGGAATATCCTCCCACTGCTCGTAGTGAATGGCACTCGAATCGATAACCAGGTTGGCCAGTAGCACCGTATCTTTACCGACTGCCACCTTCTTCATCAATGAGCGTTCCACTACGGGTCTTGACTCCACAAAATAAAAGAAGTTCTCACCTGAGTAAATATCGGCATCCTGCGCACCACCACCCAAGCCAAGCAGTCCCGCCATGCCGCCGAAACCGCCTGGCATGGAACTACTGCCGCTACCTAAATTGAAGAGGACATCGGCCGTATAGTCGTCGGGCTTTTTAAGGTAAATATCAAGGGCAAAACCAATACCATATCCCAGAAGGCAGAATAGTATGATCAGTTTCCAGTTCCTGACAATGGAATCTCTGATGGAAATTGCCTTCATCACCACCACCTTTGGTGATATCTGGTCATCGGGTAGCTGCTGGGGCGGCTGTGGTTCAACAATTATTTGCGACATAAATAGTAGCTGTTGGAATTTAAGGGCTTAACGGAGGCTGCGGAAGGCCAATACCGTAACGATAAGCGAGAAGAGAGCCGAGGTGATTTGGAGGCCCTGCTGCAATACTTGCTGGGTGGACAATGGTACGCTACCCTTTGCCGGAACGATAATTTGTGAACCCGGTTGCACTTTAGGATACACATTGAACGCCAGGAAGCGGCGCGTCCGATCGACCGAGCCATTGGGATAAATTACGTAAGCACTTTTACGGAGCGCGTTCCGGTTGAAACCTCCCGCCTGCGATACGTAGTCGAGGAAGTTCATGTCGTCGTTGTACTTGACCGTGGTGGGATAGAGTAAAGAACCCTGCACCTGCACTGTTTCAAGTCGTTTGGGAATGCGCAGAATATCGCCTTCCTGGATGATAATGTTGTCATCGGAATTCGGATTTTTTAAGATTTGTTCAAGTTGAATACCGATGAATTCCTGCTTGGAGCCACCCCCGGCCCCCACGTTTACTGATCCCTTTCTTACTTCATTGGATATTTGGTTCAGCGCGATCTCCTTCTGCTGCGTTTCGAAGCCAGATACCGGGGTGAAACGAATCAAAGTTGCGCCTTTAACGTAGGCCAAATCGGTGAGACCCCCGGCGCGCCGGATGAGGTCCGTTACTTTTTCGTCCTTGCTGGTAATGCCATATTCACCAGGATTGAGAAATTCGCCGTCTAAAAAGACGAATTTCTGCTCCTGGTAATTGGGCGATTTTCGCACGATCACCTCGTCAAACGGTTGCAGTAAGAAGTTAGAATTGCTACCATTGAGGCTAAGGTCACGGCTCATCGGTATGATGATGGACTCCGAGATCTTAGCATCGGCCGCCTGGGGATTATTGTTTTTGACACGCCGCGTGATCGTAACCTCCTGGTAATTGGCCGATTCTTTGAAGCCGCCCGCTTTCAGCACCAAATCCTCAATGGTCATGTTGCTCATAAAGGGAATAATCATCTGAGATCCCTCCGCCACGCCGTTCAACTCGCCCGTGATGGTGACGTTGGACTGCTCAGCCATTTCGAATCTGGAAGGAATCGCGACCACATCGAGCCGCTGCAGGAGCAGGTCCTGCGCCGAGCCGTTCATGATATCGGCCAGGTTGAGCGTTATGTTTCCGATCGTCTGGTCATCGCGGGTTCGGCTGACGGTTACGCGACCCGTAAAGGCATCTTCGCGCAATCCCTGGGCATTATCAAGTAATACCTTGAGGCTTGGGCTGCTATCCAGCGAGAAATCGCCCGGCCGCATGACGGCGCCGCTGATCGTAACGATGTTCTCAAAGCGGTTGAGTACAGTTTCGATGTCGATCACGTCCCCTGTCATCAGCTCGAAACTGTCGATGCGATCGGTTGTGATATTTTCTAATTTCCGGCCTGTCGCAGTAACGCGTTCTAATTTCAGCAGTGCGCGGTAGGCATTATCGGTGAAACCCCCGGCGTATTTGATCACGTCGCCCAGCGTCTCGCCTTCTTTAGGCTCAAAGATGCCCGGTCGCTTGACATTACCCGTCAGCTCGACGTGTTTTTTGTAAAATCCCACATTGATACGGTCGTTGTCCTGCACCCGGATGGCCCCGGTCAAGTCACCATCCGTTATAAATTGGTAAATATCGAAAGTGGAAACTACCTTATTGCCCCGGATAACTTTGATTTCCCGGAAGGTGCCAATCTCATTGGGGCCACCCGCTTTATAGAGCGCGTTGAAAGCCGATGCCAATGACGACATGGAGTAGCTTCCGGGCGCAATGACTTCGCCCGTCACGAATACGTTGACCTGCCGGGTCTGGCCCAGCGTAAGGAGCAGTTTGGTTGGTGCCGGGTTGCCGTTGGAACCGAACAAACCGGGCACGAAAGTAGAAAATTTACCCAGCAGAATCTTCTGAGCTTCCTCGATCGTTTTGCCAGCTAATAATACTTGCCCCACGCGTGTGATTGTGGCGAAGCCATCGCGGCTAATAGTCAGGTTTTCCTCTGGAAGGCCGTAATATCCATAAATGTTAAGATTCAGCACATCACCCGCGCCGATGGTGTAATCCATGGGCGTCGCAATACTACTCGCGCCGGTATTAGCATCACCGGTTGGTCCGCCACCGGCGAATACCGAGTAACCAAAAATCTTGGCCCGAAGCGCCGCTTTTTCAGCGTTAGCTGCGTTAAGCGCGGCTTGCTTGGCGTCGTTTTCAATTTCCTCCGCCGTTTTCAGGTTTTGCTCCTGATTAGACTTAGGGTTATTGGGATCGACCTGCGTCGCGTCGACTGGCGTCTGACCAGTGGGGTTGTTGGGGGTTGCATTGGCGGGCACCTGGACCGTTTGACCATTGGGCAGCGTCACCGTTCGGTTGTTGCCCTGTCCCTGCGGTTGGTTGGTTTGGGGCTGACCCTGGCCTTGTTGGCCCTGGGGCTGTCCCTGCGGCGTGCCGGCGGGTTGTCCCGTCGGGGCGGGGGCGGGGGCGCTGGGAGGCGCGACTACCTGCGACAGCACCGAGGTGTAGCCCAAAAGGCAGAAGAGTGATAGAAACAGAAATTTTTTCTGATACATTGCGGGAAGTTTCGAGCGCATGGCTAAGTTGAATCGAAAGCGATGAGGGTAAGCGGGATGATTTACGCGGCTCAATCGACTATTTTTTTTCTCTTTGATATTGATTAAAGCAAAAGGTAGGCCTTCTTTTAAAAGTACAAATCCCGTGCTACCCTACCAAAGGGCAAAGTAAAGCAGATTTTTCCTTTTTTTATAGTATTTCTATTTTTCGGAAATTTCAGACCCCTTTGGCTTGTTAACGATTAGCAGAATGTTTACATTATTCATTCATGATTTATTAATATAAAAACCCTTTCCCTTTAATGGCAGAGTACAACGTACAATACGATGAAAGCAGCATCCGGTCACTGGATTGGAAAGAACATATTCGCCTTCGGCCCGGCATGTACATCGGCAAACTGGGCGACGGTGCCTCGGTCGACGACGGAATATACGTGTTGGTAAAAGAAATAGTCGACAACTCCATCGACGAGCACATGATGGGCAACGGCAAGACCATCGAGATCAAAATTTCGGAACATCGCGTGGAAGTGCGCGACTACGGGCGGGGCATTCCGCTGGGCTCGGTGATCGACTGCGTCTCCAAAATCAACACGGGCGGGAAGTACGATTCGGGCGCTTTCCAGAAGTCGGTCGGCCTGAACGGCGTCGGCACCAAGGCGGTCAACGCGCTTTCGCACTACTTTAAGGTGCAGTCGGTACGCGATGGCAAAATGAAATGGGCCGAATTTGAGCAGGGTGAATTGGTGCGGGAGTCCAAAGAAGAAACCACCTCGCAGCGCAACGGTACTTTCATTGCTTTCGAGCCGGACAATACCATATTCAGGAACTTTAAGTATATCCCGCAGTACCTGGATAGCATGATCCGCAACTACTGCTACCTCAATGCGGGCCTGACCATTTCTTTTAACGGACAGAAGTACTTCTCGCAAAACGGGCTGCTGGATCTGCTGCGCGACAAGCACGAGGCGGATTCGCTTCGCTACCCGGTCATCCACCTAAAAGGCGAGGACATCGAGCTGGCCATGACCCACAACAACCAATACGGCGAGGAGTATTATTCCTTCGTCAATGGTCAGTACACAACGCAGGGCGGCACACACCTCAACGCCTTTAAGGAGTCGATTGTGAAGGTGATGAGGGAGCACTTTGGTAAAGATTACGCAACGGAAGACGTGCGGAGCTCCATCGTGGCGGCCATCGCCATCCGGGTGCAGGAACCCATTTTCGAGTCCCAAACCAAGACCAAATTGGGTTCCAACACGCTCTCGCCCGATCCCAACAGTCAAACGGTCCGCACGTTCATCAACGATTTCATTAAGGAGCGGGTCGACAATTACCTGCACATGAATCCCCAAACGCGTGATGCTATCAAAAAACGTATCGAGCAATCGGAGAAAGAGCGGAAAGAGCTGGCGGGTATCAAAAAACTCGCCAATGACCGCGCCAAGAAGGCCAATCTGCACAACAAAAAACTCCGTGACTGCCGCCAGCATCTCACCGATGCCAAGCTGGAAGAGCGCTTCAACACCACGCTATTCATCACCGAGGGCGACTCGGCCAGCGGCTCCATCACAAAATCGCGCGACGTGCAGACTCAGGCGGTGTTCAGCTTGCGTGGCAAGCCGCTCAACTGCTTCGGGCTTACCAAGAAGGTGGTCTACGAAAATGAGGAATTTAACCTGCTGCAACACGCGCTTGACATCGAGAACGGCATCGAGAACCTTCGCTTCAATCGCATCGTGATCGCCACCGACGCTGATGTGGACGGGATGCACATCCGGCTGCTCATCATGACGTTCTTCCTGCAATTTTTCCCGGATTTGGTGCGGAACGGCCACCTTTATATTCTGGAGACGCCCCTGTTTCGAGTGCGAAATAAGAAGGAAACGATCTACTGCTATTCCGAAGAGGAAAAGCAGGCTGCTTCCAACAAGCTGGGCAACAAACCCGAAATCACCCGATTCAAAGGCTTGGGCGAGATTTCACCGGAAGAGTTTGGCACCTTCATCGGCGAAAATATGCTGCTCGAACCGATCATCCTCGCCCAAGACACCTCAATTCAGAAACTCCTGGCCTACTATATGGGTAAAAACTCGCCCGACCGCCAGCGCTTCATCATCGACAATTTGAAGGTGGAGAAGAACATGGAAGAAATGGCCGCTTAAATAATGAGGAATGATGACGGCGGGCAGCTCCGTCATCATTCCTCATTCATCATTCTACAAATTGGATTTACAAGAATTAAGAAAACGAATTGACGCGCTTGATGACGCGTTGCTGAAACTGCTCAACGAGCGGATGGGCCATGTGAAGGCGGTGGGCGAATTGAAGCGTTCACAAAAGACGCTTATTTACCGTCCCGAGCGGGAGAAGCAAATACTGGATCGTCTCGAAAAACTGAGCGACGGACTGTTAAACCGCTCCGCCATTGAGGCGATTTTCCTGGAAATCTTCGCCGTTTCGCGCAATCTCGAATTGCCCGAACGTATCGCTTATCTAGGCCCGGAGGGAAGTTTTACGCATCAGGCGGCAGAAAGCCGCTTTGGTGGTATGAGTGACTATCTGGTGCTTCCCACAATCCATTCGATTTTCGACGCCGTCGAGACCGGTCGCGCGCGCTTCGGCGTGGTGCCGTTGGAAAATAACCAGGAAGGTATGGTGGGCGAAACGGTGGATTTACTGCGCGAAAAGGAGTTGCACATCGCCGCCGAAGTGTTGCTGCCCGTGCATTTTGGCTTTGCTTCGCAGAACGATTCGCTCGCCAAAATCACCCGGATATATTCCAAAGACATCGCCTTCCGGCAGTGCAGCAAGTTTCTGCGCGAGTACTTCGAGCACAACCGCGTCGAGCTCATTCCCGTCGAATCCACTTCCAAGGCGGCCAAAATGGCTTTCTCCGAACCAGAATCCGCTGCGATTTGCTCGCACATCGCAGCCCGGTTGTATGGGGTCCCGGTGCTGTTCGATAACATCGGCAACAGCGATCAGAACCGCACGCGCTTCCTGATTATCTCCAAGGATTTTCAGAACCAGAAAAGTACGGCCGACAAAACGACCGTTATCGCTAACCTGGCCAACACCAATAAGCCCGGCGTGCTGTTCGATTTCTTGAAAGATTTCTACGAGCGCGGCATCAGCCTGAGCAAGATCGAAAGCCGCCCACTTCGGCAAGGTGCTTCGTTCCGCTACTGGTTTTTCGTAGAATTTGAAGGCCACTACGAAGATGCGCCCGTGCAGGAGATTCTGAAAAAATACGGGAATACGATGAAGGTGCTGGGAAGTTATGTGCGGATTAGCTAGACATAGAAGTGAACAGCTCCGTCGCTTTTTCCTTATCCGCCGCAAGTTGCCCCATCAGCTCGCTGAGATTTTTGAACTTCATTTCGGGACGAAGGTAGGCGATTAACTCGATCGTCAGCCACTCACCGTAAATATCTTGCTTAAAGTCAAAAATGTTGACCTCGATGGTGCGGGAAGTGCCGTCCACGGTGGGGCGGACGCCGATGTTCAGCATCCCGTTGTATAGCGCGTCGCGGTAGTTTACTTTCACGGCGTAGACGCCGTTGGCCGGGATGAGTTTGTAGTTTTCCTTTACTTCGATATTGGCCGTCGGGTAGCCGATCGTCCGGCCGATCTGCTTGCCCTTTACCACGACGCCCGAAAATTGGTAGGGCCGCCCCAGTAAACCGGTGGCCTCGGCGACGTCGCCGTGCAGCAGCGCCCGGCGGATGCGAGTCGAACTGATCGCCAATTCCTCAATGTCCTGACGCGGGATTTCTTCTACTTCAAAACCAAAATCCGGGGCAACGGCTTGCAGAAAATCAAAACTACCTTCGCGGTTACGGCCAAAGCGGTGATCATAACCGATCACAAACTTCTTGGTACCGATGCGGTCAACCAAAACCTGTTGAATAAACTCCGTGGGACTTAGTTCGGAAAAAGCGCGGGTGAAGGGCGAAATAATGAGATGGTCGATGCCCAGCGCCCGGAAAAGCTCTGTTTTCTCTTCGATCGTCGAGAGTAATTGCAGGCCATGACTGTCTTCCGAAACGACCATGCGCGGATGCGGCCAGAAAGTCAGCACCACCGTTTCGCCCGCTTGCCGCGCCCCAATTTCTTTCAGGCGGCTCAGAATTTTGCGGTGTCCCTGATGCACCCCATCAAACGTGCCGCTCGTCACGATGGCGTTCGGCAGGGGCTTAAATGCTTCCAGGGTGTGGTAAACTCTCATGGGGTTTGGTCCAGGCCAAGTTCGGCGCGCTTCTTCTCGATGAAATCCTCGATTTGCCAGGCATCCGCGACCTTGTAATTACCGATACGCGTGCGCCGCAAGGCCGAAAGATACGCACCGCTGTGCAACAGGCTACCAAAGTCACGCACAAGACTTCTGATGTACGTGCCCTTGGTACAGACGATTCGGAAATGGATCTCGGGGAAGTTTTGAGCGTTTATCTCAAATTCCGAGACCGTCACTTCACGTGCTCTGATCTCTACTGTTTCGCCACGCCGGGCCTTTTTGTACAGCCGCTCGCCGTCCTGCCGTACCGCCGAGTAAATCGGCGGTAGCTGTTGTAAGGTGCCCGTGAGTTGGCAAGCCGCGCTTTCAAGATCGGTTTGGGTAATGTGTTCGGTCGCGAACTCGCTATCGAATTCTGTTTCCAAATCGACCGATGGCGTAGTCTTTCCCAGCACCAAAGTGCCTTCGTATTCTTTTTCCTGCGCTTGGTAGGAGTCGATTTGCTTGGTCATGCGTCCCGTGCAGAGAATCAGCAAACCCGTAGCCAGCGGATCGAGGGTACCGGCGTGGCCGATTTTCTTAAACTTACAGCCCCACTTCAACTTCTTGACCGCATCGAACGACGTCCATTTTAAGGGCTTGTCGATTAGGATCATTTCGCCCGGATCGGGCTTTTCAGGATCGGGAGGAGCTTGCTTCATAGCTTATACGACGTCCAATTCGTAGCCCATCGCGAGCAGGACCAGCAGGATAATGCCCAGCGCGATGCGGTAGTAGCCGAAAACTTTGAAGCCGTATTTGGTCAGGAAATTGATAAAGAATCGTATCGCCAGCATCGCCACGACGAAGGCCACGGCATTGCCCAGCAACAAAATTTTGATGTCTTCGGCTTGAATGGTATCGTAGGTTTTCAAGAATTTATAACCCGCTGCCGCCGCCATCGTGGGTACGGCCAGGAAAAAAGAAAACTCGGCCGACTGCTTACGCGTGAGCCCCTGAAACATCCCGCCGATGATGGTTGCCGCCGAACGCGACACGCCGGGAATCATGGCGATACATTGAAAAAGACCGATTTTGAATGCCTCGAAATAGGTGATTTCACGGTCTTTGGGATGATCCTGCGCAATCTTGTCGATAAAAACGAGCACGATACCGCCGATAAGCAACATGATTGCCACGACGACTACGTTTTCGAGCAGCGCGTCGATGTAATCATTGAGCAGCAGACCAAAAAAAGCCGCCGGAAGAAAGGCGACAAACAGCTTGAAATAAAAATCGGTCGTTTGCAGAAAGCGCCGGCTGTATAGTACGATTACCGACAAAATAGCGCCAAATTGGATATTGACCGTAAACATTTTTACGAATTCCGAATGGCTGATGCCCATAACCGAAGATGCGATAATCATGTGCCCCGTGGATGAAACGGGCAGGAACTCGGTTATTCCTTCAATAATCGCCAAAATGATGGCTTGCCAAATAGTCATGAATTCGCCGGTTTGCGCAGAGCAGCCCAAAACTCAAC
>JBBSSJ010000172.1:0-10176 GCA_038242095.1 Cytophagales bacterium
CAGCTCAACCACCGCGAAACGGCGCACAACCTGATCAATCGCCTGAAACGTGTTAAAGGGTTTTTGGAAGAGATTAAAGTGGCGCTTGATGAATAGAAAATGCGTCAAAGGGTGTTTTTTTACGCTAAAAAACTTAGTGGAGACCGGTGGGTTTAACACGTTGTGAAGCTTCCGTGATCGAAAGAAGAAAAATGAAAATATGCCATCGTATCGTAGCCGGATTACTTTTAATATCATCGGGCAGCTACGCCCAAAACGTCGATCCCAAAGCCATTATGGCGCATGTGGCGTACCTGGCCTCAGACTCGCTCGAAGGGCGCGGCACCGCCACGGTGGGGGAAACGAAAGCGGCCAACTACATCGCCGATTGGTTTGAAAAAGCGGGATTGCAACCGAAAGGGGGCAACGGTAGTTATTTTCAACCTTTCGGGTTAGTCATTCATTACGAGGGCGTTCCGCATCAGGTGACGGCGCGAAACGTGGCGGGATTTTTGGATAATAACGCGGAGCAGACCATCGTCATCGGCGCGCATTACGACCATCTGGGTAAAGGCTACCAAAGTGGTTCGCTTACGCCGGATAGTCAGGCGTTAATCCACAACGGCGCGGACGATAATGCCTCAGGCGTGGCTGGCATCATCGAGCTGGCGCGTTACTTTACCGGGAATGATATCCGCGAAAAATATAACCTGCTTTTTATCGCTTTTTCGGGCGAAGAACTCGGTCTGTTGGGTTCCAAATTTTACGCTGATCATCCGACGATCCCCATGGAATCGGTGGCATTGATGATCAACATGGATATGGTCGGGCGTTTGGACGAGCGCAAAGGGCTGACGATTAGCGGCTGGGGAACAAGCCCCGTATGGGGCCAGGTTCTGCCTGAATTGGCGGCTAAAAACAAGCTCAAATACGCGGTTGACTCATCAGGAATCGGGCCTTCGGACCACACATCTTTTTATCTAAAACAAAAACCCGTGCTTTTCTTTTTTACGGGCGTCCATGCTGATTATCACAAAACCACCGACGACACTGACAAAATAAATGCGGAAGGTGAGCAAAAAATTCTGCAATTAATTGCCGGGCTGGTTACCGAATTGAATAGCCGCAAGGGGGGCATACCCTTCACCGAAGCCGGCAATCCGCACAAGCAAGAGGTTCAGGCCGACTTTAAAGTGACGCTCGGCGTTATCCCGGATTATAGCTTTAACGGGCGTGGCCTTCGGATCGACGCCGTAACTAAAAACCGCCCCGCCGACCGGGCGGGCATGGAGGCGGGTGACATCGTGACTAAAATGGGCGAATTTCCCATTAAAGATATTTACGATTACATGAAATCGCTCGGTCAATTTGAAAAAGGGCAAAGCACCGAGCTACAGGTGACGCGCGGGCAGGAGACAAAAATTTTGCGCGTTACTTTTTAGCGGTTTACAGGATGGCAGTGAAAGGGTCGTTTGAAAGGCCTACTGCCTGAAAATCACGACCACCCGCCGTGTTGGTGATAGGGAGCGGGACGGGGCCTAATTTGTGCTCAGTTGCGACTTTCAGGCCGCTATCCAGCGTTTTCCAGTTCTCCCAGGTAGCTTTTACGCCGCCAATCGGGATAATCGACACCCACAGTTTAAAAGCGTTGGGTATTCCGCTGTCATCAAGTAGCCACAGATAGCTGTCGCCGGGGGTGACGCCCCCGCTGGTGTAGGTTACGAGCAGGGCCTTCTTTCCGCTTTCATCCTTCACGATGGCACGCTTCACCCCTTGATCCATTGCCTTGGTGGGGGCGATGAACCAGAACGAATCGTTGCAGAAGATCTCCCAGGCTTTGCCCCGTTTTTTATCCAACTCGCTTCCAGTAACCTCCTTGCTATCATCGTAGGCTTTGCCTTTTTGCCAATCCCCCAGATTGAGCAGCACCTGGTTGTCCCGCCACTTCACCTCAACGAGCTTTCGCTTTTGATCCCACACGTAATGATGCGAACCGTTGAAAGTCCAGGTCAGTATATTAGTTTCGTCCATGTTTTCGCTACCCACGGCATTCATCATTTTCTCCGCCAGGCGATCTGCTTCGGGCCCAGATTCACCCGTGGGAAGTGGTTCGTTGTACAAAAGATAAGCGCCGGCAAATAGCAGCAATACTAGGGCCACGATGACGCCAATAATTCGGAAAAAAGTTTTCATAGGAGGCTCTGTTTTTTGTAAAAGTATAAAATTGTATTTTCATCGCCGGTTTTAAGACGGGTGTAAATAAAGCCGTTTTCTCATTTTTTATTCTAAAACCATCTTCGATGAAAAGACTTAACCTGATTATTGTTGGCTGTGTTTTCCTTATTTCAGGCATAAAAAGTCAAGCGCAAAACAAAACATCCGCTACTACCTTTGACCTTTACGCCCAAACCAGCGAAGTAGCCGGACTCATACTTCAATACGGACAGGACAATCGGGCGATTCGCTATTTTAATTCTCCCACGGTCAAAAATCGCTACTACGGCGAAGCTGCCAATGTGCTCAACTCGTCCGAACAGCGGCAACGTCTGCTCGAAGTGGACGAAAACTATCTCAAAAAGCTGGCCGCACTGGATTTTAAAGCCATGAGTAAATACGGTCAGGTGGACTATATTTTGCTGAAAAGAAATATTGAGGATCACAAACTTGGGCTATTGCAGGAAGGGGAGGAGTACGCTAAAATTACGAAATACGTCCCCTTTGCCGAGCCGATTTACCAAATAGAAAAAGGCCGCCGCCAATCTCAATAATTTGAATAAGGAGGTATTGTCTGCCGCCGAATCGCTCAAAAAAGTGGAGTCGATGGATAAAATCCTGGCCGATCGGGGCGAAGAAGCCATCATCGGTCTGCGGGCGCGGCTGCGTAGTACCTACGACTTTTACGCTGGCTATGACCCGATGTTTACCTGGTGGGTACCCAAGCCGTATCAGGCGTTGGACAGCACGCTATTGGCCTACGCTAAGACGATGAAAAGCAAAGGCAAGCTGGTCACAACTCAAGAGGAAGATAAAAGCGGCATCCGGGGCGTACCCATTGGAAGGCAGGAGTTGATCCGGCAGTTACGGGTCGAGATGATTCCCTATTCACCGGAAGAATTGATTGCTCTAGCCAATAAGGAATTTGCCTGGTGCGATAAGGAATTGTTGAAGGCCTCGCAGGAAATGGGCTTCGGAAACGAATGGAAAAAGGCGCAGGAAAAGGTTAAGAATAGCTTCGTGCCAGCGGGTCCGCAGCCGGAATTGATTATGAATCTTTACAACGATGCCAAGGATTTTATCCAGAGAAACAATTTGATCGACTATCCCGAAATTGCCGATGAAACTTGGGGTATGCAGATGATGACCCCCGAACGCCAACTCGTGAACCCGTTTTTTCTGGGTGGCCGTGACATTATCATTTCCTATCCGACCAACACCATGGAACACGACGACAAGCTTATGAGTATGCGGGGCAACAACCCGTATTTCTCGCGTCCCACGGTGCAACACGAGCTGGTGCCGGGTCACCATCTGCAGTACTATGTCAGCAGCCGTTATAAGCCCTATCGCAACGAGTTTCGCACGCCCTTCTGGACCGAAGGCTGGGCGCTGTATTGGGAATTATTACTCTACGATAAAGGCTTTGCTGAAACCCCCGAAGAGCGTATCGGGATGCTTTTTTGGCGGATGCACCGCTGCGCCCGGATTATTTTTTCGCTCAACTACCACTTGGGAAAATGGACGCCACAAGAGTGCATCGACTTTCTGGTGGACCGGGTGGGCCATGAGCGCGCCAACGCTGAGGGCGAAGTACGCCGCTCGTTCGAAGGCGGGTACAGTCCGCTGTACCAAGTGGCTTATCTGATCGGTGGTTTACAGATTTTTAGTCTAAAAAATGAATTAGTCGACAGTGGTAAGATGACTTTCAAAAAGTTTCACAATGCCATCATGCATGAGAATAACATGCCGATCGAGATGGTACGCGCCACGCTCACGGACCAGCCGCTTACACCGGATTATCAAACGAAGTGGAAGTTTTATGATTTTAAATGAGGCCTACTCAAAGAAAGAAATCGGTACATCGTATTACCGTTCACAGTCCCGGCGGGAACGTGCCGAATAGAATGCCAATGCTCGACAATTTCCCCGTTTTTATCAAACCGGAAAAAATCCATCGTGACGTACTGATCGTTACCAAGCCAAACCTGGTGCATGTGCAAAGCTACTAAATCGCCTTTGGTAATAGTCCGTACGAATTTAATGGTCTCGTCAGGATGGTCTGTTTTTAAAAAAAAACAATAAAGCGGAACTTCACCCGGATAAGCTGCCGTTGCAACGATTTTGTGCGTGTCTGGTGTTCTATAAAAATTAATGTATATACATCAATTATGGAAATCGGAATCAGCACCTTTGTCGAAAATACCCCGGATCCGGCAACCGGCAAGCTTATCAGTCCGCAGCAGCGGCTGATGAACCTCATGGAGGAAATCGAACTGGCCGATCAGCTGGGGCTAGACGTCTTCGCTATTGGTGAACACCATCGCCCTGACTTTGTGGTGTCGTCCCCGGCGGTGGTGCTGGCGGCGGCGGCGGTCAAAACCAAAAATATCCGGCTTTCCAGTGCGGTGACGGTCCTTAGTTCCGACGACCCGGTGCGGGTGTTCCAAGACTTCGCCCACGTTGATTTATTGTCGGGCGGGCGGGCCGAAATTATGGTAGGGCGTGGTTCGTTCGTCGAATCCTTTCCGCTCTTTGGCAACAATATGAGCGATTACAATGCGCTCTTTTCCGAAAAGCTGGAACTGCTCATCAAAATAAACAAAAGCGAGAAAGTCACTTGGCAAGGCAAACTGCGCCCTTTCATCGACAACCGGGGCGTATATCCCCGACCGTTCCAAAAAGAGCTACCGATTTGGGTAGCCGTGGGTGGTACGCCGGAATCGGTCGTAAGAGCGGCAAATCTCGGCCTACCAATGGCGCTGGCCATTATCGGCGGTGAGCCGGAGCGCTTCGTTCCTTTCACCGACCTTTACAAGAAAACCTACCAAAAAGCGGGACACGATCTCGCCAAACTGCAATTGGCCATTAACTCCCACGGTTTTCTAGCCGACGATTCCCAAAAAGCGGGAGATCAGTTTTATGGCCCTTACGCCCACGTCATGAGTCGGATTGGCCGCGAGCGTGGCTGGCCTGCTATGAACCGGGCGCACTTCGAAGCGCTGCGTAGGCCGGGTGGTTCATTGCTGGTAGGCAGCCCGCAAGAAATAATCGACAAGATTTTGTGGGAGTACGAACTTTTTGGAAACACCCGTTTTCTGCTGCACATCAGCGTGGGAACTTTGCCCCACGCGCAGGTAATGCACGCTATCGAACTTTTAGGAAACGTCGTCGCACCGGCGGTGAAGCAGGCGGTAGGAGTGGCGACGATGGGATAAGACAACCGATAAAATGTCCACAGGGGTACCTAATTCGATAGAAATTGGCTTAATTTGACAACCAAGAAACAATGACCGGGTTAATGCGAAACAACGAGGCACCCTGATACTAGAAATGAATAAAACTTTACCCCATACCGGCGAGGCACAAAGGATCGATGCACTAGACAGTTACAACATTCTCGATACCCTGCCTGAGCAAGACTACGACGCCATCACGCAGCTGGCAGCCTACATTTGTCAAACCCCGGTAGCTTTGATCAGTTTTGTGGACAATGAGCGGCAGTGGTTTAAGTCGCACTTCGGGATCGACCAAACCGAAACAACTCGGGAAGTCGCTTTTTGCGCTCACAATATTCTAGATCCCTATGGGCCAATGGTCATCGAAGACGCGCGCTCAGATCCGCGCTTCGCCGATAACCCGCTCGTAACGGGCGATCCCCACGTTGTTTTCTACGCGGGTATGCCACTGGTGGATTCCCAGGGATTCGCGCTGGGTTCATTGTGCGTGATCGACCGGCAGGCAAGGCAGCTTTCGGATGAGCAAATCGCCGCTCTGGGGCTGTTGTCCCGACAGGTCGTCAGTCTGCTCGATCTGCGCAAGGCTAATAATTTGCTGACTGCAAGCCAGGAGCTCTCCCGAATGGAATCTAGGGATAAGGAAATGACACGCATAGCATTGGCCAAAAGTGAGGCATTGTTCAGAAATTTGATTGAGGAAGCGCCCGTGGCGACTTGCCTGTTTGTGGGCAGGGAAATGGTTTTTGATATTGCTAATCGACCCATGCTCGATATTTTGGGAAAAGGTGACGCCATTCTTGGCAAGCCTTTGGCGGAAGCTCTGCCTGAGTTGGCAGGCCAGCCTTTTTTGGGTATTTTGGACGAGGTATTCACCACTGGAATTCCGTACGAAGCCGAGGGTGTAGGTGCCGATTTGGTAGTAGATGGAATGCTGGACACTTTTTATTTTAATTTTACTTACAAGCCGATTCGCAACACGGCGGGTGAGGTGTTCGCCATCATGCAAATGACAGTGGACGTTACCAAACAAGTGCTGGACCGGAGGCAAATTGAAATGAGCGAGGCGCGATACCGTAACTTATCTTTTGAACTGGAACAAAAAGTGCAGATTCGAACCCAAGAACTCACGATGGCAAATCAGGACCTGATTCGCTCCAATGAAAATCTACAGCAGTTTGCTTATATCGCTTCCCACGATTTACAGGAGCCGCTCCGCAAAATTCAGTCTTTCAGTTCGCTCTTGCAAAATAAGTACGGTAACGCATTAGATGAAGACGCGAGGGGCTATTTGAACAGAATGAACGCCGCCGGACTACGCATGTCCACGCTGATCAAAGATTTACTCACCTATTCCCAGATCTCTACTCGTCAGCAAGCCTACGGAGCGGTGGCGCTTAGCGAAATATTGGCCGAAGCCCTGACTACTTTGGAATGGCAGATCGAGGAGCGACATGCCAAGGTGGAAGTAGGGAATTTGCCCGTTGTGAGCGGTGATGCCTCCCAACTCAGGCAACTTTTTCAAAACCTGCTCTCGAACGCCCTGAAATTTACGCCAGCCGAAGAAAAGCCATTGGTGCAGATAAAGTTCCAAATTTGCGATCGTGACCGGTTGCCCGCCGGAGTGCGCCCTAACAATCCGGCGGTTCAATTTTGTCAAATCAGCATCAGCGATGAGGGCGTTGGTTTCGATACGAAGTATCTGGACCGTATATTTCAGGTTTTCCAGCGCTTGCACGGTAAAGACGAATTTCCCGGTACGGGCGTCGGCCTTGCGATTTGCCAGCGGGTGGTCGAAAACCACGGAGGTTGGATTACAGCCAGCAGCGTTGCTGGCCAGGGGGCAACTTTTGTGGTATATCTGCCGAGTGAAGCAGAATGAGTTTATACATCAGCAAAGAAATCTTCCAGCTTTGTCTGTGCGCGAACGGCTGAATTCCGATAAATCCGGCAAGGCTTCTCGGAGCATCGGGATGTTGGCGAAATCAAGTTACGAATTTGCCATATAAGCCAATTGTCTCACATCAGTTTTTTTTATTTGAACACCGGACCCGCTATTTTCTCCCCGCTAGGCACCGAATTGGCAACCTCTGGCCAGCCCTCTACCCAATTCACATGGTTGAGCATCAATATTCGGCGGTTAGCGCCGGAGGAGACTTTGGGATTGCTCTTGATGATGGCGTGGTAAAGCATCCAATCCGTTTCTTGATCGTCGGTGATAAGGCGGGAGCTATGTCCGGGTCCGGCATAAATGCTGTCACCGTGCAGGATGAGCGTTCCCGCCCCGCGTTCTTTCAGATCCTTGCCGTCTTTGTCGAGATAAGGGCCGCGAAAATCGCGGGCCCAGCCCACGCGAAGCTGGTAGGTGCTGCTGGCTCCGTCGCAGCAGCCCCCTTTTGAGCCGATGAAGTAGTAGTAATCGCCTTTTTTCTGGATGGTCACGGCCTCAAAGTCCCCGGCGGCTACCTTGAATTTTTTAGCAAGATCGGGGACGGATTTTCCGTCGGAGGAAAGCGCAACACCGTAGGTTCCCTGCGTGATTGCATCGCTGTAACTGCCCCAAAAAAGATATTTTTTGCCCTCCGCTTCTAAAAAATACGGGTCGATGGAATTGGGGACGTCGATTTCCCGGCTAAGGAAAAGCTTGCCGAGGTCCGTGAAAGGCCCAACGGGCAAGTCGGCCACAGCCAGACCGATACCCGGGTTGGGATCGGCCCAAATCGAGAAGGCATAATACAGGAAATACTTGCCATTGACCTTCACCACGTCGGGTGCCCAGATACCGCCCTCGTTCTTCCAGGTAGGTTTGCTTCGGAAGGCATCGCTTACGAAGTCCCACTTCGTAAGATCTTTAGAGCGCACAATCGGTACCAAGTGTGATCCCCGGCCATCGCCCCAGTCGTCGCTCGTGCCGTAGGCGTAAAACCAGCCATCGTCGGCGCGGACAACGGTAGGGTCAGCCAGGATCGGGGAAAATACGGGATTACGGTACGCATTGCCTGACTGTTCAACGGCGGGAGTTCGCTTGCAGGCGACTACGAAGACAAATAATGCAAGAAAATAAAAGGACTTTTTCATTACGATTTGAATTGTGAAACTCGGTAAGGACACTCATAAATCAATTTGTTGCCAATAGCCGAAAAACCGCCATTTTTACCGTGGAATGATTTCAAATCGACGGGAACCTGGACTTTTAATGAGGCACAAAGTCACAGGGTGGAAAGAACGCAAAGAGCAGCGCAGGAGCATTTCATAAAATAGGTTGCTATTTTACCGCTGACAGCGTTGCGGTGCAGGTTAGGAAAACATTTTTATATAAAAAGCCAGTCCCTCGCTCGCTAATTCATCAGCACTATTAGCTAATGGACGCCAGATACAGGCGGCTTTGGCGAGTTCTTTGGATGGTTGTCCGAAGGTTTCGATTACGACCGCACCCTGGTAACCGATTTCGTGCAAAGCATCTCGGATGCCTGCCCAATCCAGGTGAGCAGTGCCAGGCGTGCCTCGGTCGCTTTCGTTGCCCTGGACGTGGCATAACAAATCCTTCCCAATCTTGCGAATAGCATTAGGGATATCTTTTTCCTCAATATTGGCGTGGAAAGTATCCATTACGATTTGCAAGTTGGGATTTCCTACTTCCTGCACAATCGAAAGCGCCTGATCCACGGTGTTGACCATGTCGGTCTCGAAACGATTCAACGGTTCCAGGCCAAGCACCACACCCAGGTCAGCGGCAATTATGCTGGTTTCTTTCAGCGTCTCGATGCACCAGGCGCGTTCCTGTTTTTTTTGCTCGTCGGATACCAACCGCGTTTTTCCTACGGCCGAATACACCGGACCGCCGAAAATCGGACTACCTACATCAGCGGCAATTTTGATGCAGTCGATAATATATTCCTTACCCAGTTTCCGATAGTGTGGTTCGGTGCTGGAAATGTCGCGTTCGGTCCCGAATGCCCCGCTGATCGTAATCTTTAAATCCAGATCGCGGGACGCGTCTTTTATCTTTGGCCAGTCGATAATCGCGGTATCTTCCACCGCAATTTCGACAATGTCGTACCCCATGTCCTTGACCTTATTTAATAAATCAATATTCTGGGTAGAAAAGGGCGAAGCCCAAATGAAGGTTGAAGCGCCGTAGTACATTTTAGATATGAGATATGAATTATGAGAAAAGAAGGCCATGAGCGTAAACCACTCATGGCCAATATGCAAACAGTTGAGAACTTATAAATTGAGAACGAGAAAGTGGGCAGCGAACAAAATCTCATATCTCATAATTCATATCTCATATCTAGTTAACTTATTCAAACAAAGGCACCTGAACTCGTTCCCCGCCTTTCATCGCGGATTCGTGGGCGCAGATGCCGGCGCAGGTGTAGTTGGCGGCCAGGGCGGCGTCGACGGCAGAATCGCGGCCTTCGACGATAGCGGCGACGAACTCTTGGACCAGGTGCGGGTGAGAGCCGCCATGGCCCGCACCCTGCAGGAACGATACGTGATTGGGATCATCGATTACCTTGCGCTTGGTAAATGCCTTAATGGGTTCGATTAGCATGTCATCGGTATCGGGTACGTTGATGCGCTCGGCGTTCTCACCTCCGGGGAAAATTACGTGGCTTTCGTCTTCCAACTGTTCCCATTCGAACGACATCTTGGTGCCGTACACGTCGTAACTTTCGCGGTACTGTCGCACCACGTCGAAAAGCGAGCGGGTAGCCTCGGCCACTACATCAGAATCTTTCAG
>JBBSSJ010000173.1:0-10167 GCA_038242095.1 Cytophagales bacterium
TGATGCTGGCTTTGCGAAGCCCGGTCGTACGCCACGAGAAAAAATTGGGCATTTTGAAGGCCGTATTTAAGGAAAAAGTCATTCCGGTGTCGTACACGATTTTCGAGATCATTACGCGTAAAAACCGGGAGGCAATTCTTGACGCTATTGCCGCAGAATACATCATTCAGTATAACGCTTATAAAGGAATTCAGAAAGCGACGATCACCACCAGCACCTCCTTGACCGCTGAGCTACGCGATCAATTTACCAAAATAGTCGCCGATGCCACGGGCCGCACCGTCGAGTTGGAAGAAAAGGTGGATCCGAAACTCATTGGCGGGTATGTGCTGCGCGTTGGCGACCGCCAAATCGACGCCTCCATCAAGAGCCGCCTGAATGAATTGAAGCTGGAATTGATGGCTTAAAGCCAATAGTATAGTATCATTTAAAAAAAGACTTTGTCGGATTCCGACGAAGTCTTTTTAGTTTTAGGATTGTCAGTTTGAGCGGACGGGGGCCCGCGCGGCGGACCGCTCCGCTCAAACTGACAGATAGACTAACGCCTGACAACCTAATAACCTAATGCCCAAAAATGAATATTCTCGAAGAAACGCGCAAAGTGGACATCGTTCAGGTAGTGCGTGATTTAGGTCTTACAATTGAGGAGCACCGCAAAATCATCTGCCCTTTTCACGAGGAAAAAACGGCTTCGCTCTACCTCTACCCCAACACCCGAACCTATTACTGTTTCGGTTGTGGCCGACACGGCGACGCCATTCACTTTTATGCCGCTTATTGCAAGCTAGAATACACGGCTGCCATGCACGAACTGGCATTTCATTACGTACCCGGCTACGAACGGCGGGCTACCCCACCCACCCGCACGGTAGAGCCGTTGTTACAAGAGCGCCCCCCTATTCCGGCCGATCAATTGCCGGACACCAAAGCGTATGAATACCACGAGGTGCACTCGGACATTTATGAAGCATTCCAGCAGTACTGCAAATCGCTGGCTGATACGGAAGTTTCGCAATGGGGCTACGCGTATTTGAAACAACGCGGGTTCGCGGATTACACGCTACGCCATTTTGGAATATTTATGGTGAAGGATTACCATAACATCAACCACTACCTGCGCACCCGCTTCGCCGCCGCCGATTTGCGCGAAAGCGGATTGTACAACGAAAAGGATAACCTCGTTTTTTTCAAACACACGATCATCATTCCCTACCTCAAAAATGACCGGATCGTGTTTTTGCAGGGCCGCATCATCGGTGTACCAATCGACCGAACGCCACGCTACCAATTCCTGAGCGGCGTTCCCATTCCGCTTTTTAACCAGGATCTTTTGCCCAAAATCAAAACCGGAAAGGTGCTGTACCTGACCGAAGGCGCGCTGGACTGCATGACGCTGGTGCAGCAGGGCATGCCCGCCGTGAGCCTGGGCAGCGTGACACTTTTCAAGAAAGAATGGGCTAAGCTATTCCGCCGCTTCGAAGTCTGCTTCTGGTTCGACAACGACGCCGCCGGTCGCGCGGCGGTGGGTACCTACCGCGAGATTTTCGAGCGCGCCGGACTAAGCACCCACGACCGCAGCTTGAAAGAAGGGTTCAAAGATGTGAACGAGTACTTCGCAAGTAGAGAAGGTTTATAATGATGAGTGATGAATGATCTCCACGCTTATCATTCATCATTCAATAATGCCATTTCGCCGAATCTTCCAGCGGTTTCCAGTCATATTTTGGTTCGTAGTGGGTCCAGATGAGTCGCGAGATGGTGCGCAGCAGGACGCTTCCTTCGTTGTCGGGTTGCCATCGCTGGTCGGTTTGGTTTTTGGTGGTAATGCAAAAAATATAATCGCCGTGCGGGGCGTGGACGAGGACTACCTCCGATTTGGCTTGATCGACCGCCCCGTTTTTGGCAATCACCCGGATTTCGGGCGGAATCTGGGACAGTGATTGTCCGTCCCAATAGTCGGTACATGCGCTCGCTGGCCGCCGGGCTGAATACCTTGTCTTCGTAAATCGAAGTGAGCAGCCCGGCCATTTCGAGAGGCGTTGTTTGGCCCCAACCGTATGTTTTTTGGGCCTCGACGCGACCCGGCGTGCGGGAGTTGACGCGCGTTTGATCGTAGCCGTGGGCTTGCAGCCAGGCATTAATCGTGCTGCCTCCACCCGCGAGTGCCTGCAGCCATAAGCTTCCCGTATTGTCGCTAAACGTCTCCATAAGTACCAATACGTAGCTCAACGGAATCTGAGCGCTGTCGCGCAGCGAGCCGACGATTCCGTCGTCGTAATGGAGCGAGTCACGGTAGGTGAGCATTTGGTCGTACCGTAGTTCACCCCGTTCTAGCTTGTCGAACACGCCGCACAAAATGGGAATCTTAACCATACTGGCGGTGGGAAAAATCGTATCGGCGTTGATCTCGACCGTATGGTTGGTGCGCAAATTGCGCACGTACACCCCTGCTTGGCCCCGGAAGCCCATCAAGGCATTTTGGATTTTTTGGGTTAGTACCTTATCGGTTCGACCAGTACTCCCTGGGAATGGCTGGGCGGGAAGCACTTCGGTACAGAGTACCCAAATAATAAGCGATAAAATGATTTTATTCATAGGGCAAATAGAAAGTGCAAAACGATTGTGTTAAAAATAATGAGCAGAAACGGGGGTTAAAAGCGAATTTATGTACTTTTTTTGAGGGAAGGTCGTAATTTATTCCCTGGATGGGAAATTCGCTCAAACCTGTATACCTACTAAAATTTCAAAATCGTGTTCATGAAAAAATCGCTGATTCTATTTTTTGTATTTCTATCCACCCTCACTTTCGCCCAACAAACGGAGCCCGTCCGCTGGTCGAAGGCTAAGGCCGACACCTGGTACGCCCAACAGCCGTGGTTGTTCGGTTCCAACTACAACCCCGCCAGCGCTATCAACCAACTGGAAATGTTTCAGGCTGGAACCTTTAATCCAAAGGAAATTGACAAAGAACTCGGCTGGGCGCAAGATCTTGGCGCTACCACGGCCCGTGTGTACTTGCACGATCTGCTCTGGCAAGATTCGACCGGCTTCAAGAAGCGACTCGACCAATTTCTTAACATCTGCGCCAAGCATAAAATCAAGCCTATTCTAGTCCTTTTCGATTCGTGCTGGGACCCGCATCCCAAGCTCGGCAAGCAGCATGAGCCAGTACCGGGCGTGCATAATTCGGGTTGGGTGCAAAGCCCCGGTGCCGACGCGCTCACCGACGTGTCGCAGTACCCGCGCTTGAGAACCTACGTTCAGGGTGTCGTGGGGGCGTTCAAAAACGATCCCCGGGTACTGATGTGGGATATGTGGAACGAGCCCGACAACACCAATGACAGTAGCTACGGACGCAATAATTTAAAGCAGGAGCCCGAGCGTAAGCGCGAAATCATCACGGCACTATTGCCCGACGTATTTCAATGGGCGCGAGTGGTGAAGCCCACGCAGCCGTTAACGTCAGGTACCTGGATTTTCAATCGCGACCGCGATGTGAGTGATCCCAAGAATTGGAGCGCCATAGAAAAAATCCAGTATGAGAATTCCGACATTCTGACCTTTCACCACTACGATGACGCGGCTTTTTTCGAGCAAGTCGTGAAGCAACTCAAAACCCAGCAACGTCCGATGGTCTGCACGGAGTTTATGGCGCGGGGCAACAACAGCAAGTTCCAGACGCACCTGCCCGTGGCCCAAAAGTATGATGTCGGAATGGTGAATTGGGGTTTTGTAGCGGGGAAATCTCAGACATACATGCCTTGGGACAGCTGGCAGAACCCCTATGTTAACGGCCGGGAGCCTAAAGTATGGTTCCACGAAATTTTGAAAGCCGATGGCTCGCCTATTGATCCCGAGGAAATCGTCGCGATCAAAAAGGCAACGGGAGTCCGTTGACACGAAGGGTGGTAAGGTGGACAGTAGAAAGGGCTAACGGTCAAGGTGGAACGGTTAACGGTATTAAGAGCCCGTTAACCGTTCCACCCTTCCACACTACAATTCTTTTGAAAAGTAGATCACCCCTTCGTAGGGGTTGTGGTTGTAAGGCTGGGTTTCCTGGAAGCCGAAGGATTTGTAGAGCTTAACGGCGTTGGGCATTTTGTAGCCGATCGTATCGAGCTTCATGGTCTTGTATCCAAGCGCACGCGCAGTTTCCATTGCTTTTTCCATAATGGCTTTACCGATACCGAGATGGCGATAGTTTGGGCGGAGGTACATGCGTTTCAGTTCACAGGTTGTGTCATTTTCGATGCGCCGCAACGCGGCGCAGCCCACGAATTCACCATCGACCACCACCAAAAATAGTCTCCCGGTGGGGGGTCCGTACATGTCAGGCAGGATGGTGAGCTCATGGTCAAAATTCTGGAAGCCCAGGTCGAAGTCGAGCGACGCGACGTATTCTTTAAAAAGCACGAAGGCGGCGGAGTATTCCGCCGCCTTCGTGGCTTCCGTGATGGTCCATTTCATAGGTCCGAGCTCAGTCGATCCAGCTAAATTCGTAGGCCAGTTCAGGTACTTTGACGCGGTCGGCAATGCGACGTAAACGGTTGGGCAGGGCCACCAGGTAGTCGCGGGCCTTCTCGGCGCTGTCATTGAGGTCGCGCATACCCTCGACTTTCCAGTCTTTGAGCAAGGATTCCAAAATGTCGATGTAGTCGTTAGTCGTATACACGCCGAGTCGCTGGGCGGCGTCGGAAAAATGCGCGTACGTATCGCCCATCTTGACGCCGGTTTCGCGCAGGAAGTGGGCGGGCATCACGATTTTTTTCTTCATCATATCCTCGAAAGCCAGCATCATTTCGGAAGCATCCACCTCAAAAATATTGCTCACAAAAGCCTTGTAGGCCTTAGCGTGGCGTAGCTCGTCCCCAGCGATGACGCCACAAATCTTGGACAAATGCGGATTTCCAAAATCTTTGGCAAGTGTGCCCGTGCGGCGGTGCGACACGTTGGTGGCCAGCTCCTGGAAGGAGGTATAGATGAAATTGCGGTACGGATCGCGCCCGGTTCCGATGTCGAAACCATCGGCGATGAGGTACTGCGTACTCACTTCCATCTGGCGCATGTTCACGCGGCCCGAGAGGTAGAGGTACTTGTTGAGCAGGTCGCCGTGGCGGTTTTCTTCGGCGGTCCAGGAACGCACCCACTGCGCCCAACCGTGGGGCTCGTTGAGCTGGTCGATGCCCACAACGTCCATAAGCCACGATTCGTAGGTAGGCAGGGCTTCTTCGGTAATGGTGTCCCCGATCAGGACCGCTACGTAATCGTAGGGCAATTCGCGGCAACTTTCCTGCAATAGCTTTACTTCGGCGATAAAATTATCTTGCGTGAAATCGGGCAGCATATCCTGGGGTTGCCAGTTTAATTCGACCGGTCGAAGGTATTGGCTCAGCAGCGTGTCGATCTTCTGGCCGACAAACTGCATGACTTCTTTGCGCTTGGCGCTGAGTTCTGTTTGCATGATATGGAGATTGAAAGGTACTGACGTCAAAGTTCGCAATTATGGATTTAAGATACGTATTTAATGACGAATATCATATCCTCGCCCGGCTTCTCTTATTTTTGCTCAAAAATTGATTGTGAAAAAAATCCTGGATTACCTGTTAAGCGTTGTTTACCTGATTTATTTCGGCCTGATGCTGTTGATCTTTCACGGGGCGCAACTCATCACCTATAATATTTTTGGAAAAGAGGCCCATAAGAAAACTGTCATTTGGTTCAACTTTTTTTTGGTACATGGCTGGTACCTTACCGGCAGCCACGTGCATTTTTCACTTCGCACTATCCTCCCAGACAACCGCCCCATCATCTTTGTCGCTAATCACCAAAGCATGTTCGACATTCCGGGGCTAATTTGGTTCCTGCGAAAGTACTACCCGCTGTTCGTCTCCAAAATCGAGCTGGCCAAGGGTATTCCGGGCATTTCGTACAACCTGCGAATTGGCGGCGCGGCACTTATCGACCGGAAGGACGGCAAAAGAGCAGTCGTCGAAATCGCCAAACTCGGGCAGCGCATCCATGATGCCAAAGGCTCGGCGGCCATTTTTCCTGAAGGCACCCGGTCTTCCTCGGGCGTGATGAGGCCTTTCGCCGGCGGCGGATTAATGGCCCTGCTCCGCAAAGCGCCCGATGCTTTGGTGGTGCCCGTAGCCATTGAAGGTACCGGCAAATTCAACCCCAAGGGCCTATTCCCGCTCACTTCTTTCACCCGGATGTCGTGGACCGTGTTGCCCGGGATCGAGCCCGCCGGAAAAACGCCCGACGAAATCGTCAGAGCGGCGCAGGCGTCCATTCAAAGCTTCTTCAACGAAGCCTGAACCGCGTTAACATTTATTAACAACTCCCCTTTTTAAACGCGCGCTTGCAGTGTCGCTCTAAATCCCGTAACCCACTTAAAATGTGGCGAGCCATGAAAAATACTATCACCGCGAACTCTATAAGAAATTAAAGACCATAGTTAGTTGAAGGTTTAGGGTAGTTTGGAAAGGATGCTTCTTTTAGAGGCATCCTTTCTTGTTAGTGCTAACTTAACCCCTCCTATCCTGCCCCTTTCTCCCCTTCTGATGAGACCAACTTAAAATGTAAATTGACGAAGCCTTCGCGCTCGTAGAAGCGATGCGTGTCCAAGCGGGTCTGGCGGGTCGAGACTTCGATTTGAGAAGCCCCGCGTTGACGGGAGAAATCACGGACCGCCGCCACAAGCTGCTTGCCGATGCCTAGTGAACGGCAATCGGGCAAGACGTACAGTTCCTGAATTTCGGCGATGGATGCGGCGTGGTGCAGCAGCATTTGTACGTGGCAGCTCGCTAGCCCGACAGGTTCGCCGCTGCGGTCGGCGATGAAATAGCCGATGTCGTTGCTTTCTATATTTTTCAGGAAGGCCTTTTCAAATCCTTTGCGGTCCAGGGTTTCATCTTCCAAATCGCAAAGCATCCGGTACATCGTTTCCTGATCGGATACGCGAGCGGGACGGATCAACGCTTTCATGTCAGTAGGCTTGCATTTCGTCGGATTGGTGGATGAACGCCCCGCGCGCTTCGGGCTGGCGGGCTTTGGCCAGCATGGCGCGGGCAACTTTGGCCGAGTCGATCGCGCGGTACTTTTTCAGGGGTCCCAGCATGACGGGCTTAAAAATATTCATCACCACTTCACCGATGCGCTCCCCTAAGCGTTTGTCGTCCCGGTCGCCCAACAGCAGCGAAGGCCGAAAAATGTGCAGCGCATCAAAGCCCAGCTGCTGTAAATCTTCCTCCGTTTCTCCCTTTACACGATTATAGAAAAAGGTAGACGACGGGTCAGCTCCCATGGCGGTCACGATCAGGTACTGCGAGGCACCGTTTTCTAGGGCTAAGCGCGCGATTTGGAGTGGGTAGTCGTGATCGACTTCATAAAATACTTCTTTGGAGCCCGCCTGTTTCATCGTTGTGCCCAGGCAGCAAAACACGTCATCGCCCTGGACCTGGGTGGCATCGGGTTGCTTAAAGTCATATTTAATATCGCGTAGTTTTAGATGCGTTCTGTCCAGCGGAGTCCGGCCCAGCACCCGCACCTCGGCGTAGCACTCTGACCGCAGCAGCAGATCGACGAGCTGGCTTCCCACCAGCCCGGTGGCCCCGATGACGAGTGCAGTTTTTGGGTCCTTATTTTGCTTCATGGTTTTTATTGGTTTTTTTACAATTAGCGTCAAGTAACCACGAATTAAAAGAACCTTACTAACGGGGAAGCACCTGTCGATTTAGCGCCGATTGCGTGGATTGTAGGAAACCCATCCACTTGTCCGCGACATCTCTTGATGGAGAGTTAACCTCCCAGAATTTCAAGTCAGCGCGCGCTTGGACATCGTCTTTTCCACTTTCACCAGCCATAGTAAACCCACTACCGCCGACAAAACCGTTCCGGCCATAATCGCAAGCTTGGCGCTGCTCTGCTGGACCGGATCGGAAAAGGAAAGACTGGCGATGAAGATGGACATCGTGAAACCGATTCCTGCCGTAAAACCCAACCCGAAAATGTGCCGCCATCGTAGCCCGGCGGGCAATTCGGCCCCGCCGGCTTTGACAACGCCCCACGAAAACAAGACGATACCCAGTGGCTTGCCCAAGAACAAACCCGCGACGATGCCCAGGCTCAGCGGTAGGGTCAGCAAGGCCGTTACGTCCCCAGCCAGCACGATGCCCGTATTTGCCAAAGCAAAAATCGGCATGATAAGGTAATTAACGGGCTTGTACAGCGCATGTTCGATCTTGCTCAATTGACTGAGCGGAATCGTCATGGCCAGCAGTACGCCTGCAATAGTCGCGTGAACGCCCGATTTAAGGACAAAAAACCAAAGCAGCAGGCCGGGTACCAGGTAAAAAAGAAAGCGCCGCACTTTGAAAAAGTTGAGTGTAAATAGTCCGCCCAGTGCCAATGCCGCGTAGAGCAACATGTTGGTATCAATTTCATTGGTGTAGAAAAGCGCAATGACCCATACGGCAATCAGGTCGTCGATAACGGCAATGGCCGTCAGCAGCACTTTTAGAGCGAAAGGTACCCGCTGGCCGAGCAATGACAGCATCCCCAGCGAAAACGCGATATCCGTCGCAGTGGGAATGGCCCAACCGTCGGCCGCCATAGTACCCGCGTTAAAAGCTAAGTAGATTGCCGCCGGCACCACGGCCCCGCCCACGGCAGCCACGCCGGGCAGCACGGCCTGCCGCCAGTCCGAAAGTTCTCCCGCCAGAATCTCGCGCTTAATTTCCAGCCCCACGAAGAAAAAAAAGACGGCCATAAGCCCGTCATTCACCCAGTGGCTAATGGTTTTGTCCAGCGGTGCAATGCCGACTTTCTGTTCCCAAAAAGCCAGAAAATCGTCACTCTGCCCCGAATTGGCCCAGGTTAGTGCCACCGCCGTGGCGACCAGCAGCAACACGCCCGACAACCGACCGCTATCGGCCAGGTCGCGGATGGGGTTGATGACCGGCGCGACCACGGGTTTTATAACATTTTTTATTTTTACAATCCTTCTTTTTGCCTTCATTCAAATTTTATTAGCGGCCTCAGAGCTTCCTGCAGACGCTTGGGAGTCAATCCTGGGTCTTGTAGTTGCCGGGATTCTTCAGGGGGTTAAACTGGGTTTTGTTGGATTTTTCTTTTCTGGGAAATAACCAAAACGGCTGCTGCTTGTACCTGGGCTTGCCGTTTTGATAGCTTGCATCGGGAGCAATAATAGGGCGCCGCCCGATGCCAACGCCCAATTGGAAATAGCCACGGCGCTCAATTTCACGCAGTTTATCCGCCTTCCTAGCTTTGTGCGGCTGTTTGTAATTATGCACCGAAACCCCGGGATCGCCGTCTACCTTGCGCTTTTCCTGCGAAAAGGACGCGAAGCTGCTCAGTAGCGACACGCCGACTGTAACAAAAAAACAATGGTTGATGTTCATTTTCAATTTTCGCAATCCAAGATTTTATTGGATTTACGTTGATTTTATTTCGTTCAGAGCGTCATGTCTCCCGCGGCCTCAGGCTGGTATGTCACTTCCTCGATTATAATTCTGACCGTGCCGTTCGGCGTCTTCATACTGGTCTCGGTTCCCTGCTTGCAGCCCAGGATAGCGGCCGCCAGCGGCGCAAAAATTGAGATCCGTTTCGTTGCAATGTCGGCGGCTTCCGGATATACCAGTTGAACTTCTACCGAGCGGTTGCTTTCGGGATAGCTCAGCCTGACCCGCGAGTTCATCGTGACTACATCCGCCGGAATATCGGCCGGATCGAGCAGGGTAGCCCCGTTGACTGCCCGCAGGAAACCGTTGGTCTGGTCATTGGAAAATTGGAAGTCGTTTCTGGCCCGGCCAATCCATTGGCTGAGCCGCTGGTAGTCCAGCTTGCTAATGATAAGATGGCTCATATGCTGCGTGATTTTTGGTTTGAAATGAGATATTTAGATTAGAAGGTTGTGGCATATTTTTGCGCACGTCGTGTTCCGAAAGTTTGCCCTTGACATCACAACGATAGCACCGCCGTTTTCACTTTACTAAGTAAGCGATTGAAATATATTCATGATTACCGGCACTTTTAGTCAAAACCTATTAAACAAGTCTTTCTTAATTTTGAAATACTGAATTATGGCTGTAAATTTACAACTGTAAAAATAAAAACGCAAGTTTTATGACTTATATTAGCACGGAA
>JBBSSJ010000174.1:0-10145 GCA_038242095.1 Cytophagales bacterium
AGGATTGAAACGATACCGGATCATGTCTGATCGGCTCAGAATACGTGACTTTGCAAAGTACGATGACACCTTAGAAGTATGCGCTGGCCTTTGGAACTTTTACGTAAAAAACTGATTTATAGTGTCGCAACAAGTCTAATGGAATGCTGTCATTTAACGTGGCCAATGGTGTAGACTCCTGTTCCCCAGTGGCAAACGACAGCGGTGGAATAGGCCTTAAAAACGCTCGTAGAAGGTTGGAAGGAATTTACCAGGGCCATTACAGCTTAGACATTGATTGCCACGACGGTGAACATTGCGTATCCCTATATATAGACCTAACATGGAAACAGCTTACCGCGTCGTCATCGTCGATGATGAACCTCTCGCCCGTGACATCATTATAGGCTACGCGAACCAAGTACCCGATTTGCAAACCGTCGCGGTATGTGAGAATACGGTAAAAGCGTTGGAAGCCATACGGGTTGAAAAACCTGATTTGGTTTTTCTGGATATTCAGATGCCGGGCATGACGGGATTGGAGATGATGCAAATTCTCCCAACTGATCGCCCTCAGTTCTTCCTCACCACGGCCTATTCGCAATACGCGGTGGAAAGTTATGACTTCGACGTACTGGATTATTTGCTGAAACCCGTACCATTTGAGCTCTTCATGCGCACAGTAGTTAAGTTTAAAGAAAAAAAGGAAACTAATATTTCGCGGGGAGAATTTGCTGCTCTTTCCCCCGCTAATGATTCGGTATGGCTACGATTAGATAAAGGGTTGCGGCAATTGGCCTTTACGGAAGTCCTGCGTATTAAGGGAGAGAAAGATTATATAGAAATTTTTCTGGACAACGAGAAGATACTTGTTCACATGAACCTGTTGAGGGCTGAACAACTATTTTTTGCCCCGGTTTTTCTTCGCATTCACAAATCCCACATCGTTCGGCAGTCGGCCATCCACAGCATTGAAGGTAACACGCTCAAATTAAGTAATGGCACTGAGCTACCGATCGGCCCTTCGTACCGACAAAAACTAAAAGAGTTTATACCATTGCTAAAATAAGCTTCATCTATTGTAACTGCCTTTTCGTCGCTTCTAAGTGCGCTTTGGTATAATAAATTTTTTCTTTCGAACCGGGGTCTCTTCCTTTACAACATCAGAAAAGCCCTATAATAGTTTGGTGACACGCTCAGGGCTTTTAGATAAGCTGTTCAAATATTTTCAAACTTAAAACAGAATCAGCTATAAGAGAAAGTTAAGCACAACCACTGATTTGCCCCGGATGGTTCCAGACAAATTGGAGCTTAGCCAGCGTAGTAGCAAGAAGGTAGGTTGCCAAAATTTCGAAGAGCAGCCTGTCTTTAAAAAAGAAAGCCCCGCGCTAGTTTGACGACAGAACGCGGGAACTCTCTGATTCAGCTCAAACAATTTTTAAATCATCTGAACCGGTACAAAGATATGAAAAAGCTCACTACCAAGTTAATCGTCTACAGTCTTGTGGCGATCCCCCTTTTTGTTTCATGTGAAAACAACGACCCCACCGCAAAAGCCGAATATCCCAATTCAAGGGTAGGCCAGTTGTCACTCAGTGATCAAATCGTTCTGGAAAATGCAGATAACTATTTGACGTTCTCGAGCCACGAGACCTTCGAGGATTCCATCAAAATACTATCCAAATTGGATCGTTCCCAGTTAGACACTTGGGAAAAAAGCAAGAAGTTCAGCTCTTTGCGCAGGGTCTTCGAGGCAATTGTAGATCACGAAATCATTCAAGCCGACATTGAGGAGAAACTCATTTTGAAGGACCCCAGTCTTCTTAAAACAATGAAGCACAAGATCTCCCCTTTAATCGGGGAGGCAAGCAAGACGATAAACTTCAGCTTGGAAGATGGGGTTTCTTACAAAATCTTCGATCCAGCTTCTGCATCTGTACTGAATAAGGACGGGGTTGTTAAAGTTGGCGAATCGATTTTAAAATATGGCGAGAAGGAAATTTGCCAAATCGTCAATGGGGATGAGTCGCTAATCAGCGAGTTGATGTCTTTAAAACAAAGCGAACAAACAGATAACCTCAAGTACCACCCCGTAAAACTTACTTCCAAGGTTCTAGATACTAAGAATGCAAGAACTAACGCGGGCAATGAGCTATTTTGTGAGAGAACAAATGGCGACGGTGGAACAGGCTACAGCAACGGCGACCTCAAGTTGAGGGCGTGGGCCAGGGGTAGTTTCTCTTCGTTATATCAATACACAACATACGTCTACTGGCAAAATGAAATCAAATACTATGTCGATATGCAATTCAGTAGAAAAACGTATTACGGCTCGGTCAACCACAGGACTGAGAGCTACTCAACGAACGGTACATGGAGCCCAGGTAAC
The DNA here is from genome assembly GCA_038242095.1 of Cytophagales bacterium. Lineage (GTDB taxonomy): Bacteria > Bacteroidota > Bacteroidia > Cytophagales > Spirosomataceae > Persicitalea. The sequence continues at coordinate 2,369 of JBBSSJ010000174.1, forward strand.
CTCGATCCGACAAATCCACCGCCAGGTCCGAACCCTTTCAGCTTACCCAATAATTTTGCTGGAAAGGCAAGCTTTGTAAGCGTGCATTTCCACAGAGTGCCTTTCATCACGACAGAATATTTTGAATATAATGTGGCAATAAGCGGCACTTTCAGCTTCAATTTTGTAGACATTCAATGTACTGCTCAATGATACTCATAGCGAAATGAGCATATCTCTTAAAACCCTCAGCACATTTTCAATTTTATGCCTGGCATTGATTGAAAATGTGCTGTTTTCAGGCGTTACACTCGCACAAAATGCTTCTGTATCAGGCTATTTATTAAACAAAGGTAGCCAAGAGGTAATTTCGTCTGGTAAAATCAGTATTGACGGTTCTTCTGTTACCCAGTCAAATACTTTCGGATACTTCTCTTTTTCTGCTTCCGAAGGCTCGCACTCTTTACTGGTGGAAGCACCGGGATTCCTGGCTTTTAGCACAGCTTTGGTTCTCGACCGTGATACGACAATTCGCCTGGAACTTAGCCCTTGGGAAGTACAACTGGACGAGGTGCGCATTACAACACCCCTGTCCGATGAGCGGGGCAACTACCGCTTGACTGCCGAGCAGATCAAGAATGTGCCTACGGTATTGTCGGAACCCGACGTGCTGAAAGTCCTACAGCTGTTACCAGGTGTACAAGGCGGTACCGAAGGGACGGCGGGTATTCACGTGCGGGGCGGTAGTCCCGACCAGACTTTGATTCTGATGGATGGGGTGCCCGTGTATAACGCCAACCATCTTTTTGGATTTTTCTCAGTGTTCAACCCCGATGCCGTGGCTTCGGTGGATCTATACAAAAACGACCTGCCCGCCCGATACGGGGGCAGGCTGTCGTCAGTGGTGGACATTACGATGCGCGAGGGAAATCGGCAGGAAGCGAAGCAGAGTTTCCAGTTGGGGCCTTTATCATCCAAACTTTTGCTGGAAGGACCCCTTAAAAAGGGCAAATCCTCCTACCTGCTTTCGGTGCGACGTACCTGGCTGGATGTATTAGCCAAGGCAGCGCAGAGAACGGCGGGGCCGAATTACGCCAGCATTGGCTTTTACGACTTCAACGCCAAGATAAACTTTCAACCCAACCAGAAGAACCGCTTTTTTCTGAGCTTCTACTCCGGGAGCGATGCTTTCAAAAATGGAAATACGTCGGGCGGCGATAAGAGCCTGTACAGTTTCCGGTGGGGCAACCTGACGGGCATCGCGCGCTGGAACCACGTCTTTGGTCCTAAACTCTTTAAAAACTCTACGCTCAGCTACACCAATTACCGCTTCGAGATCAGCAACCGTTTTCAGTCGGCCGACCTGAGCTACCTTTTTCGGACAAGTTCCCGGATTGCCGATGTGAGCTATAAGTCAGATTTTAGCTACGCACTTGCCAAGTCGGAATTGCAATTCGGTCTGGAAACTACGTTACATCGCTTCGCTCCCGAGATCGTGCAAACAAAGGGAAATGTAGAGGTTTTTAACACCTCCGCTGTCTCACCCACCTTCGTAGCGGATGCTTCGCTCTACGCCGATTACACCTACCGTCCCACTAATACGCTACGGTTGCAGGGCGGGCTGCGTTACAATCTATTGCGCGTGAATGGGCAGACTTACCACAGCCTGCAACCGCGTCTGTCCCTCTATCAAGACATTCCTGCAGTGTCGGGTGGGCTTAGGGCTTCGTATATGCAGAATGTACAGTACCTACACTTACTAACCAACTCGTCTTTGGGACTGCCGACCGATCTGTGGGTACCGATCACCGACCGCATTCCCCCGCAACGGGCTCAGCAATACTCTCTTGGATTCTACGGAAAATTGGGGAAACAGTTTGATTGGTCGTTGGATGTTTACACCAAAAGTATGCACAACCTGCTTGAATACACGGAAGGGGCATCGTTTTTGGGAAGCCCGGATTTGCGCTGGTACGACCGCGTCGCGGTGGGAAAGGGTAGTTCAAAGGGAGTGGAAGTGCTTTTGCAAAAGCAGGGGAGGAAATTCACTGGTTTTATCAGCTACACGCTTTCCCGGACGACGCGAACCTTTGACCTGCTAAACGATGGCCGTACCTTTCCCTACCGATACGACCGTCGGCACGTCGTTAATGTGTCGGCGCAATATGCCCTCAACCGGGGACGCAGCCTGCAAATGCTATTTGCGGCCAACAGCGGCGGGTATGTCACGGTAGCCACGCAACGCATGGCAGGCGCGGACCTACCGTTATTCGTACCAGGAGGACTACCCAGAAAACGTGGACTTGGCCCCCTGAATGAACTGGGTGTATTTCCCTTTCGAAACAATCTGCAGATGCCCTTGTACCACCGTTTAGATGTAAGTTACAAGGTTGATAAGCAAAAACGAAGGGGGATGCGTACTTGGACGTTCTCGGTTTACAACGCCTATAATCAGCGAAATGCTTTTTACTTATTTGTCAATGAAAATCGTCTCAAAAAATTTGTCCTTTTCCCGGTCCTGCCGTCCTTTAGCTACGCCTTTCGATTCGATTAGAAAAGTGCTTTTTTGGATCGGGAGCGGAATACTTTTCACCGCTTGCATGGAGGACGTGGATCTGCCTTACCCGCCTTACGTAGAGCGGTACGTGCTGAACGGCGTTCTCAATCCCGATAGTATTATCAGTATCACACTCCGCAAAACCCTGCCGCCGCTTTCGGATGATAGCACCGGGTATGTCCCTATTGCAAACGCCAAGGTGCTTTGCTACCGGAACGGCCTCCTGTTGGGGCCGATGGTTTACCGCGACAATAGCCGCTACGAATTTCCCGAAACGCAGCCGGAGGCGGGGGGAGTTTACCGGATTGAGGCGACCGTAGAAAACACCACGCTCAGCGCAACCGACACCGTGCCAACCAGTATTTCCTACAAGCTGGGGGGGCTACCCTATAAGATCACAAGCCAGTACAGGAATCCCGATCTCGACTTGACTTTCCTTGAACTGACGCCTGGTACAAAGTACGTATGGCTGAGCTTTATCAACAGATTATCGGAACGCGATTTCGGTGATACGGTCGACAATTTCAGAAACGTAAACGGCATCGTGGGGAGTATCTCGCCTTACCTCGACGATTTCAATGCCACACGCCAGGATGGTGGCGTGCTTCAGGTATATAGCTTCATGGCTCGTATCAAGCCCTCCGCTTTGGGACAGGGCACGCTAGTTTTTGCACCCCTTTCCTTCACGGGAGCATACAGGCGCCCGGGAACACGGCTGACCCTGCACGTATCGAACTTTAGCCAGGCGTACGACCGCTACCTAAAAACGGCTATCACGGCCCTCGACAATCCTTTGATCAATTATAATGGTGTGCTGAACAATCCTTTTTACGAACCCATCAATGTTTATTCCAATGTGCAGAATGGGCTAGGAATACTAGGGGCAGTAAATGACCGCTCACAAGTGATTATTCAGAATTGAGCAAAGGGAGATTTACCTAAATCCATAAACATACACTTACGCCTTCACAGCGTCACAACCTCTCCCGGCAACATCTCGCCCAATTCATAAGCATCGATCGACCAACGCACCAGCCGCAATGTCGGGAAGCCCACGGCGGCGGTCATGCGGCGGACCTGGCGGTTTTTGCCTTCGTGTAAAGAGAGCGCGAGCCAAGAAGTGGGGATGTTTTTCCGAAAACGAATCGGCGGATTACGGTCGGGTAGGGCAGGTTCCGGGATCGGTTTAGCGCGGGCGGGCAGGGTGCGGTGCTTCTTGCCATTGATCGAAATTGTGACGCCCGCCGCCAGTTCGGCGCAGGCCTCGGCCGTGATTTCGCCTTCCACCTGCACGTAGTAGGTTCTAAAATGCCGCTGTTTCGGATCGAGCAAGCGGGTTTTGAAAAAATTATCATTCGTCAGTAACAACAAGCCTTCGCTGTCGGCATCCAGTCGCCCGACCGGGTAGACGTCCTTGGGGAATTCAAAATCAAAATCAGCCAGCGTCGCATGATCGCCCTCACGGCTAAATTGCGACAGCATGCCAAAAGGTTTATAGATGGCGTAGTAGTGGTAGTTCATTTGCGGACGAGGGAGAGGAAATAAAAAAAAAGAACTACTACACAACATTCCCTATTGAAGTCTCCAGGGTACTTGTTGATGCTTATTGAGCTAAGCGCGGGCAAATGTCTGGATCTGCAATGTAAAACAACTACAATTAATTAAAATTAGGCTTCTAAAATCTTTATGGCGCAGAAGGTTACCAATCAATAAATGATATGCCAACTCCCAACGTCGTTTGGCGGTGGTTATAGTCAATCAGGGTCTCTCCGTAGCCTGTCGAGCCTTGTATTTGTAGCCGAACTTGCCCTGTGACCGGAAATACCCAGTTGAGCTGGGCGCTACCCCGCTCTAACAAACCCAGCTTTAGAGGGTGAGTGGCCATGAGGTAAAACTGGTGTTTTCCGGCATTGTATGCCAGAGTAAGCTCCCCGCGCCCGATGTAATCGTTGATCATCGGATTCTCGTCTTCTGCGTCAGGTATACGAATCCAGGGCCTTACTACCACCATCCAGTGGGGACTCTCAAATCCCATGTGGAAAATGACCCGGTTCCAACTGCGCGACCGGGGCAAGGACCGCCCGTTTGATTGATGATTGAAGGCGACCCCAACCGTACGGGCCTTCATGCCCCCGACCTTGATATCGAGGGGGAAGTTGAGGATTAGCTCCGGCTCGTAGTTTAGTTCCCGGAAGGAGCGTGAGACATTGCTGTTGTAAATTTGCCAGTGCGCTTTTTGCGTGAAGCCCATCCACAAATCACCATAACCCCAGAAAATGGTTTGCAGGAGTTTGGTTTTAAAGCTCAACTGGAACTTAGCTTCGTACTGGTTGTAGGCGATCGGATCAGGCACCGAGTAGGTGGGGTTCAGGCTCGTTGGCTGCGTATTAGGATTGCTGGACCAACGCCCGGCGGTCACATAGAACGGTTGGTAGTACGTTAGGCGCAGAACACCCTTCCGAGTAGCCGAATCCAGCTCCCATCGTTCAGACATACTGCGGATACGCGATGGATTCTGTTCGGTGATCACTTGCGCGTAAGCGGGGGTTTGTAAGTAAGCAGTGGCTCCTAACAAACAGAGCAGCAGCTTAAGTAAATTATTGGTCATATACAGCCAGGAAAGATATTTACTTTATTTCTAACAAAACGCCACAATGATCCGAATGGATGCCTGAGATGAGATGGCGGCAGTCGACAAGCCGGTCACGGAGCGAACCCGAGACGGAGTGGTAGTCGATGCGCCAGCCTTTGTTGTTGGCGCGGGCCCCGGCGCGATAGCTCCACCAGCTGTATTCGGTCAGGTCAGGGTTGAGGTGGCGGAAGGCGTCGGTAAAGCCGTCATCAAACCAGTCGCTGAGCCAGGCGCGTTCTTCGGGCAGGAAGCCGGTGGAATTTTTATTGCGTATAGGGTCGTGGATGTCGTTTTCGGTGTGCGCGATGTTGTAGTCGCCGCAAATAATCAGGTTTGGACGATCTTGCCGAAGCTCGTGAACATAGGCTTTGAAATCCTGCAAAAACTGCATCTTGACGCCTTGCCTGAGGTCGCCGCTCGTGCCCGAAGGAAAGTAGCAGTTCAGAGCAGTGATCTCGCCAAAATCGGCCCGCAAAATCCGTCCTTCACAATCATAAACCGACAGGCCGCAACCATCCACGACGCGATCGGGAGCAATCCTTGATAGAATTGCCACGCCACTATAGCCCTTTTTCTCTGCCGCGTGCCAGCCTACGACGTTATATCCCAATGCCTCAAATCCCGTCAAATCGACCTGCTCGGGTCGAGCTTTTACTTCCTGAAAACAAAGAATGTCAAAGTCCTTGCCCGCCAGCCAGTCGATAAGGCCATTCTTGATCGCCGCCCGAATACCGTTGACGTTGTAAGAGAGTATTTGCATTTTCTGAGGTGCAAAGGAGCAAAGCGGAGCGCCCCGTGGCGCACAAAGTGGGTGGCCAGAGTTGCACAAACTTTTTGATTGTAAACAAGTAAATCAAGACCGAACAGCCTTTTTTTAACTTTGACTACACCGCCATTTCTCCTTTCGCCACGGCGGCTTCGGCTTTTTGGTCGTTGAAGAAGAGCAGGAAAAGGACCAGTACGACGGCGGCGATGATGGCGGGTACCATCCAGATCGACGTCCAATTTCTGACGCCATCCACGGTGTAGATGTCCGTCACGATGCCGGCGAGTTTAGAGCCAATAGCCATGCCGACGCCGTAAGTAGCAAATGTGATCAAGCCCTGCGCCTGGGATTTGATGCGTGGCCCGGCCTTCATATCAGTGTAGATTTGGCCCGTAACGAAGAAGAAATCGAAGCAGACGCCGTGCAGCAGAATCGCGAGATAAAGCATCCACTCACCAGAGCCACCATCCCCGTAGCCGAACAGGATAAAACGCAGAATCCAGGCAATCAATCCGGCAGCAAGCATCCACTTGACACCCAGTTTACGGAAGGCCAGCGGGATAAGTAACATGAAAACAAATTCGGAGACTTGCCCGAGCGACATCTTGTTTTCGACGTTAGTCATGCCCGAATCCGTCAGCGAGGGATTGGCCATCGCGTAGTAAAAAGAGAGCGGGATACATATCGCAATCGAGGCAATGAAGAAAAGCAGGAACGAGCGGTCTTTAAAGAGTACGAAGGAATCAGCCCCGAGAATCTGGGCAAAAGTAGCCTTACCCGTGGCGGTGGGCGGGGTGTTGGGCAGCGTACAAGAGACAAGGCCCAGTACCAAAGCCGATACCATGGCAATCTGGAAAATCATCACGTTGTCGCCTACGCCCCAGAAGCCGACCAGATTGGTGACCACGATCCAGGCGACGGTACCCATCACGCGAATGCCCGGAAAATCCTGCTCGGGATTCTTCATCTGACTCATGGCGATAGAATTCGTCAGCGAAATACAGGGGGCAAACGAAAGGCAATAGCCCAGCATCACCCAGAAAAAGGTCCCCGCGTCCTGCACCGTAGTAATGTAGAACAAAATCGCCGCGCCGATCAGGTTAAGCACGCCCAGCACTTTCTGGGCAGAAAAATAACGGTCGGCGATCATGCCCACAAAGAAGGGTGACACTATCATTGCCAGAGAGAAAGCCGTGTAGACGTTGCCGACTTCGTTTCCCGTGGCATTAAGTTGCACAAAGAGATACTTGCTGGCCTGGCCGTACCACGCGCCCCACACAAAAAACTGCATGAACATCATGGCCATTAACTGGTAGCGAACGGTACTTTTCATAGGGTGAGCTGATTTTTGAGAGGGAAATCTTGTTTTTTTTCAAATGTAAAGCAAAATACCGCACTTTCTTAACCATCCGCTCGCAAAAAGGCCCGCCGGGAAGTTTTCCGGGCGGGCCTTTTTATCAGAACCTAAAAGTCTATCAATAGTTTCGGGCTTTCTCGATGGCCGAGGTGAGCGCGGCTTTCATCTTGGCCGTAGCACCGTTTACCGATTGCATCACGTTATCGCTATTTTCGCTGACCACAATGGGAGCCATGCCCTCCCAGCGGGCTTCTAGCAGGCATTTCTTATCGTTCTGCCCGCTTTTCTCCCCGCTATTTTCATCAGAAAGGTGCATTTCCAGGCGGGTGAGGTGAGTACTGAAACGACTGAGTTTTTCAGCCAGCATATCCCGGAGTTGGGTCTCGAATTTTTCGGAAGTCTCAATATTGTGGTCAGTGTTGATCTGAATCGTCATCATAAAGTATTTAAGATTAAGTTGTAAAAATAAAAAGAGCGGATTGTCGG
>JBBSSJ010000175.1:0-10088 GCA_038242095.1 Cytophagales bacterium
CATTCCTTGATGAATTTATTTTGCGGGTCGAACTTCTTGCCTTGCGTGGTGGGGTTGAAGATGCGGAAATAAGGCGCCGCGTCGGTGCCTGATCCCGCGGCCCACTGCCAGCCGCCGTTATTGGAAGCCATGTCGTAATCCTGCAATTTCTTGTCGAAATACGCCTCACCCCAACGCCAGTCGACGAGCAAGTCCTTGATGAGGAAACTGGCCGTAATCATCCGCAGGCGGTTGTGCATGTAGCCGGTTTGGTTGAGCTGCCGCATCCCGGCGTCCACAATTGGGTAGCCGGTTTTGCCTTCGCACCACTTTTGGAACTCCTCCTCGTTGTTGCGCCACTCGATGCGGTCGTACTCGGGCTGGAACGCCTTGCCTTCGCCCACGTGCGGAAAATTCCAGAGGATCTGCTGGTAGAAATCCCGCCAAATTAACTCGCCCAGAAACACCTGGCTTTCCTGCATCGCCTGTTGCGCCAGCTCGCGGATGCTGATCGTGCCAAACCGCAGGTGAATACTCAGCCGTGAGGTACCGGGCGCGGCGGGGAAGTCGCGCAGTTTGGCGTACTTCTCCAGCTTCTCATCGCGCACTTTTTTGGGCGGAAACTTTTCATCGGGCATCGGCTCGAAGCCCATATCTTCCAGGCTCGGGACGGGAAATTTTTTGGTTTCATAGAGATTCTTGAAGTACTTCTCCGTCGGGTAAGGCTTTACGTAGAAATTCTTCTCCTTCGAGCCGTGCAACTTTTCCTTCCAGGAACGGCTGTAAGGCGTAAACACCGTGTAAGGCGTTCCCTTTTGGGTCAGGATTTCCTCTTTCTCAAAAATCACCTGATCCTTGAAAGTGTGGAACGGAATATCGTTTTTCTCTAAAAAATCGCCTACCTCGCCGTCACGCTCTTTGGCGTAGGGCTCGTGGTCGTGGTTGGTGTACACCGCGGCTACGTCGTATTCCTCCACGATTTCCTGCCAGGCATTCAGCGGCACGCCGTACTTCACCAGCAGCGCCGAATCTTCCTTTTCCAATCCTTCCTTCATTTCCTGCACGGCCCGCATGATGAATTCCAGGCGGCGGTCACGCTTGTCGTCCAGCATATCCAAGATGGTCTTGTCAAAAATAAAGAGCGGCAGCACGGGATGCTCCGACTTAAGGGCGCGGTACAACCCGGCGTTATCGTGCAGCCGCATATCGCGGCGGTGCCAGAAAATGGCGATCTTTCCTTTGGGCATGGTATGGGTGGATAGTTGGTTTTTCGCTCTGTGAAATCTTATTTTGTAATGATGTAAAGGTCGTAATCCGGTATTTTTCGGCATCATCATCTGGTCTAAAAATCAGGCCAGCTTGCCATGAGTCTATGCCATTAAATCTTAGCACGTATGCACAAGTACCTTTTTGCCATTGTCCTTTTGGTCACCTTGGCCTGTGCCGTCAAGCCACAACAAGACAAACCCGCGTCGGTAGCGGTTCCCCAAGCCGACACCCTGATCGACTTTAAAAACTTGCGGGACCCGCCTGTGAAATACGAAATAATGAAGGAGTTGGCAGCCGACTACGTGGTACTCGACGGATTATTGGTCGCATCTGATGCCCATCATTTGGGTGATGGAAAAATCGTTCGAACCATTGACTTAAAGGATTCAGTGGAACTGGCGCAATTGGGCGTGGCGCATCCGGGTAATTCCTACAAATTTTTATACACCGAACCAACGGAGTTTTACCGTTACGTCTATCTGAAAGTCAGAAGTACCATCCCATTACAACTGCTGGATTTACAATTTCCGCTGCTCATCGACGGGCGGGTGGTTCCGCTCAGCCAGAGCGGGGTGGTCGATCGGCTGGACCGAAGTGCGATCAGGAAAATCGAGTTTTTGGACAAAAGTGCGCCCGAAATCAGTCGCGACAGTACGGTCGTGTTTGGCGCAATCAAAATAATTTTATAGGCATCAACGCCCTACCGTCGGGAAATGCTATCGCACGAAAAAAAGGCACCACGACGCGGTGCCTTTCTCATTCGTTCCAAAAAATTTCCTCCGCTGCTCGATCACAAATTCAGTCTCAATTCACTCGTTTCAGCTTGGCTTCGATGGTTTGCTGGGTGTGCGGCACCACACGGAGACGTTCCTTGGGGATGAGTTTGCCGGTATCGACACAAATGCCGTAGGTGCCGTTCTTGATGCGCACAAGGGCATTGTCAAGCTGATTAGCGTATTTCTGAAGGCGTCCGGCGAGTTGGTTGAGGTTTTCGCGCTCGCTGGCGTCGGCCCCATCTTCGAGCAACTTGGCGGTGCCGCCGGTGCGGTCTGTGCCACTATCGTCCTTCTTGCTCAAGCTGCCTTTGATGTAATTGAGTTCATTCAGCGTACCGGTCAATTTTCCCCGAATCAATTCCTCGAATTCCCGGAGTTCATCTTCGGAGTACCGGTTTTTTTCTTCTTGCATGGGTGCGTCGGTTTAAGCGTTGGTCCTGTTGTTATGCCAACAAAATTAAGGGTAATTGTTCAATTTTGCGCGAAAGTACTAAACTGTCTGATAAATAAGCGACTTTCTTCTATTTTTCTTTTATAGCAAAACACGGAGTAATATTTGGAAATAATCCGAACGATTAACGGATTATTTCAATTTTTGGTTAAATAGTTAAAGATTATCCCAGCAACCACCATCTTATATAATTTCAAGATATTTTAGTTTTTTATTTTTAAAAGATCAAATGCCGTACGTTTGTGGAATGATTATTTCGGAAGGAATTAATCAACTTATTGTTAGCTAGTTAAATATCCACAAACCATGACGACCTATTTAGAGCCGGCCCCCATAAAAGACAAAGAGAACCCGCTGGAATCCATGATGCAACGCTTCGATAAAGCGGTGCAACTGCTGGGCATCTCCGAAGAAATGTACCATATTCTTAAAACGCCGCGTAAGCAGGTCATTGTGGGCCTGCCCGTTACGATGGACAGTGGTGAGATCCGTACTTTCGAGGGCTACCGCGTGATTCACTCCACGATTCTGGGCCCCAGCAAGGGCGGTATCCGCTTCGATCCCGGCGTCAACCTCGACGAAGTGCGCGCCCTGGCCGCCTGGATGACCTGGAAATGCGCCGTGGTCGATATCCCCTACGGCGGTGCTAAGGGCGGCGTGGCCTGCAACCCACGACACATGTCGGCGGGCGAAGTCGAGCGCCTCGTACGGGCCTACACCACCGCGATGCTCGACGTATTTGGTCCCGACCGGGATATACCGGCCCCCGACATGGGTACCGGACAGCGCGAAATGGCCTGGCTCATGGACGAATATTCCAAGTCGAAGGGCATGACCGTGCAGGCCGTGGTGACGGGCAAGCCGATTGTGCTGGGCGGCTCGCTGGGCCGCACTGAAGCTACCGGCCGCGGTGTGACCGTCTCGGCACTAGCCGCGATGGACAAGCTCCGGCTCAACCCCTACAAATCGACGGCCGCCGTGCAGGGTTTCGGCAACGTGGGCGCCAACGCTGCCGCGCTGCTGCGCGAGCGGGGCGTCAAAATATTGGCCATTAGTGACATAACAGGCGCTTATTATAACGAAGACGGCATCGACATCGCAGCTGCGCTGGCGCATCGCGACCTGAACAATGGCCAACTGGAAGGCTTCGCCAATGCGGAGTCAATCTCGAGCGACGACCTGCTGTCACTGCCCGTGGACGTGCTGGTGCCCGCCGCCACCGAAGACGTCATTACCTCCTACAACGCCGGTTCGATTCGGGCCAAACTGATCGTGGAAGGGGCCAACGGCCCTACCTCGGCCAAAGCCGACGATATAATCAATGACAAGGGCATCATGGTCGTACCGGATATTCTGGCCAACGCCGGGGGCGTCACGGTCTCGTACTTCGAGTGGGTTCAGAATCGCATCGGCTACAAGTGGACGCTCGAGCGCATCAACCGCCGCAGCGACCGCATCATGAAGGATGCCTTCAACAAAGTGTACCAAACCTCGCAACAATACGGTGTGTCGCTCCGCATCGCCGCCTACATTGTCGCCATCGACAAAGTCGCGAGTACCTACAAATTCCGGGGAGGATTTTAAGATAGTTGGTAGTAGACAGTTAACAATGAACGGTGATTCATAGCGCGGCAACGGATGGGGCTCTCCTTTTCCCGCAAATGATTTTTATCTTTGTGAATGATGCCGTGTGAATTCTGTTTCGTGCGCTGTTAACCGTCAACTTTTCACCGCTTGGGCGGCCGCGTGTCAACTAAAAAACCTTGTCTTTAAGTCCCCGCGTTCTTGCGTTCATCTTGGCGACTTTGATCACCGCCATCAGCACGACGTTCCTCACCTTCGTGGCGGGACACACGACGGGCATGCTCTTCGTGGTGGGGGTTTCGAGTTTTGTGGGGTCCTTCTTTCTAGTGCTGTACACGATCGAGATTATTGTGTTCAGGGAGGTAAACAAGATGTACCGCACCATCCGCAAGCTCAAATTGAAGGATTTCGACATCTCGCGCAAGTCGCTGATTGGAGGAAGCAATCCGCTCAAGCGGCTCAACGATGAGGTGTTCGTGTACGTGGCCCGTAAGCAAAAGGAAATCGAGGAGTTGAAAGAGTTGGAAAAATTCCGGCGGGAGTTTTTGGCCGATGTTTCGCACGAGTTAAAAACGCCCATTTTTGCCGCCCAGGGATTTATCCACACGCTCATCGACGGGGCCAAGGACGACGAAAAGGTTCGGGATCGATTCCTGAAAAAAGCTGCCAAGAGCCTCGATGGCCTCGATGCGCTGGTGAAAGACCTGCTGACGCTCTCGCAAATGGAAACCGGCGCGATCAAGATGAACGAAGATCTCGTCAACCTCCGCGCTGTTACCGAAGATGTGCTGGACCGCCTGGAAAAAATCGCCCAGGACCGCAAGGTAACATTCAGGATAAAACCCGACAGCCTTACCGAAGTCTGGGTCAAGGCCGACGCTCAGCGGATCGAGCAAGTGATGACCAACCTGATCGAAAACGCCGTGAAGTACAACAAAGAGGGCGGGAAGGTCATCATCCACTTCAACGAAGAGAAAAAGCACTTCGTCGTGTCGGTGCGTGACAACGGCCCCGGTATCCCGCCGGAGCACTTGAACCGTATTTTTGAGCGGTTTTATCGGATAGAGAAAAGCCGTTCCAAGGAACGCGGCGGCACGGGCCTGGGTCTGGCAATTGTGAAGCACATTCTGAACGGCCACGATACCAAAATCGCCGTAAAGTCGCAATTGGAAAAAGGCACTACCTTTACCTTTAAACTCGAGAAACCCAAAGAATGAAGTTGATTCCACTTCTGACCGGTCTGGCGCTATGGTGCCTGGCCTGTACTGCCCAAACCAGCGACACCGTCGGGCCTCCCATTTTACCGCCTGCCGCCGATTCGTCCGGCATCATTAGTTTTCTATCACTTGGCGATTCGTATACCATTGGTGAAAGCATTTCGGAAGCCGGGCGCTGGTCGGTGCAACTGGCTGACTTGTTGCGTCGCGATAGTGTGTCTGTTGCCCCGCCCGACATTATCGCCCGCACGGGCTGGACTACCGCCGAGCTGAGTGACGGCATCGTGGCGGCCAAGAATAATAATACCTACGATCTGGTTTCGCTGCTGATCGGCGTCAACAACCAGTACCGCGGCCAAAGCATCGACCGCTACCGCACTGAATTCCGCACTTTGCTGCGTACGAGTTTGAATTTCGCCAAGGGACGGAAAGACCGCGTGTTCGTACTGTCCACGCCCGATTGGGGCGTTTCGCCTTTCGGGGCTAAAAGTGACCGCGCCAAAATTGCCCGCGAAATCGACGATTTTAATGCCGTGGCCCGCGAAGAATGCCAAAAAGCCGGAATACTTTTCGTGGACGTCACGCCGCTATCGCGCACGGGCCTGAACGACGCAACCATGTTTGCCCCGGACGGCCTGCATTTTTCGGGCAAGATGTACGGTTTATGGGCCAAAGAAGCATTACCGCAAGTAAAAAAGTTGTTAAAGTAAAAGATTCCAGGAAGCAAGAGCAAGCGCTCTCATATCTGGAACGCCAGCCCGGTCATAATTCATCACTCATCACTCATCATTACTTCTCATGTTCGTACATACCGTATTTTTTTGGCTCAAAGAGCAAGACAATGACCAGGCGCGGCAAGCGCTGCACGCCGGTTTGAAAGAACTGGCCAAGATCGACCAGATCCAAACGGCCTACGTCGGAGCACCCGCCCCCACGCGACGCCCCGTGATCGACCACAGTTACGACTTCTCGCTCACCTTCGTTTTTCCCGACAAAGCTACGCAAGATGCCTACCAGGTCCATCCCGACCATCTGGTATTTATAGAAAAATGCGCCCACCTCTGGGACAAAGTGCAGATTTACGACGCTGTTTCGTAAAGCCCACCTCAGTCCGCCACTTGCAGCACGATCTTGCCAAACTGCTCGCCGCTGGCCATCCGGCGTAGGGCCAGCTCAGCATTTTCCAGATCAAAAACCTCATCGACCAGAGGTACAATCTCGTTTTCTTCCACGAAGCGGATCATTTCCTCAAATTCCGTGGGCGTACCCATTGTGGTGCCGTGGATGTTGAGTTGTTTGAAGAAAACCTTGGAGGGCATCAAGTCGGTGATATTGCCCGCCGTGCCGCCATAAAAACAAATGGTGGCACCAGGCGCGGCCACGTCGATGAGGCGAGCAAAACCACTGCCCCCCGCGCCGTCGATGATGGTATTGAAGTACCCGGTTCTGGGAGCCTTCGCCTTGGCCAGCAGATCGTAGTGCCAGTCGGGTTCTTTGTAGTTGATTCCACCTTTCACGCCCAGATTGATTGCCTTTCTGATCTTGGAGTCGGAACTGGACGTCACCCACACTTCTGCCCCGGCCGCTACCGCAAACTGAATCACAAACAGCGCCACGCCGCCCCCCGCGCCGGACACCAGTACCTTGTGGTCCGACATTCTGTTGCCGGATTTGAAGCCGCCGCGCGTCATAAGCGCCCGCCAGGCAGTCAGCCCCGCCAGCGGCAGACCCGCCGCCTGCACGAACGACAGGTGTCTGGGCTTGTGACATAAATAGTGATGGTCAATGCTGATGTACTCCGCGAAGGTGCCATTGTCGGGTAATCCCAGGATCGTAAAATCGTCACCGTAGAAAGCGGGATTGTCACCCCAATGTTGCGAAGGATTGATGATAACTTCCTTCTCCAGCCAATACTCCGCTACGCCCTCCCCTACTTCAGCCACCACGCCTGCCCCGTCGGCGCCCAGAATGATGGGCGTTTTGATGTTGGGGTACAGGCCTTTCTGAATCCAGACATCGCGGTGATTGAGGGCGGCGTTGTTGATCCTGACCAACACTTCGCCCCGACCCGGAACGGGCTTCTCGGCTTCGCGGATAACTATGGGTGTCTTAGGGGCTTCGAGGATAGCGGCTTTCATACTGTTGCGTAATTATTTATTTGTGTAACGGGATCGCCCGCCCGGCGCGTAATTGTTGTTTAGGTGTTTATAGTTTAGTTGTTTCAAAGTGTGCTAGATTTGCAAAAGGCGTATGCAACTCATTCATCATTACCCCCCCCTTCAATCGCGCCTCGCACGCTGCCGTGAGCATCCAGCAATGCCTCGGCTTCTTCGCGGGAGACTTTTGTTTCGTCCATGACCATCAGGATGGCGCGCTCGACGAGTTTGTGGTTGGACATTTTCATATCGACCATTTTGTTGCCCTCCACGCGGCCCAGCCGAATCATGACGGCCGTCGAGAGCATGTTGAGCGTGAGTTTCTGGGCGGTACCGGCCTTCATGCGGGTACTGCCCGTTACGAACTCAGGGCCCGCTACAACCTCGACCGGAAACTCGGCCACCGCCGCTACGGGTGAGTCGGCATTGCAGACGATGCAGCCCGTCAGGATTCCCGCCGCGCGAGCCTGCTGCAGGCCACCGATGACGTAGGGCGTACGTCCTGAGGCAGCAATGCCCACGATCGAGTCCAGATTGATAACGTGGTACCCGGCGAGGTCTTTCCAGGCCTGTTCGGCGTCGTCCTCGGCGTACTCTACCGCCCTGCGGATGGCCCCATCACCGCCTGCCATGATCCCGATGACTAAGTCGAAGGGCACGCCGTAAGTTGGCGGACACTCCGAGGCATCGACGATGCCCAGGCGGCCACTTGTACCTGCGCCGATATAGAACAGCCTGCCGCCCTGCTTCATTCGGACGACGATCTGTTCCACCAATGCAGTAAGCGCCGGAATAGCTTTTTCTACCGCCAGCGGCACAGTTTGGTCTTCTTGATTGATATTTATCAGGATTTCCTGCACGCTCATGCGTTCCAGGTGATCATAGCGGGAGGCGGCTTCGGTGGTGAGCATATTTTACAATTTGTGTTTTGCACAAATATAAGCAACCAATCACATCTTTACTCGACTCGCGCGCAAGACTCGCGCGCAAGAAACCGGTCCTATGTTTTGGAAAATAAAAAAATACATTCCTAATTTGTGAATAATTATCTATCCAGCGAATTTTCACTGGCAGCGTATTTTCATTAAAATAAAATAAACAGCCCTTAAAACGCTGAAAGTATCCCGACCCGAATGAGCGCCATCGAAATCCATCCTCTCAATAAATATTCCCGCACCCTCACGCAGGAAGTGACCAATCCCGCCGCGCAAGCCATGCTTTACGCTATTGGCTTAAAGGAAAAGGATATGGACAAGCCCCAAATCGGCATCGCCAGCACGGGCTACGAAGGAAATCCCTGTAATATGCACCTTAACGGCTTGTCGGTGTACGTGAAGCAGGGCGTTACCGCCAACGACATGATCGGGCTGATTTTCAATACGATCGGCGTTTCTGATGGCATGACCAACGGCAACGATGGAATGCGCTACTCGCTGCCCAGCCGGGATCTTATCGCCGATTCCATCGAATCGGTAGTAGCCGCACAGTGGTACGACGGCGTGATTGCCGTGGTGGGTTGCGACAAGAATATGCCCGGCGCCATTATGGCGATGGCGCGGCTGGAGCGCCCGGCGATCATGGTATACGGCGGCACGATCCGTTCGGGGCATTATAAAGGACAAAAACTCGACATCGTCTCGGCTTTTGAGGCTTTGGGAAAAAAAATTGCGGGTAATATCTCCGACGAAGACTATAAGGGCATTATTCAGAACTCAATTCCGGGACCCGGTGCCTGTGGCGGCATGTACACCGCCAACACGATGGCGGCGTCCATCGAGGCGATGGGCATGAGTCTGCCCTTCAGCAGTAGCTACCCGGCCACGCACGAAGGTAAGCAGGAAGAGTGCAAGAAAATTGGGGCAGCCATGAAGCTGCTGTTGGAAAAAGACATTTCGCCCAAAAACATTATCACCACCAAGTCGCTGGAAAACGCGCTGACCGTCGTGATGGCGCTCGGTGGCTCGACCAACGCCACGTTACACTACCTGGCCATTGCCCGCTCGGCGGGGTTGCCGCTCACGCTGGACGATATTCAGGCCATCAGCGACCGGACGCCCTTTATTGGCGATTTGAAACCCAGCGGCAAGTACTACATGGAGGACCTGCTGGAAATCGGCGGCGTTCGGGCCATCACAAAGTATCTGCACGCCAACGGACTGATTCACGGCGAATGCATGACCGTCACCGGCAAAACGGTAGCAGAAAACCTGGCCGAAGCGGCGGATCTCAATTTTGACACCCAAAAAATAATATTCCCGATCACGAACCCGATCAAAACGTCGGGTCATATCCAAATCCTGTATGGTAACCTGGCCCCGACGGGCTCGGTGGCGAAGATTACGGGCAAGGAAGGTACTTATTTCGAGGGCGACGCCAAGATTTGCGAACACGAGTCGGAGATCATCGACATGCTGGCCAAAGGCGAGATCCGTGAAGGGCACGTGGTGGTGATTCGTAATTCGGGCCCCAAAGGTGGGCCGGGGATGTCGGAAATGCTGAAACCGACCTCAGCCGTGATGGGCGCGGGCCTGGGCGATAAGATCGCGCTGATCACCGACGGGCGTTTTTCGGGCGGTACGCACGGCTTCGTCGTTGGCCACATCACCCCCGAAGCCTTCGACGGTGGCCCTATCGCTCTGGTGCAGGAGGGCGACCG
>JBBSSJ010000176.1:0-9933 GCA_038242095.1 Cytophagales bacterium
CTTAGTTTCTTTGAAAAACTGGTACCTAGCTGTTACCTGCTTGCCAAAAGAAATAGCTTAGGTACTTTAGGGTACTTAGGCACTCAGGTACTACTGTACTCAGGCACTTACTCAAAGTCTTGTTTCTTCCAAAAGTCCCCCGCTCAGCCGCAACAATTCTATTTCGGCGAGCTTGGCGTTGTATTCGGCTTCAATGAGTCGGGTTTCGGCCGCGACGGTGTTGCGCTGCACCTCCCGAAATTCGTAGGAAGTAGCGTTGCCCACGCGGTAGCGCTCGAAGGCGATTTCGACGTTCTGCCGGGCAAGCTTCGTATTGGCTTCTTCGAGCGCGACTAGTTGCAGACTGTTGCGGTAATTGAGGAACGTGCGGTCAAAACCCGCCATCAATTGGTTGCGCACATCTGATTCCTGATCCTCCGTAATAAGCGTGTTGATGCGGGCATCCTGAATGCGTCGCCGCTGATTAAAGCCGTCGAAAACGTTGACCGATACCCGCGCGCCGTAACTCCAAATATCGTTTTTTCCCGTTTTCAGGCCAAATCCTGCCTGGTTATTCGAAGTTGTGTAGGCAAATCCGCCGAGTAAGTCTACTTGCGGGTATTGCTGAGCGGTGAGGGCCTTAGTAGCGAGTTCGGCGAGGCGACGCTGCTGGGCGGCAAACACTAAGTTGGGATTCTGGGCCAGCATCCGCTGCCGGAGATCGTCGATCGACAGGTCGCGGCGCATAATCGTTGTGTCGCTGATCGTAAAGTCCTCGCGGGTGTCCCGCGCCAGGAGCGCGTTAAGGTCAATTTTGGACACCCTCAAATTCTGCACCTGCGCGATATAGGCGGCGGTATCGCCATTGTAGTCTACCTGCGCGTTGATGTAATCGACCCGCGAGCCGGAACCCACGTCGTAAAAAGCCTTGGCCAGTTCGAGGCGGTCATTGGAAATATCGAGCGCGTTGCGCAACGCCCGGACGCGCTGGTACTGCCGGATGATTTCGTAATAGGCCGAGCTGACGTCGGCGACCGTATTCTCGATGGTGATTTTAGCGTTGGATTGGCCGGAGCGCTGCAACTCCTCCAACCGGTCGCGGGCAATGAACATCCCCAGTCCGTCGAAAATCGTCCAATTGAGCGAAGCGCCCGTGTTGGAGTTGTTGTTGTTAACGCCCGCGCGGTCGATTGGCGGCTGCAGGGCGTTGAAAAACTCCTGCCGCAAGTGGCTGGAAGTGTAGTTTTTCTGGGCAAACCCTGTGACGGTAGGCAGAAAACCCGCGTTGCCCAGCGTGTTGTCGTTGACGGCAATGTCGAGTCTTTTCTCCGAAATCCTGATCGCGTAATTCTTTTTCAACGCCAGCGCAATAGCCTCGTCCAGCGATAAAATACTTTGCGCAACGAGCGTAGTGTGAATAAAACTCAGCGGCAGTAGCACCACAAACAGGAGTAATAGACGGCGGCGCCGAATTGTTGTTTTAAAATGCATGAATTAGGTTTTGTGCTAAATCTGGAATTATTTTAACGTTTGCTTTACAAGATTACTTAATTGTTGCGACAAATTACCCTCAAGTAGCTCTCCACACATGCGCAAAACCGGAATTTTTCGTCTATCGCTCCTTTTTTCAACCCTATTTTTCTGGCAGTGCCAACAAAGTACCCGCGTTGACCTAATCGTCCACAACGGGTTAGTGTATAGTGTGGATTCTACTTCGATGCTTCATCAGGCCTTTGCCGTACAGGATGGCAAATTCATTGCCGTGGGTAGCAATGAGGAAATTCTGGGCCGTTACGAGGCCGATTCTATGATCGACACCGGAGGACGGGCGGTATATCCTGGTTTTTATGATCCACACAGCCATTTTTTGGGTTTAGGTCAAAAACTCGGTTCGCCCGATTTGGTGGGCACTACTTCCTACGCGGCCATCGTGGATATTTTGAAGGAATTTCGCGCTAAACATCCTGACGAACCCTGGCTGACCGGCCGTGGCTGGGACCAGAACGACTGGCAGGATACGCGCTTTCCCAACAAAAATATGCTCGATGCAGCTTTCCCCGACACGCCCGTGTACCTCACGCGTATCGACGGCCACGCGGCACTGGTCAATTCCAAAGCGCTCGAACTGGCCGGACTCGGCGCCAATAGCAAAGTCGAAGGCGGTTTGGTAGAACTCAAAAACGGTAAGCCCACGGGTATTCTGGTCGACAACGCCCAGGGGCTCGTAGGTAAGGCAATGCCGGCCCGCTCAGTGGAGCAAAAGCAAAAAATGCTGTTGGCGGCCGAAAAAGAATGCCTTTCCTACGGCCTGACGACGGTGTCGGATGCCGGGCTTAGCCGCGAAGACATCGAGCTCATCGACGCTATGCACAAAGACGGTTCGCTCAAAATCCGCGACTACGCCATGATCGGTGTCAGTCCTGAAAACCTGGATTATTACCTGCCCAAAGGACCTTACCAAACCGACCGGCTGACGGTCCGTTCCTTCAAAATATACGCCGACGGAGCGCTGGGTTCGCGCGGTGCCTGCCTGCTTCGGCCCTACGCCGACGCCGATACTTATGGTTTTCTGCTGGCCAGTCCCGAAACGCTTGACGGGTACATCAGCCGCATCGCCGACAGCGGTTTTCAGGCCAATACGCACTGCATCGGCGACTCGGCTAATCGACTGATATTGGATATTTACGGTAAGTACCTCAAAGGTCCCAACGACCGCCGCTGGCGCATCGAACACGCGCAGATCGTGGCCCCCGGCGATGTGCCCAAGTTCGGGAAGTACGCGATCATTCCTTCGGTGCAGCCTACCCACACCACGTCCGATATGTTTTGGGCCGCCGAGCGGCTGGGGCCCGAGCGCCTCAAAACCGCCTATGCCTTCAAAGATTTGCTGGCGCAAAACGGCTACATCGCGCTGGGAAGCGATTTTCCGGTCGAATTCGTGAACCCTCTGTTTGGTTTCCATTCAGCCGTGGCCCGCACCGACGCCAATAACAAACCGCCGGGCGGTTTTCAAATGAATAATGCGCTCAGCCGCGAGCAGGCCCTGCGCGGCATGACGATTTGGGCGGCCAAGGCCAACTTTGAGGAAAACACGCGCGGCAGCATCGAGCCCGGCAAGTTTGCCGATTTTGTGATTCTGGAAAAAGACATTATGAAAATTCCTTTGACCGAAATTAGAGCCACAAAAGTAGCGCGGACGGTTATTGGCGGAGAGACGCTATACCGGTAGAAAAGGTTTATTTGTTTAGGGGTTTGGCTGGAATTCAAATCATCATACGAGGTTGTAAATTAAGCAGTTAAACGATTAAACAACCCTATGAGTACTTTCCGCAAAAAGGTAAACTACACGCTGACGATCAGTACGAAGGGAAAGCGGGGATTTCCTTTGATGGCCAATCTGTTTATTATTGGCCTAATTGCCCTTAATTCGGCCGCGATCATTCTGAGCTCCATCCCCGAAATCCGCGACCATCCCGACATCGCCCATTTTTTTATCGATTTCGAGATATTCTCAGTCGTAGTCTTCACCATCGAGTATGCATTGCGGGTTTGGTCTTGTGTCGAAAATCCCGAGTACAGCGACCCGCTCTGGGGACGCATCCGGTTCATGTTTTCGGTATGGGCTTTGGTCGATCTTTTCGCAATTTTCCCCTACTACCTCACGCTCTACACCGCCGATTTTGGTCTGATCCGTATCTTGCGGCTACTCCGACTGGTGCGACTGTACCGGATGTCCCGGTTCTCGCACGCGCTAATGATGATCAAGCGTGCGGTCAGTTACACCAAGGAGGAATTAATTCTGAGTTACGCATTTCTGTTTTTTGCGCTGCTCATTGCTTCCAGTATCATCTATTACCTCGAGCACCCGGCGCAACCCGAAGTCTTTTCCAGTATTCCAGCCTCGATTTGGTGGGGTGTCGTCACGATGACGACCCTGGGTTACGGCGATGTAGTGCCCATTACGGTTTGGGGCAAAATTTTCGCTGGCTTTATCTCAGTCCTGGGTGTGGCGCTATTTAGCCTGCCCACGGGTATTTTGGCGTCAGGTTTTATCGAGCAAATCAACGAAACCAAGCGGGAAGAGCGCCGCCGCACATCCAAAGGCCCCGTTGCCCGCACGATCAAATGCCCGCATTGCGGGGAGGAAATCAAGGTTTAAAGTAAGGGTTGAGGAATGAAAGGAAGAACGGCCAACGGTGATTGGCCAATGAATGTGAGTTTTTGGC
The DNA here is from genome assembly GCA_038242095.1 of Cytophagales bacterium. Lineage (GTDB taxonomy): Bacteria > Bacteroidota > Bacteroidia > Cytophagales > Spirosomataceae > Persicitalea. The sequence goes on from JBBSSJ010000176.1 coordinate 4,206, forward strand.
ACGGTTTGCTACCTGGCAGATTTTTAAAATCCCCTCCCTACACTTCCGCCAGTTTTCCCTTGCTTTCCTGCCAGGCTTTGATGACCTGCGTAAGCTGTTTATATTCGATCAGGAAGCCGTCGTGGCCGTAGAGTGAGTCGATTTCCTGGTACTCGGCGTCGGGAATGTGGCGGGCCTGAAACTGCTGCTCGACGACCGGAAAAAGCATATCGGATTTGATGCCCAATACCAGTGTTTTGGCTTTGACCTGCCCGAGTGCGTTCACGATGCCGCCCCGGTTGCGGCCCACGTTGTGCGAATCCATTACTTTAGACAAGATCCAATACGAAAACGCATTGAAGCGCTTCGTGAATTTATCGCCCTGGTAGCGCTGGTACGACGATGCCCGGAACTCGTCAGTCTGGTCGGGATTATCGCGCGCCTGGGTAAAATTATAGGTGTCGTAGTTGCGGTACGAAAGCAGCGCAATGGACCGCGCCGTGCTCATACCCTGCAAGCCCGCCTCGGGCGATTTTTCAGTGTAAGTAGCATCGGCGGCGATGGCCATTCGCTGCGACTCGTTAAAGGCGATACCCCACGATGAATGCACGGCGTTGGAAGCAATCAGAATCAAATGATCGAATAGTTCTGGTGCCTGAATCGCCCATTCCAGCGATTGCTGTCCCCCCAGCGAGCCACCGAGGCAAACGCTGATTTTTTCGATTTCAAGCTCCTGCCGCAACAAGTCGAGCGCCCCCACGATGTCGCGGACGGTGAGCGTCGGGAAGTCGTGGTAGTAGGGCTGCTGCGTCAGCGGATCGACGGAAAGCGGCCCCGTAGAGCCGTAGGCCGAACCCAACACATTGGCACAAACGATGAAATGCCGCGCCGGATCAAAATGCATGCCCGGCCCCACCAGCCCATCCCACCATTCGGCGGCGTTGGCACTGCCCGTGAGGGCGTGACACACCCACACGACGTTGTCCATGTTTTCTTTGCGGGTGCCGCTGGTGGTATAGGCCAGCTCAAAGCCCGGCAGTTCCCGGCCCGATTCCAGTGGGAAGTTGTAGGGGTACTTGAATAATTTTTTCGCAGACTCCATTTAGTGGACAGGGATGAGTGAGGACGGGGCCGTCCATGCAGTGATGACCGGGCCGCCTGAACGGTGATGAGTGATACTATTAAAAACATAGCTCTATATTCATCCCGTTGTTGGCAAGACGTACCGATCATCAACTTTGAAGTAGAAAAAGCGGCTCCGGCAAAAAGCCGGAGCCGCTTTGCTCGTTATGTTAAGCCGGGACTGAAATTTGGGCAAAGGCTTGCTCCAGGTCGGCCTTGATGTCGTCGATGTGTTCGATGCCCATCGACACGCGAAGTTCGCCGGGGATGACGCCCGCGTTGAGCTGGTCGGCGGCGGAAAGTTGCGAGTGCGTGGTACTGGATGGGTGGATGATGAGCGTCCTGCAATCGCCTACGTTGGCCACGTGACTGATCATTTTCAGTGAGTTGACGAAGTGATCCGCCGCTTCCTTGCCCGCTCTCAGTTTGAAGGAAAGTACTGCGCCCGAGCCGCGCGTGAGGTACTTGGCGGCGAGTTTATGGTACTTGCTGCTTTCGAGGCCGGAATAATTTACCGATTCCACGTCTTCGTGGCTTTGCAGCCACTGGGCCAGTTTGAGCGCATTTTCGCAGGAACGCTCCACGCGCAGCGTCAGGGTCTCGACTCCCTGCAACAGCATGAAGGCATTGAACGGGCTTTGGCAAGGGCCCCAGTCGCGCAGCCCCTCCACGCGGGCGCGAATGATAAATTGGATGTTGCCGAAAGGACCGTCCATGCCAAAGACGTCGTTATAGACCAAGCCATGGTAGCTTTCCGAAGGCTCGGTAAAGTGCGGGTATTTGCCGTTACCCCAGTTGAACTTACCGGAATCGACGATCACGCCGCCCATGGAATTGCCGTGACCGCCGATCCACTTCGTGGCCGACTCGACCACAATGTGCGCCCCCCACTTGATGGGCTGGCAGATGGCCCCGCCCGCGCCGAAGGTGTTGTCCACGATAATTGGCAGGTCATGCTTTTTCGCCAACGCCGCGAACGCCTCAAAATCGGGGACGCTGAAACTCGGGTTGCCGATCGTTTCCAGGTAAATGGCCTTGGTTTTTTCGTCGATCAGTTTTTCAAAACTCGACACGTCGTCTCCGTCCGCGAAGCGGGCTTCCACGCCAATGTTCTTGAACGAGTTCTTGAACTGGTTGTAGCTGCCGCCGTACAGAAAGGAGGTCGTCACGAAATTATCGCCGACGGTCGTGATGTTGTTGATGGCTAGGAACTGCGACGAGTGACCCGAAGAAGTCGCCAAAGCCGCCACGCCGCCTTCCAGTGCCGCCATGCGCTTCTCGAACACGTCGGTAGTCGGATTCATGATGCGGGTGTAGATATTCCCGAACTCTTTCAGCGCGAACAGGTTGGCCCCGTGTTCGGAATCATTGAAGGTGTAGGAGGTCGTCTGGTAAATCGGCACGGCGCGTGATTTGGTCGTGGGATCAGGCTCCTGACCGGCGTGCAGTTGGAGGGTTTCGAAGTGTTGGGGCGTTTCTTGTGACATGGTCTTACTGTTTAAGTGTTTATTTGTTTAGCTTGGTTTAGCTTGGTTTACTTGTTTAGCTGCCTTCAGCTTGTCCTTTTGTACACAAGCTTGTTTTGATCTTGCAAAAAAAACGTTGATTCAGAAACACATACAACGCAGAAAGCCGTCAAAGCGGGCCGGAGCCGGTTTGGACGGGACGAGCGGGTGACGCGGGGCCACGCCGCAGTAAAATTGCGGGTCGTTCTGGATCATGCGCGGGTTTGAGTTTATATTTCCTAATCTGCTTAGGTGGGAGTTAGCACCTTGTCCCGGTTGCGCGTGGGATAGGTTGCCAGAGGTTCTGTGAGCCCATTCTCTAGCCTCTTCTCTATAAATCAACCGCCAAATAGTGGAGCAATTGACTTGATGGCACAATATTAAGCCCCAAATGACGGAATTCCAAGCCTTGCCCCGTTTTTCTGGCTGTGGCCTGGGGAACGAAACTACCGGAGCGGACAGTTCAGCTTTTTCCCGCTCCTGCCGATTCGGCGAGCGCATTATGATTATATTTGTCGAAAGCACGACTCCTCCATGGCCCAATACTACAAATTTGATAAGGAAAGGGCCTCCCGCCAACCCGGCGTCACCCCGCTCAAAGAAGCCATCGAGCGCGTTTTCGGATCGGGGCACCTGAAAAAAGGTTACGACGAAAGCTACGTCGTGGCCCACTGGGAAAAGATCATGGGACATACCATCTCGTCGCGCACCCAGCGCGTGTACGTACGCGATCGGAAGCTATTTTTACAGATCGAATCGGCCCCGCTTCGCAACGAACTTGTCCACGCCAAAAAGAAAATCATCGAGCTCATCAACCGCGAAATGAACGTCGATCTGATCGATGAAGTGGTTTTTATTTAGTGGATAGTTGACCGGTACGCCGGTGCGGGTTGACAGTACACTTAATTTGGATGAATGGAAAACAGTCTCCTATTCAATCACTTATTCATCATTCATCATTTAAAACTGCTTCCTCTTGGCTAAACAACTACCTGATACGCCCCGGAACGCACGACAGCAGTTGAAGGAAGAAATTGATCGGGACCTGGGTTTTGGCACCAAGATCACCAGCGAACGCAGTCGGCTGATCAACAAAGACGGCAGCTTCAACGTCCGCCGTTTCGGCGATTCCTACCTGAACAGCGTTAACTGGTACCATCGGCTCATCATGCTGAGCTGGCCCAAGTTTCTGGCGCTGGTTTTTATTTTTTATTTTTTCATGAATATTTTCTTTGCCGGCATCTATCTGATGGTTGGCATCGAACATTTGGTGGGAATAGAGAATGCTTTTCAGCAGTCTGATTTCTGGGAAGCTTATTTTTTCAGTTCTCAAACCCTCACTACCGTGGGCTACGGGCGCATCAGTCCGATGGGTTTTTGGGCCAATGGCGTGGCGGCTGTCGAGGCGCTGGTGGGTTTGCTGCTGATTGCGCTGGCTACGGGACTGCTGTACGGTCGCTTCTCGCGCTCGCTGGCGCGTATCCGCTTTAGTAAAAACGCCATCATCGCGCCCTATCTCGACATCAACGGCTTCATGTTCCGCATCATCCACGAGCGCGATAACGAGCTCATCGACCTAAACATGGAAGTGACGCTATCGCGGCTGCTGGTACTACCTAGCGGGGCAAAAACCCGTAAGTATTACCCGCTCGATCTTGAGCGCGAGCACGTAGCCTACTTTCCGCTGCACTGGACGATCGTGCATCCGATTACGGAAGATAGCCCGCTCTACAATGAAACGCCCGAAAGCCTAAACGCCTCCGATACCGAAATTCTGGTTATCGTGCGGGCTACCGACGAAACCTTCATGCAGGGGGTACACCAGCGGTTTTCTTATCACTACGATGAACTGGTGTGGGGCGTTAAATTTGAACCGATGTTCGATACCAGCCAAATGGGCAACATCGCCGTCAGGATTTCGGACCTGGACAAGTACCAACCAGCCTCTTTGAACACTTGAATAAATTGTTTTCAATGAAGATAATGCCAACCGTTCCACCTTTTCTTCTGCCCGGCGACACCGTGGGCGTCGTGGCTCCGGCCAGTCGGGTACGCTACGAGGACTGCCTGCCCGGCATCCAGATTTTACGGGAAAAGTGGCACCTTGACGTCAGGGAAGGGGTGACACTCCGCAGCGAGCACTACCAATATTCCGCCACCGATGCGGTGCGCACCGGCGACCTGCAACGCCTGCTCGACGATTCCAAGGTTAAAGCGATCATCGCGGCACGGGGCGGCTACGGCTGCTCGCGGATTGTGGATAGCCTGGATTTCACAAAATTTAAAAAGCACCCCAAATGGCTGGTGGGCTTCAGCGACCTGACGGTACTGCTTTCGCAGGCCAATGCGCTGGGCATCGCGGCGCTGCACGCTCCGATGGTTAAGTCGATGACGCAGGAAGGCGGTGGGAAGGGAATGGAATCCCTGCGGCGGGCACTATTTGGCGAATCCATCGCATACAAAATTCCCGCGCATCCTTTTAACCGAACCGGAGCGGGAACCGGGCTGGTGACGGGCGGTAACCTGTGCCTGCTGGGCCACCTGTTGAGTTCGCCTTCGGCCGTGGATACGGCGGGTAAGATTCTGTTCATTGAGGACGTCAACGAGTACCTCTACAATATCGACCGCCTGATGATTCAGCTCAAGCGCGCCGGGCAGCTCGACCAGCTGGCGGGGCTGGTTGTCGGCCAGTTCACCGACTCGCGTGATAACCCCGACCCGCCCTTTGGCCAAACCGCCAACGAAATCGTGGCCGAACACACTAAAGATTACGACTACCCCATCTGCTTCGATTTCCCCGTTGGCCACGTCCCCGACAACCGCGCTTTACCGGTAGGGATGATGGCAAAGTTGGAAGTAGGCGAATTTGTAATGATGAGTTATGAACGATGAATGGTCGGACCCGCGCACGGGCTGACGCCTTTGGACCTTTGCCCCTTCTGACCTTTCCTCCTTTCAACCCTTCCTCCCTTCCTCCCTTCTCACCTTGAAAAATTATTTTAAAGATAAAATCGTCTGGATTACCGGGGCTTCTTCCGGGATTGGGGAAGCGCTGGCGCTGGAATTAGCGCGGCGGAATGCCATTCTGGTGCTGTCGGCCCGGCGGGTAGAGGAACTTGAGC
>JBBSSJ010000177.1:0-9840 GCA_038242095.1 Cytophagales bacterium
AAAGTGGACGAGACCTGCATGAGCGCTCCGTCTAATGCAGTTACGGTGAGCGTCGCCACGCTGAACGCTCCGACAATCACGGCCAGCGCCAAGAACATCTGTACCGGCGACAGCGTTAAACTGAGCGCCATCGGTTGCCAGGGCGATGTCATATGGTCCAACGGTGCCACGGGCGCAGTAATCTACGTGAATCCTGCCGCCACGGCGTCTTACTCCGCTACCTGCAAGTTGGGTGTGTGCGAGAGCGTGGCATCGGCATCCTGCACGATCAAGGTCGGCAAGCCGAACGCGCCGACGATCACGGCTTCCAGCACGGCGCTTTGCTTCGGCAGCCCGGTGACGCTGACGGCTGCTGGCTGCGAAGGCAACGGCTACGCCGTGTGGTCCAACAACCAGGTCGGGAACTCGATCACCCTGAGCCCGTTCAGTACCACGACCTTTACGGCTCAGTGCTGCACCTCGACTTACTGCAAAAGTGATCCATCAAACGCGATCACGGTGACAGTAGCTCCGAAAGTGGTCACGCCGCTCACGCAGAACCTGACCAACGCCTGTCCGTTCAATACGGTCGATCTGACCACCGGTGTTACGAGTTCGCCCAAGAGCGCGGGCGGGGTGTTCGTTTACCGCAAAGGCAATACGCCTGAGTCGGCCGCAGTGGCTGATCCTGCCAAAGCCGACGCCGGGACCTACTATGTATTTGAAAAAACCACCACGGGTTGTTACAGTCTGCCCCCTGTCGTGATCGTCACGATTACCAACTGCGGCGACATGACACCTTGTGAAAAGAATCCTGCCACGGCTGACGCCGGAAGCAACGCCACGATCTGCGCCGCCACGGCCTACAAGTTGGCGGGTAAGAAAGGAGGAGCCGCTGCGAGCGGAATGTGGACGAGTAACGCAACGGGTACTTTTAGTGATCCCGGCTCGCTGAACGCCACCTACGCGCCTTCCCTAGCCGACCTGCAAAAAGGCACGGTAACGCTGACGCTGACTACGAACGATCCCGACGGGGCCGGTAGCTGCCAGGCTGCCGCTTCGTCGGTCGTGCTCACACTCGAATCGATCAAGATTCAGCCAAGCATCTCAGTTCATGGCGTGCCCAAGCGAGACACGGAGATGACGACGACTACGATTTGTGCGGGTGATTCAGTGATGCTCATTGCAATGGATAAGCTTGATGTAGCCGGTTCGGCCTATACTTACAAGCTGAACGGCGGCGCGACCACCGACAGCGGTACGTTTTTCATCAAAACGAGCGGTATTTACACCGTAACCCTGGTCAATGCCCAGGGTTGCTCGTCCGTGCCTTCGGCGAAGGTGCAGGTAATCGTAAAGGACGCTTTGGCAAAACCCGTAGTATCCAACAAACGCAACATTTGCCCGGCCACTTCGGTGGACTTGTCGACGGCAATCGTGGGTACGCCTGGCGCGGATAACTACTTTATCTACCGAGTTGGCGCCGAAGAATTCTCGGATCAGGTGGCTTCGCCGAAATATGTGGGAGCGGGTACTTACTACGTATTCAATAAGTCGGCAATGGGTTGTGTTAGCCCCCCGGCTAAGGTGGAAGTCAACATTGTCGACTGCGCGATCGATACTATGAAAGCGGATGTCGCGATCTACAAGACAGTCAACAAGAAGACTGCCTTCGTAGGCGGTGAGGTTACCTACTCGATCAGGGTGAAGAATATCGGACCCGATACGGCGACAAACATCACCATTATCGACGTGCTACCTGAGAGCACCCAGTATGTTGCGGGTTTGGGCTACGAGATCGACGGCAAGGTGATATCGGGTACCATCCCGATGATCGCGCCCAACGATAGCCTGATATTCAGCTGCACGGTGAAAGTGATCGGTACGGGTACCATCGTCAATACCGCCACGATCACTAACCTGGATCAGGTCGATGTGAATAAAACCAACAATACTTCATCTGTGAGGATAATCTCTTCGGAGGCCCATTGACCGCCGATTCATCCGGCATCGGCGTAGCACTGGCAGTTGCCAAAGTCGAGCCTAACGATGGCGGATCGTACCTGGTGACCTACAAAGTGCTGGTTAAAAACTATGGTACTGAAACGATCACAAACGTGCAGCTTTCCGATACGCTGACAAAAGCCTTCGCGGACCCCGCCGGGTTTGAGCGCATCGGCTGGATTGAGACCTCGGCCGGCAGCGCGCTGACCCCAGATAAAGCCTACAATGGCAAAAACAAATTGCAACTGCTCCACGCCGACCAGAGTTCGCTGGCCGCCGGTGCCACCGACACCGTTACGGTTTACGTACGGGTGCAGCCCAACGGCAGCATGGGACCTTATTATAATAGCGTAACGGCTAACGGTCAAATGGGAACCAAAGCGGTGATGGACGTCTCAAACAATGGCTATAACACGAATCCGGTGGGAAGCAAGCCAACGGGCGTTCGTTTCGACAATTCAAACATAATTGGTATCGCCAAGATGGCCGGCAAGCCGGTTGAAATAACCAAAGGCGTTTACGATGTTCCTTACACCATCATGGTGAAGAACCTCGGTTTGAACGACCTGACCATGGTACAGGTGGAGGACAATTTGAGTAAAACCTTTGGAAACGGCGCGATTATCGTACCAGGATCGATCACCGTAAGCGCTACGGCCGGCCTCACCGTCGACCCGGGCTATACCGGTGAAGGCGACCACACCAAACTTTTGATCGAATCACAGAGCACCTTGCCAAAAGGCGCAGTGGGCGACATTATGCTGCTGGTCCGGGTGGATGTGACAGCCACTACCAACACGACCTTTAACAACGTAGCGTTCGGTGTAGGCACGGGTGACGATGGCATCATGGTGACGGACATCTCCACTGCTGGTAGAGAATCCCGATCCTGACCATGACCTCGATCCCACCAACAACAGCGTTCCTACGCCGGTCGTGCTGAACAGCCTGCCGGATGAATTGTTCATCGGCGTAGCGCTCGCGGTGAAAGACACTGCCAGCAAAGCCGATGGTAGCTTCGACATAACCTACCAGGTGATCGTGAAAAACTACGGCAGCATCGCGCTGACCAATGTACAGCTAACCGATTTGTTGGCCAAGGCATTTGATGGCAAATCAGGGGTCCAAAGCCTGAAAGTTGGCACGCCGATTGCAAGTAACCTAAGCAAGTTGGTAGTGAACCCAAACTTCGACGGAGTCAAAGACACGGAGCTGCTCGTGAGCCTCAACAGTCGTCTGGAAGCAGGAAGATCGGACACGCTTACTTATTTGGTCAACGTCAAGACCGACGGTCGCCAAATACCTTACCTCAATTGGGTATATGCCACAGCCAAAGCTGGTGAAAAGGTCGTGACCGATATGTCGACCAATGGTCTGATACCTGACCTGAACGGCAACAGTGACCCAACCGAGGAAACGGAAGCAGAAGGCACGCCGATTGTAATTCCAGGAGGAACCAGGCTATTTATACCGGAAGGCTTCTCGCCCAATAACGATGGGATCAACGATGTGTTCGTGATTGAGAACGCCGGTGGCCAGAAGGTAAGACTGGAAATCTACAACCGCTGGATGACGCTGGTCTATAAGAACGACAACTACGAGAACGATTGGGACGGCACGTCTAACAGTGGCCTGCAAGCAGGCAACAAAGGACAGGGACTGCCCGCCGGAACGTACTTTTACGTAGTGAAACTCGAAAATGGTAATCAACACGTCAGATACATGACCATAACCAGATAAGCTTATGACACGGAATTCTAGAATCAGGCAATGGACGATCATGGTACTGCTGGCCCTCGGCGCCAGCAGTACCGAAGTCCTGGCCCAACAGGACAAGATGTACTCGCAGTACATGTTCAACATGATGGCGCTCAACCCCGCCTACGCCGGCAGCCGCGACGTGATGAGCGCCACGGGCCTCTATCGTAACCAATGGCTCAACGTGGAGGGCGCTCCCAAAACGATGACGTTCACACTCGATGCGCCCATCAATAAGGAGCGGGTAGGGTTGGGGCTGCAGCTTTACAACGATCAGATTGGCTTGCAGAACGAAACGGGCATCTACGCCTCCTACGCATTCCGGATCAGGGTGGGCGAACGTTCGACGCTGGCTTTGGGATTGCAGGCCGGAGCCACCAGCTTCAAGTGGAATCTGGCCGAGGCACGATTCTCCAGCGATGGTTCAATCGATCCTTCGATAGCGGACGGTAACATTTCCAAGATGCTGCCCAATTTCGGCACGGGTGTTTTTATTAGCAATGATAAATCTTATCTGGGTATCTCGGTGCCGCAGTTAATCGCCAACAACCTGACCGACTACGATACCGGCACTTACCGCGCCAAGCAAAAGCGGCACGCCTACCTGATGTCGGGCTTCGTGGTTGGGCTAGGCTCGACGCTGAAGTTGAAGCCTTCTTTGCTGGTTAAATACGCCTAAGGAGCACCGCTGGGCATGGATGGAAACCTTAATCTCTGGCTCAATGACCGCATCGCTATCGGCACCTCGTACCGCCACAACCAGTGGAGTACGCTCAACAACAGCAGTGGCAACGGTACCAACATCAAGGACTATGTCAGTGATGCGGTCGTTGGGATGGTCGAGATTCAGTTGACCGACCAATTTCGGATGGGCTACGCCTTCGACATGATGCTGAACGGCTTGAGGCAAACCAACATCGGCATCAACTCAGGAAGCCACGAGCTGATGCTCCGCTACGAGTTCGGTTTTGGAAAGAGCAAAATTCTAACCCCCCGTTATTTCTGATTAACCGCCTAGCTATCCGCCCGGCAATTCCCGACCATAACTACACCATCGACGTCACGAGGGATGAGTACGGTACTTTTGGCAAGAAGATCATCTCTACCGAAATCAGGATTCTGAGCTTAAAGTAAAATAGTACCCAGGGTACAAAAAAGGCGGGAGAAAATTTTCTCCCGCCTTTTTTGATTGTAATCTCAGGATGCTTACCATTGGCAAAATTTTCAGCCCTATGCACCAATCGTTTTACCGATCCGTATTACTGGCCCTTTCGCTGGCCCTGTTGCCTTTCACCATTACGCTGGCGCAGAAGGAGGTACTCTACGAGCAGTATATCCAAAACCCGATGTCGATCAATCCGGCTTTCACGGGCGTGCGGCAGGACTTCAATATGTCGCTGCTGCTGCGCCGCCGCTGGTTCACGATTCCCAACTCGCCCATCACGCAAACGTTCGCCATGGACGGGGCGCTGGCCAACGGGAAAGTGGGTCTGGGCCTGCAGGCACTCAACGACCGGATCTCGAACTACTACACCACGGGTGTATACGGCTCGGCGGCCTACCATTTCGACGCCTCGGTGACCTGGAAAGTTTCGCTGGGCGTGCAGGGCGGTATCAATGTGCTGCCCGTGTACGATCAGAACTCCGGGTTTTCCAGCAACCGCGCGCTGGGAAGCGTTGGCGCGGGCATTTACCTGCATTCCGAACAATTTTATTTGGGTGTTTCCAAGCCCGAACTCTTGTCGCAAAGCTACGGCCAACGCAGCGGCTTCGAATACAGCAAGCCGCTCTACGTGTCGGTAGGAGCCACTTTGGAACCCGACGAACAGTTCAAGGTGTTGCCCAGCGTACTGGTCGTGCAGCAGAAAGACCGCAAATTGCGCGTCGACGCCGGGGCCCGCGTCTGGTACAATGAGAAGGTAGGTATTGGGGCATTTTACCGGATGGCGAGAGATAACTATTTCCAGTTTTCGGCCGAAGTGCAGCTGACGGGCAACCTGCGGCTGGGCTACATTGTTAATACCCGCGCCATCGAAAGCGGTATCTATGGCAGCGGTGGCGCACCGATCAGCATCCACGAAGCTATGCTGAAATTTACGCCAAGTCCCACGCGCTTTCATTTCAATTAATGCGGGCCAATCTCCTTAAATCCTTATTTTTTTCCTTAATTTGAATAACATCGCTTAACTTTGTGGAACAACTGAGCACCTAATGGAGAAATATTCTTATATAGCTAATTCAGAAGCCTCTTACATCGAGGATTTATATACTTCTTACCAACAGGACCCCGCTTCGGTGGACGAAGGCTGGGCGCGTTTTTTTGAGGGGTTCGACTTTGCCAAAAAATACGCCGCCGGTGCGACGCTCGCCGGAGCTTCCGCCAATGGAGCCACCGCAAACGGAACACCGACTAATGGTCACGCGGCTGCTAACGGCGCATCGTCGCAGCGCACCGGGCCCGCCGACGCTGACCGCATCAGGAAAGAAATGGAAGTGGTTCACCTGATTCGGGCCTACCGCTCGCGCGGTCACCTGCTGGCTACCACCAACCCCATTCGGGAGCGTCAGGATCGTCGTCCGTTGCTCGATCTGGCTGATTTTAAGCTATCCGATGCCGATCTTGATACAGTTTTTGAAGCAGGTGCCGAGGTGTTCGGTCATCCCGCTTCGCTACGTGAAATCGTGGACGCGCTCAAGAAAATTTACACCCCTCACATTGGCTTCGAATACCTCTACATCCGCGACCGCGAGCAGAAAAACTGGCTGCGGGAGAAGATCGAGAAAGAGGCGCTGAACATGAGTTTTACCATCGACGAGAAAAAGCATATTCTCTCCAAGCTCAACGAAGCGGTGGTGTTCGAGAACTTCCTGCATACTAAGTACATCGGTCAGAAGCGTTTTTCGCTGGAAGGCGGCGAAACAACCATTCCGGCCCTGGATGCGATGATCAATAAGGCCGGGGAAATGGGCGTGGTGGAAGTTATGATCGGGATGGCCCACCGCGGCCGCCTGAACGTGCTGGCCAACACTATGCGCAAGACCTACGAGCAGGTGTTCAATGAATTCGAGGGCAACCTGCCCGACCAGGTGTGGGGCGATGGCGACGTGAAGTACCACATGGGTTTTTCGTCCCAAATCACCACGCCGGGCGGTAAGGAAATGAACCTCAAGCTGGCGCCCAACCCTTCGCATCTCGAGGCAGTCAACCCGGTAGTGGAGGGCTTCGTTCGCGCCCGCGCCGACGGTATGTACGAGAGCGACTACGACCGTGTGCTGCCCGTGCTGATCCACGGCGACGCCGCCGTGGCGGGACAGGGAATTGTTTACGAAGTTACGCAGATGTCGGGCCTTGATGGCTACTACACCGGCGGCACGATTCACTTCGTGATTAACAATCAGGTGGGCTTTACCACTGATTTTGAAGACGCGCGTTCGAGTATCTATTGCACCGATGTAGCCAAAATCGTGGACGCCCCGGTGTTTCACGTCAATGGCGACGATCCTGAGTCGGTTGTGTACTGCATGCATCTGGCCGTAGAATACCGTCAGAAATTCAATAAGGATATTTTTATCGACATGGTTTGCTACCGGCGACATGGGCACAATGAGGCCGATGAGCCGAAGTTTACGCAGCCCGTGTTGTACAAGTACATCGAAAACCATCAGAATCCCCGCGAAATATACCAGCAAAAGCTGGCCGAACGCGGCGACGTGGACGCCGAACTGGCCGCGACGATGGATAAGGAGTTTAAGGCGCTCTTGCAGGAAAGGCTCGACATGGTAAAGCAGAAAGTGCTGCCCTACGCCCTGCCCAAGTTGGAATTAGAGTGGCAGAACCTGCGCAAGTCCACTCCGTTCGATTTCGAGCGCTCACCCGAAACGGGCGTGCCGCTGGAGGTATTGGAACGCATCGGACGCGCCATCACCACCATTCCCGAAGGCTTTAATACCTTGAAGCAGATCGATAAGCTGCTGAAAGACCGGCAGAAGATGGTGTTTGAGGACAAGACTGTCAACTGGGCTACGGCTGAATTGCTGGCTTACGGTTCCATCGTGGCCGAGGATAAAATCGTGCGCGTGAGCGGGCAGGATGTACAGCGCGGGACTTTCTCGCACCGCCATGCCATATTGCACGACGCCGAAACCAACCAGGCTTACAACAATCTGGACCATATCCAGCCCGAGCAGGCCAAATTTATGATCTACAACTCGTTACTCTCAGAGTACGGGGTGCTGGGATTTGAGTTTGGCTACGCCATGGCTAACCCTAACGCCCTGGTCGTATGGGAAGCGCAGTTTGGCGATTTTGTCAACGGTGCGCAGGTCATGATCGACCAGTTCATCACGGCATCCGAGACTAAATGGGACCGTTGGACGGGACTGGTGATGCTGTTGCCGCACGGCTACGAAGGACAGGGCCCCGAGCACTCCAACGCCCGACCCGAGCGATTCCTGCAGCTATCGGCCGACGACAACATTATTGTGGCTAATATCACGACGCCCGCGAACCTGTTCCACATGTTCCGCCGTCAATTGGCGTTGCCTTTCCGCAAGCCGCTGGTATTGATGTCGCCTAAATCTATGCTCCGGCACCCGCTTTGCGTCTCGCCTTTGAATGAATTGGTTTCGGGACGCTTCAAAGAAACCATCGGCGACGATTACGCCGACCCGAAGAAAGTAAAGAAAGTGCTGCTTTGTACCGGAAAACTCTATTACGAGCTCTTCGAAGAACAGCAAACCAACAACCGCGACGACGTGGCGATCATCCGCGTCGAGCAAATGCACCCGTTCCCCAAGAAGCAGCTGGAAGCTGAATTGGCGAAATATAAGAAGGCCAAAGTCCACTGGGTGCAGGAAGAGCCGTTCAACATGGGAGGATGGACCTTCCTGCTGCGCATGTGGCCCGAGCAAAAACTGGAAGTCATCGCCCGCCGTTCGAGCGCATCGCCATCCACCGGTTTTGCCAAAATTCACAAACAAGAACAAGCAGAAATCATCCGCAGAGCGTTCGAATGAAATTTCTTGGGTTAAAGGTCAACGGCCAACGGTAAACGGAGGCTCGGATTGAAAAATGCGAGGCCGAAAAAGAAATCGTAAAAGGCCGTTAACCGTTGACCGTTTAACCGTTTTACCCCCTTTTTAAAATTATGGCTGAAATACAAATAAAAGTACCGCCCGTGGGCGAGTCGATATCGGAAGTTACCATTGGGACCTGGTTCAAGAATGAGGGCGATGCCGTCAAGATGGACGAAGTGATCTGTGGTCTCGATTCCGACAAGGCCACCTTTGAACTCACCGCCGAGAGCGACGGCGTCCTGCACATCAAAGCGCAGGAAGGTGAAACCCTGGCGATTGGTGACCTCATTGCTACGATAGACAAAGATGCGACCGCAGGAAAGGGAGCGTCGTCCAATGGAAACGCGCCTGAGAACAAAACGAAGGCGACGCCAATGATGGATACGCCTGTGGCAAAATCGGAAAAAGCCGCGGTGGAAACTCCGGCCCGACCGACTACTTCGGTAACCCCGAAGACTATTGAGATGACCGTACCCACCGTAGGCGAGTCAATCACCGAGGTGACGATTGCTACCTGGAATAAAAAGGACGGGGATCAGGTGGCGCTCGACGAAATCATTTGCGAGTTGGAATCTGATAAGGCTACCTTCGAGCTACCCGCCGAGTCGGCTGGTGTTTTACGAATTGTGGCTATCGAAGGCGAAACTTTAGAAATCGGCGCGGTCATCTGCCGGATTGAGGTAGGAGCCAAGGGTAATACCGGAGAAAGCGTGCCCAACCACATCGCCACGCCCGGCAGCGCCGAGGTACCTATCGTGCATCAGTCTGAGGCTGAGGAATTCAGCGGCACAGCGGCGCACACCTCGCCCGTGGCGGCCAAAATTCTGGCTGAAAAAGGAATCGACCCAAAAAACGTACAAGGCTCGGGCGCAGGTGGCAGAATCACCAAAGAGGACGCCATGAACGCGCAGAAGGCGCCTGCTCCGGCGGCAAAGCCCGCCGAAAAAGCGCCTGCTCCCGCCGTTTCAAAGCCGAGCGACAGCACTTCGTACGGTGGCGACCGTGGGCAGCGCCGCGAGAAAA
>JBBSSJ010000178.1:0-9827 GCA_038242095.1 Cytophagales bacterium
ACGACCAACAGCGAAAAACTCTACCAGAAATTGCTCACCCTGCGTACCCACGGCATCACCCGCGATACCGACCGATTCAAAAACTCCCCCCAGTGGGCGGCGGGCGATCCAACGGCCGACGATTATCCCGGCTGGTACATGGAGATGCAGGAACTGGGCTTCAACTACCGCCTGACCGATTTCCAGGCGGCGCTTGGCATTTCCCAACTGAAACGGGCGGACGAAGGACTAGCCAGAAGACGCACTATTGCTCAGAAATACGCGGAGGCTTTCACCAGCCAACCTTTTATCAAAGGTCAATCGGGCGTAGTACAAGGACACGCCTATCACTTGTATGTTATTGAAGTAGAGGACCGGGTAGGACTTTATAATTTTTTGAAGCAGCATGATATTTTTGCCCAAATTCATTACATCCCCTGCCACCTTATGCCTTATTATCAACGGCTCGGCTGGAAGGAAGGCGATTTACCCTTGGCCGAGCAATATTATCGGCAATGCTTGAGTTTACCCATGTATCCTACGCTTTCCGACGAAGAGCAAGCGTACGTTATTCAAAAAGTTCAAGAATTTTATGACTAGGAGCGTATGCATCCGCACGCTTTACAGCATAATGAAAAATTACCAGGACGCCTACCAACTGGACATTTTGAGCCATGAATACAACCACCAGTAAAATCATCCTGGGAACGGTGCAGTTCGGGTTAAACTACGGCATTAATAACCAACAGGGCCAACCCGACGCCGATAGCGTTACCGATATTCTGGATTATGCCTTTAGCCAGGGCATCCGGACCCTTGATTCGGCCGATGCGTATGGTAGCGCCCCCGAAATTATTGGCCGGTACCATGCCTCCCGCGCTGATAAATTTGACATCATCACCAAATTCAAAGCCGGGACAGATTTTGTCGCCGAAACCTGGCTAAATCAGCAGTTAGAGAAATTCGCGGTCCAGCGTTTGTCCGCCTGCATGTTTCACGATTTCCAGGATTACCGCACCAACCATGCCGTTGTTTCTGAATTTGACGATTTGGTCAAAAAGGGACTGGTTAAAAAGATAGGGGTATCGGTTTATACCAACCAACAGTTGGCGGAAGTCATCGAAGATTCAAGTATCTCATTGATCCAATTACCCTACAATCTTCTCGATAATCATTCTCAGCGTGGCAACTTGCTTGCCAAGGCCAAAAGTATCGGTAAAGAGATTCACGTGCGTTCCGTATTTTTGCAGGGATTATTTTTTATGAATCTTGAGAAAATACCTGAGAAGCTGGCTCCCTTAGAAGTTAAACTGGAAAAACTGCGCCGGTTATCTTCCCAATTTGAAGTTCCGCTGGAAAGTATGGCCCTCAATTACGCCATCGCCAATCAAAACATCGACCGCGTCCTTATTGGGGTCGATTCGATAAAGCAGTTGAAAGCTAACCTAGAGAATCTCGATCAAGCTTTGCCACCGGAACTATCGGCGGCGATTGATCACATTCATGTGAAAGACGTAGATTTGCTGAACCCCACGAACTGGAAATGAAAACACTCGCCATTATCCAGGCCCGCATGACCTCCACCCGACTACCGGGAAAAATTCTGATGGAGATCGGTGGAAAATCCCTATTAGAGATTAACCTGCGCCGAATTGCCAAGGCCCAAAAGATTGACAAACTCGTAGTCGCCACGACCAATCTTGCTTCTGATGACAAAACGGCTGAATTGGTAAAAGCTTGGGGTTATGAGGTATTTCGGGGCGACGAAAACGATGTGCTCGACCGCTTTTATCAGGCCGCTCGACAACAAGCGGACCAGCCTGAATATATTGTGCGGCTCACCGCCGACTGTCCGCTAATCGACGCCACGCTGATCGACAAGATCATTCAGTACACCGTCGATAATCAGTTGGATTACTGTTCCAATACCCTCGATCCGCATTATCCCGACGGCCAGGATGCAGAAGTTTTTAGAATGTCGGCTTTGAACAATGCCTGGCAGGAAGCCAAACTCGCCTCGGAGCGGGAACATGTTACGCCATACCTCTGGAAAAACTCCACGTTTAAAGGAGGTAATATATTTAAGTCGGAGAACTACGCTGAAGACAGCAAAAACTACGGGCACCTGCGCATGACCGTAGACGAGCCCGCCGATTACGAGTTAATATCGGCCTTGATAGAAAAGCTGGGTACCGACCGAACCTGGCAGGAATACGCCGAGTACATGGAACGGCACGACGAAGTGCGGCAAATCAACCAGAACCAAAACAGAAACGAGGGCTTTATCAAGTCCCTGCAAGCAGACTGAATATGAGAACGGGACAAGAATTATACAAAAAAGCCAAAACCCTCATCCCCGGCGGCACGATGCTGCTTTCCAAGCGGCCCGAGATGTTTCTGCCCGAGAATTGGCCTTCTTACTATTCCAGATCCAAGGGATGCACCGTCTGGGATTTGGACGGCAACGAGTTTCTCGACCTATCGATTATGGGCATCGGCACCAACATACTCGGTTACGCCCACGGCGAAGTGGACGCAGCCGTGCTTGAAACCGTGCGTAAAGGCAACATGACCACGCTCAACTGCCCCGAGGAAGTGTATCTGGCCGAGCGCCTCGTGGAGCTGAACCCCTGGGCCGACATGGTGCGTTTTGCCCGTAGCGGTGGCGAGGCCAACGCCATCGCTATCCGCATTGCCCGCGCCGCCGCTGGTAAAGACAAGGTCGCCATCTGTGGCTACCACGGCTGGCACGACTGGTACCTGTCGGCTAATCTGGGCACCAACGAAAATCTTTCCGGTCACCTGCTCCCGGGGCTTGATCCCCTAGGCGTTCCTCAGGACTTAGCGGGTACGGTGTTTCCCTTCAACTACAACAACTTCGAAGAATTGGAAACGCTGGTGCAGGAACACGACATCGGCGTAATCAAAATGGAGGTGTCCCGCAACAAGGGGCCGGAAAACAATTTTCTACAAAAGGTGCGGGAACTGGCCACGCAGAAAAATATTGTGCTGGTTTTCGACGAGTGCACCTCCGGCTTCCGACAAACATTCGGCGGGCTGCACCAGCTCTACGGCGTGGAACCCGATATGGCCATGTACGGTAAAACGCTGGGTAACGGCTACGCCATTACAGCAGTGGTCGGCAAGCAGTCTGTCATGGAGGCCGCTCAGAAAACATTCATCAGCAGCACCTTCTGGACCGAGCGCATCGGCCCGACGGCCGCTTTAAAAACCCTGGAAGTGATGGAGCGGGAGAAATCCTGGGAGTACATCACCGAAACGGGCCGTAAAATCGCTGTAGAATGGCAGGAGATGGCTAATCGCCACGGCCTGGAACTGAGTACGGCTGGATTGCCCGCCCTGATTTCTTTCAGTTTTGCTTCGGACGATCATTTGAAGTACAAAACTCTGATAACGCAGGAGATGCTTAAGAAGGGATTTCTGGCTAGCAACAGTGTGTACGTCAGCATGGCGCACACCGAGCCGATTCTGAAAAAATACTTTGGTGAACTGGAAGGCGTTTTTCAAATCATTGCCGATTGCGAGAAAGGCGGGAAGGACGTAAGCGAACTATTGGAAGGGCCCGTGTGTCACGCAGGATTTAAGAGGCTGAATTGATTTTCGCAGAATTTGTCAAGTTATCCAGTTTACCAAAAGTCAGAATAAATTGCAAAAAGACATATTTCTGAATACTGAGGGAGATCAGTGGTTTTTGAGGAATCAAGAGCACTACGATCGCACGAAAAATCAAGAGAGTCTTCTGATAAAGTCCTTGAAAGCGATTGAAGCGGCCCCTATTAAGATTTTAGAGATCGGTTGCTCAAACGGCACGCGGTTAAATGATATGCAGCTTGCATTTGACTCGCAGTGCTATGGAGTCGAACCTTCTTCGGCGGCGGTTGAAGAGGGAAAATTGGCTTTCCCCGCTCTTACGCTCCATGTAGGTACCGCTGACTCGCTACCCTTCGAGGATAGTGCGTTTGATCTGATTGTCTTCGGCTTCTGCTTATACCTTTGCGATAGAAAGGATTTATTCAAAATAGCCGCCGAAGCGGATCGCTGCCTGTCAGACAACGGCCAGTTGGCTATCGTTGACTTTCACCCCCCCTTTGCTTATAAAAACGGTTATACCCATCGCGAAGGTTTATCCAGTTATAAGATGAATTACGCCACAATGTTCAGCTGGAACCCAGCGTATGACGAAATCTATTCCATCGTATCCAGCCACGATGGATTTTCTAAAAGAAATCTTCCCGATGAAAGGGTCGCTGTGAGTATTTTAAGTAAGAACGAGGGTTTCGCTTATCCTACCGAACCCTATAAGTAACAGATGATGTAACGGTAAATCTGAGGTATAAACAAACGAATATGGTATATTTCAGGGCGGATGGAAACTCCAAAATAGGATTGGGCCACATTACCCGCTCATTAGCGTTGGCTGATATGCTGTCGGGGAAGTTTAGTTGCGTTTTTTTGATCCAAAACCCTTCCAAAGAACTGCAAGAGCAAATTACCCGGGTTCATTCGTTGATCAGTTTACCAGAAACAACCAATCATCTGGAAGAAGCGCTTGCATTGGTTGACGATCGTTTGGCCAAAGACGATATTGTTGTTTTAGACGGATACAACTTCTGCACGGACTATCAGCGTATCGTTAAAACTTCCGGCTGCAAACTGGTTTGTATCGATGATCTTCATGCCTCGCACTTTCTGGCGGATATTGTAATCAACCAAGCTGGCGGAATTTCTTCCGAGAAGTATTCTCATGAAACTTATACTCGGTTTTGCCTGGGACCAGCCTATGCCCTGCTCCGAAAACCGTTTTTGGAATTGGCTTCTGTTAAGAGTAGTGGTCTGGAAGCTTCCTCATCCAACCTTATGCTCGCGATGGGGGGCGCAGATACCGATAACCACACGCTAAGGATACTGAAAGTCTTAATTAATTCTAACTCCAAAAGAAAATTTCATATCGTCACAGGAAGTGCGTACAAACATTCTCGTGAATTGCGACAGTTCATAAAAAACAGTCGCATGAACATGAAGCTATTTGAGAATCTAAATGCAAATGATATGGCTTGTGTCATGTCAGCCTGTAGTGTTGCCATAACCCCTCCCAGCGGGATCGCTTACGAATATTTGTGTTCAGGAGGGACTTTGTATCTAAATAAAACCGCTGATAACCAGAAAGATATTTATGATTTTCTAGTAAGCAATAAGTTTGCAATTGATTTTGAGAGCGCATATCCTACGGTGGGAGATCCGCAATTCGACAAAATGCCCAGTCCGATAGATGGGCAATCACCAAAGCGATTGATTGATGTTTTCACAAGTTTTGCTGAAAGCACCGGTATAAAAACAAGAAAAGCCACTGCTGAAGACGTTGGCCAATACTATGAATGGGTCAACGAAACCCAGGTTAGAAACAACTCGATCGATAACAGACCCATTGCTTATTCGGATCATGTGCGTTGGTTTGCCGACAGGTTAGCATCAGACAGCACTTTGCTATACTGCTTTGAAAAAGAAGGGAAAACCATCGGACAAGTTCGCTTTGATTTGGTCGAAGGAGAAATATTGATCGATTATTCCCTGGATTGCGATTTCAGAGGCTTAGGTCTGGGCAAAATAATCTTAACAAAAGCCATAGAGGAGGTTATTAAAGAAGGGGAAGAATGGCGCAAGACCAGACTGATTGCTCTTGTGAAGCCAGAAAACGTTTCATCATGTAAAGTTTTTAGGTCACTAGACTTTCAGCAGCAAGAATCAGTCGAACTCAATGACAAGATTTATTACAAGTTTATGAAATGAAAATTATCATTGCCAATACAAATCCTGTCCACCGGCATTTGGAAGATCATTTCAAATCCTGTGGGGTTGAGGTCACAGTTATAAATCACAAGGAAGAATTTACTCTGACGAACTTATCATCTCTTTCGCCAGATTACATCTTTCTACCGCACTGGTCCTATATTATCCCAAAGGAGATTTACAATGCATTCAACTGTATTGTTTTTCACATGACGGATTTACCCTACGGACGAGGCGGCTCACCGCTACAAAACCTGATTGTCAGAGGACACGAGCAGACAAAAATTTCTGCTCTGCGAGTAACAGAAGGAATCGACACGGGGGACGTCTATCTCAAAAGGGATTTGGCTTTATTTGGTACCGCTGAGGAGATATTTTTGCGAGCGAGTAAGGTTATTATTGAAATGATCGAAGAAATAATCGCTAATGTACCGCAGCCCTCCCCACAATCCGGGGAGATTACTGCTTTTAAAAGAAGGAATCCCCAACAAGGCGATGTATCGTCCCTTAATTCTTTAGAATCACTATACGACTACATCCGAATGCTGGATTCAGAAGGCTATCCTTGTGCTTTTTTGGAAACAGATCATTTTAAAATTGAATTTTCCAGGGCTAGTCCTAAGAAAGATTACTTAATCGCTGATGTTAGAATCACTAAGAAATAAAAGAATCATGGTCGTGGTGGCTCACCCCGATGATGAGTTATTGGGGCTAGGCGCAACCATGAACCGGTTAATCGGTGAATTTGGGGTTGAAGCTCATGTCATTATTTTGGGCGAGGGGATTACCTCTCGGTCGAATTCCAGAGATATACTCTTGTGGGAACAGGAGTTGGCCACACATCGTCGTAATATCACAGCCGCCCAAACCGCGATTGGTTATCAAAGTGTTAGTTTGCATGAATTTCCTGATAATCGCTTTGATTCAGTAGCGCTATTAGACATAATCAAAGCAGTTGAACAAGAGAAGTTAAGTTTTAAACCTGACGTGATCTTTACACACCACGGAGGAGACGTCAATATTGATCATCAGCGTACCTTCGAAGCGGTGCTCACCGCTACCAGACCACTATCACACGAAACTGTAAATAATATCCTTACTTTTGAGACACCATCGGGGACAGAGTGGCGTTCCCCTTCCGATCCCAGGCATTTTGTTCCAAATGTTTTCTTTGAAGTGAGTCAACATAACCTTGACGCTAAAATAAAAGGCATGGAATCTTACGAGTTTGAAAGACGTCCCTTTCCGCATCCCAGATCTCCGGAAGCTTTAACTATTCAGTCTCAGCGTTGGGGTATCGTGGTTGGTCGCCCCCTAGCCGAGGCTTTTATGCTAATCCGCAGCATTCAATAGAATTTTCCATCAATCCAGTATTCTTTTGGAACAGAACGAGAATCACTATTTCTCAAAAATTGGCAAGCCCTTCATTATCGCCGAGATGTCGGGGAACCACAATCAGTCCCTCGACCGCGCCCTGGCCATTGTTAGGGCGGCTGCTGACAGCGGGGCTCACGCCATCAAGCTGCAGACCTACACGGCGGATACGATGACGGTCAAGGGTGCATTCACCATTTCAGACCCTAACTCGCTTTGGTATGGTCGTGAACTCTACGATTTATATAAGCAAGCTTACACGCCTTGGGAATGGCACCAGCCAATTTTTGATCTGGCGGAGGAACTGGGATTGGTTTGCTTTTCGAGTCCTTTCGACGAAACAGCGGTTGACTTTCTGGAACAACTGGGCGCTCCGCTTTACAAAATTGCCTCCTTTGAGAATACGCATCATCCTTTGTTAAAAAAGGTGGCCCGTACGGGTAAACCCGTCATCATGTCCACGGGTGTGTCGTCCATTGCTGATATCATCGAGTCGGTTCAGGTACTGCGCGACAATGGTTGCCAAGAACTCGTACTGCTTAAATGCACCAGCACTTATCCCGCTACCCCTGAAAATACCAACCTAAATACGATCAAGGTCTTGCAGGAAATATTTCCAGACTGTATCATCGGGCTGTCCGACCACACTATGGGCGTGGGGGTTGCGGTCGCTGCTGTGGCCCTGGGCGCACGGGTGGTCGAAAAGCACTTTACGCTGAGCCGTACCGATGGCGGGGTCGACAGTGCCTTCTCCCTGGAACCCGCCGAATTACAAAGTTTGGTAGACGAGACGGATCGGGCGTTTTTGGCGATGGGCGGTGTGCAATTATACGTGCAGGAAGCGGAGAAAAAGAGTCTGCTCTTTAAGCGCTCGATCTACGTGGTAGAAGATATTGAGGAAGGGCAGATATTTACTGAGAGAAATATCCGGGTATTAAGGCCAGGGGATGGGTTGCATCCTAAACATTATGAGAGTTTATTAGGAAAATCTTCAAAGCAATCGCACAAAAAGGGGACCCCCTTAACTATATAATTTAATGCATCTTAATCAAGTTATGTGAGATAAAATTATGTTCAAACAATATGAGTAATCTACTTAAGAATTTAGAGTACCGCATAATGCTTCGGGTTACGGAAAAGCGGTTAAGAGACACAATAGCAAATGTGATTGCCTCAAACAGAGGCAAAAACCTTTCTTTTGCTGAAAATACCAAATCGAGTTTTATAGAGAAAGGCAAGCTGTCCAAGCACGTTGATAATTTGCGAAGCGATGGTTTTACAGTATTCGATCATCTGGTTTCATCTGAGAGACTTAGCAGGATAATGGCTTACATTGAGATGCTGGAATGTCACGATCCGTACAGGCCCCATTTGGGTAGCATCGATCTTACAAATCCCGCTCCAGAAAGCCATATTGCGCACTATGAGCGAAAGGATTTGGTAAGAAATTCCGACATCTTGGAAATAGCCAATGATAATGGGGTAATAGCCCTTGCCCAAGAGTTTTTAGGAGCCGCACCAACTATCAGCAACATCAATATGTGGTGGTCCTTTGGCGGTAAGAAGCAGGCGGAAGAGGCACAATTATACCATCGTGATGTAGATGATTGGAGATTTTGCAAATTTTTCATCTATCTAACAGATGTTTCGGCAGAAAATGGCCCTCATATTTACGTAAAGGGATCTTCTGCTTCACCCGCTTATAGGAGGATCAGGAGGTACAAAGACAACGAGATAGAGTCTAAATTTGGTAAACAAAATATTATCATTTTTGAAAGACCCAAGGGCAGTGCTTTCATGGTAGATACTTTTGGCTTCCACAAAGGTTTACTCCCAAAAAGTGGCCGCAGACTACTTCTTCAGGTAGAATATTCCTTAGATCCCCTAGCAGTTGAAAAATACTCTCCTGTACCTATTGATAACAATATTTATGATAAATATGTAAATAGACTTATCATTTCAGATTGAAAATGATCTTATAAATAAAGCCCTCTATTGGTGAAGATATGCGTAAAACTCATATTAGTCATTGTATAGAAACCCTTTGCCTGAATTCAAGATCTTGAAAATATATTAATGAAAATCAGCATTTCAGGTGGAGCTTCTTTGTTCAACATCGCTATTCGTGGCTTAACGATTCTTAGTAAGTTCATCCTGATCATGTACATGGCTCGGGTTTTACCCACGAAGGATTTGGGTACCTACGGCCTATTTGTATCCACGGTGGCCTATGCGTTGTCTTTGGTGGGCATGGATTACCATCACTACGTTGTAAGGGAGCTTCTCAGGCTTCCCAATAGCGAATGGGCTGCACTTATTCGTGACCAATTTGTATTTTATCTAATTACCTATTCAACGATTTTTCCACTATTACTCCTGATTTTCTGGAGCGACTTTCTTCCCTGGAATTTAATTGGTTGGTTCTATAGCATATTGGTAGTTGAACATATTTCCCAGGAAATATACCGTATTTTGACCGCCTTGCAGCGCCCCGTTCTGGCTCATCTGCTCTCTTTTTTTCGTTTGGGAGCGTGGGTTTACGCGGTTATGGCGGTATTTTTATTCACCTCATTCCCTAAAACTCTGGAAGTTATTTGGCTGGGCTGGATGTTTGGTGGTGGGACATGCATTATCATTGGGGCCACTGCTCTGAGAAGATCAATCGA